>JBMSKG010000165.1:0-6907 GCA_049419625.1 Paracoccaceae bacterium | reverse complement strand
CCCCTCTTGGCTGCGCCAATTCACCCCCTTGAGGATATTTTGACCGCATTGAAGGAGCCTGCGATGTTCCAGACCTTTGACACCACCGCCAATCCCGCCCAAGGCCCGGCCCGTCTGGCCGCTTTGCGCGCTGTGTTGGCCGCCGAGGGGCTGGCGGGCTTTATGGTGCCGCGCGCCGATGCCCATCAGGGGGAATATGTGGCCGCACGTGATGAGCGGTTGCAATGGCTGACCGGGTTCACCGGATCGGCGGGCTTTGCCATCGTGCTGCCGGGGGTGGCAGGGATCTTTATCGACGGGCGCTATCGCACCCAAGTGAAAGGTCAGGTTGATTTGGCCCATTTCACGCATGTGCCTTGGCCTGAGGTGAAACCTGCCGATTGGATGAAAACCCAGCTTGAGACGGGCGTGATCGGCTTTGATCCGTGGCTGCACACCGCCGATGAAATCGCGCGGCTCGAGACGGGCCTACAGGGCAGCGGCCTATCGCTCCGCCCCTGCAACAATATGGTGGACCGGATTTGGGCCGATCAGCCCAAAGCGCCGATGGGTCGTGCCTTTGCCCATCCTGAAGCCTTGGCGGGTGAACCGGCTGCGGCCAAGCGCGCGCGGCTGGCCGAAGGGCTGGCGAAGGCGGCTGAGCGGGCGGCGGTGCTGACCTTGCCCGACTCGCTGTGCTGGCTTTTGAACATTCGCGGCGCCGACGTGCCGCGCAACCCGATCTTGCATGGCCACGCGATCCTGCATGACGACGCCCGTGTCACGCTTTTCGCGGCGGCCGAGAAGTTTGACGAGGCGACCCGCGCCCATCTGGGCCCTGAGGTTACCTTGCGCCCGGTCACGGCCTTTGTGCCCGCGTTGCGCACATTGCAAGGCCCCGTGCGGGTGGACAAGGGCACGGCCCCTCTTGCCGTGTCGATGGAGTTAGAAGATGCAGGCATTGCAGTGGTTTGGGGCGACGATCCCTGCCGCCTGCAAAAGGCGTGCAAGAACGCGGGCGAGATCGCCGGCATGCGCGCCGCACATCTGCGCGACGGGGCAGCGGTGGTGGAGTTTTTGTGCTGGCTCGACGCGCGCCTACCCCAAGGCGGCATGACCGAGATCGACGTGGTGACTGCGCTTGAGGGTTATCGCCGCGCCACCAATGCGCTGCATGAAATCAGCTTTGACACCATCTGCGGCGCAGGCCCCAATGGGGCGATCATGCATTACCGGGTGACCGAAGAGTCGAATCGGGCGGTTGAGGCCAATTCGCTTTTGCTGGTGGATTCGGGCGGCCAATATCTGGATGGCACCACCGACATCACCCGCACCGTGGCAGTGGGTGATCCGGGCGCCTATGCCCGTGCCTGCTATACCCGCGTTTTGCAGGGCACCATCGCGATCTCGCGGGTGCGCTGGCCGAAAGGGCTGACCGGGCGCGACCTTGACCCCTTGGCGCGGGCCGCCTTGTGGATGGCGGGACAAGACTTCAACCATGGCACGGGCCATGGTGTGGGTGCGTTCCTGTCGGTGCATGAAGGACCCCAGCGCATCAGCAGGGTCTCGGAGGTGCCGCTTGAGGTAGGGATGATCCTGTCGAACGAGCCGGGCTATTACCGCGAGGGCGAATTTGGCATCCGGCTGGAGAACCTGATCGTGGTGGAACCGGCGCCGAACCTGCAAGGCGGTGATGCAGAACGCGAACAGTTGCAGTTCGAGACGCTGACCTTTGTGCCCTTTGACCGCCGCTTGATCGAGGCTGAGATGCTCGCCCCCGGTGAGCGGGACTGGTTGAACGCCTATCACAGGCAGGTGCTGGAGAAGCTGGCCCCGCGCCTGTCACCGTCTGCGCTCGATTGGTGCCGCGCGGCTTGCGCGCCGATCTGACGGTCGGCGCAGGTCTTCGCCCTCAGGCCGCTTCGGCCGCCACTTTGCGGATGCGCTCCACCATGGCGCGCACCCCGTTGGAGCGCTGGGCGGACAGATGTTCGTTCAACCCCAACCGACCGAGCTCGGCCAGCGCATCCACACGGCCAACCTCGGCCACCGGCACCCCGGAGTACAGGGCATGTAAGACTGCGATCAGCCCGCGCACGATCATCGCATCCGAATCGCCCTGAAAATCGAACCGACCACCCGCGATCACCGGGCGCAGCCAGACCTGACTGGCGCAGCCATCCACCTTAAGCGCGGGCACCTTGAAGCTATCGTCCAAAGGCGACATCGCCTTTCCCATGTCGATGACATGGCGATAGCGATCCTCCCAGTCGTCGAGAAACTCGAAGGTTTCGGCAATCTCCTCAAAGGCGGGGGTGGCCATGGTGCAACTCCTTTATTCCCTTGTCAGCTAATTCGCCCCTGCCCCCCTGTCCAGCCCCTGCCCCGCAAACGCTGCGGCCTTTTCAAAGGCCCCCTGATCGGATAGCCAAAGGAGAGTGCTTGCAAGGACCCCGCCGATGCGCCTTTCTCTGACCCTCGCCCTGACTGCCGTGATGGTGCTGACCTCTTGCGGCGCGATCCGCGAGTCGCGACTGAACCCGCTGAACTGGTTCGGTGGCTCACGCGAGGCGCAAGCAGACGAATTCGGCATCCCCGCAAAGATTGAAGCGCGCCCTCTGGTCGACCAGGTCCTGTCGATGAGCATCGAGCAAACGCCTTATGGCGCCATCGTGCGCGCCACGGGCCTATCGCCCACCCAAGGCCATTACGACGCCGAACTGGTGGCGCGCCCGCTCGATGAAAACGGTGTCTTGGTCTATGACTTCCGCCTGATGCCGCCGCCCGGCCCAACGCCGACCGGTGCCCAGCGCACACGTGAGGTGACGGTGGCTGCCCACCTTTCGAAGATCAAACTCGCCAGCATCCGTGAGATTGTGGTGCAGGGCGCGCAGAACGCCCGCTCTAGCCGCCGCTAAGCGCGTGAGGCCCTAAAGCCGCACCACCCGCACTTCATTGCCCTTGGCCGACAGCGCAATCTCGCCCCGGCAAAGCCGCATCGCGTCATCGCCAAAGGCTTCGGCCCGCCAGCCCTTCAGCGCATCTACATTGCGCTCCCCGGCGGCAATCGCATCAAGATCAGATGCCGAGGCAATCAGGCGCGGCGCCACGCCCAAGCTTTCTGACTTCGCCTTCAAAAGCACGCGCAAAAGATCGGCCAAGGCCGGATTGACCTGCAGCTGTTCGCGCACAAGGTCGGGCTTCGGCATATCTTCGGGCCGCATCTCCAGCCCCGCCTTGATCGCCGCGATGATGCCTTCGGCAATCTCGGTTTTGCGCCCCTCGCGCTGCAACAGCCGCGAACGACCCAGTTCTTCCATCGAGGTGGGCCGGGTTGAGGCCAGCTCCAACAGCGCGTCATCCTTCATAACGCGCGACCGCGGCACATTGTTGCTTTGGGCATAGGACTCACGATACCGCGCCAGTTCTTTGACCACAGCCAAAAACCGGCCCGAGGTGGTGCGCGTCTTGACGCGCATCCACGCCTCATCCGGCCGCGTGATATAGGTCTCGGGGTCGGTCAGAAGCGACAGCTCCTCCTCAACCCAGCCCTGCCGCCCATTCTTGGCCAATTGGGCCGCCAGCCATTCATAAATCACCCTTAGATGCGTGACATCAGCCAAGGCATATTCGCTTTGTGCCGTTGTCAGCGGGCGGCGCGACCAATCGGTAAAGCGGCTGGTTTTATCAAGGTTTTCCTTGGCGATCTTCTTCACCAGCGTCTCATAGCCGACCTGCTCGCCAAAGCCGCAGACCATGGCGGCGACCTGGGTGTCAAACAACGGCTCGGGAAAGACATTGCCTTCGACGAAAAAGATTTCCAGGTCCTGCCGGGCTGCGTGAAAGACCTTTACCGTCGCCTTGTGGCGAAAGAGGTCATAAAGCGGCTCCATCGACATCTGCGACCCCTCGATCGGGTCCACAAGAACCGCATCGCCGTCTTTGCCCGGCAACGCCATCTGGATCAGGCAGAGCTTGGACCAATAGGTGCGTTCGCGCAGAAATTCGGTATCGATGGTGACGTAAGGCTGATCCTTGGCGGCCGTGCAAAAGGCGGCAAGGGCTTCGGTCGTGGTAATGGTCCGCATGGGCGGCCTTTCACAGCAAAGGGGCGCGGGGGCATCCCGCCATAGGTCCCTATAGGCGGGGGGGCGGGAAAAGAAAAGGCCATGCGCAAAAGGCCCTTGTATGGCGCAAAGACGGGCGCCCCTACGCGCCCTCGACAGCGGCGCGGGTCTGTGAAACACCGACGCTCATGCGTCTTTTCTGGATCAGCCTTGGCCTTGTCGCCCTCGCCCTTGGGCTTGCGGGCGTTGTGCTGCCTTTGGTGCCGACCACGCCCTTCATGATTTTGGCCGCCGCCTGCTTTGCCAAATCCTCACCGCGCCTGCACAACTGGCTGCTGGCCCACCCAAGCTTTGGCCCTGCCATCCGCAACTGGCGCATGCACCGCGCCATCGCACCGAAGGCCAAACGCCTGTCTTTGGTCGCCATGGCGGCGGCCTTTGCGATCAGCCTTGCACTTGGGCTTGGCTGGCAGATTCTGGCGGTGCAGGGTATTGTGCTGGTGGTGATGGGCGGCTGGATTTGGACGCGGCCAGACGGCCCCCAATCGCCTTAACGCGAAGCTATCCCCAGCAATTCCAAACACTTGCAAAGAATAGAGTCGCCTGCGCCACATAAGAGATGGGGGCGCATGGTGCCCCCAAAATCATCCTTTATCCCGCGACGAACAGCCCTTCGTCCTTGACGATCTTATAGGCCTCATCCAGCGATTTTGTCGCCCGCGCGATCAGCACATCGATCTCTTCCGGCGTAATGACCAACGGCGGGGCAATGATCATGCGGTCGCCCACATGACGCATCACCAGATTGTTGGCAAAGCACCGTTCGCGGGTCTTGTAGCCCACGGTTCCGGCTTCAGCGGCGAACTTCGCGCGCTTGGCTTTGTTGGGGGTCAGCGCGACAGAGCCCATCAGGCCCACCAACTTTGCCTCGCCCACCATCGGATGATCAGCCAGCGCGTCCCATTTCGCCTTGAGATAGGGATGCGCCACGTTGCGGACATGGTCGATGATGCCCTCTTCCTGAATGATCCGCAGATTCTCCAGCGCCACCGCGGCGGCCACCGGATGGCCGGAATAGGTATAGCCGTGATACAGCTCGCCCCCCTCGGCCACGACCTTGAACACCTCGTCATGGATGATCGACCCACCGATCGGCTGATAGCCCGAGGACAGGCCCTTGGCGATCGTCATGATATGGGGGCGAATGCCAAAGGTGGTTGAGCCGAACATATTGCCCGTGCGACCAAAGCCGGTGATGACCTCATCGGCAATCAGCAGGATCCCGTATTTGTCGCAGATGCGCTGGATTTCCGGCCAATAGGTCGAGGGCGGGATGATCACGCCCCCCGCACCCTGAATCGGTTCACCGATAAAGGCCGCAACCTTGTCGAGACCGATTTCGTGGATCGCCGTTTCCAACTGCCGGGCACGCTCAAGGCCGAACTCTTCGGGGGTCATGTCTCCGCCTTCGGACCACCAGTCGGGCTGGTCGATGTGGTGGATCCCGTCGATCTTGCCACCATGGGCGTGGATCGGCGACATGCCACCAAGGCTGCCCCCGCCCATCGTGGAGCCGTGATAGCCGTTCTTGCGGGCAATGATCACCCGCTTTTCGGGCATACCCTTGACCTGCCAATAGCGCCGCACAAGACGGATATTGGTGTCATTGGCTTCCGAGCCGGACCCGGCAAAGAAGGTGTGGTTCATCCCCTCGGGCGCGACCTTGGCCAGTTCGGCCGCCAGTGCGATGGCGGGGACATGGGTGGTCTGGAAGAAGGTGTTGTAATAGCTCAGCTCATCCATCTGGCGCTTGGCCACATCACCCAGTTCGGTGCGGCCATAGCCGATGTTGACACACCACAGCCCGGCCATGCCGTCGATGATCTTGTTGCCTTCGCTGTCTTGCAGCCAGACCCCTTTGGCCGATTTGATCACCCGTGCGCCCTTGGCCGCCAGGCCGTTGGCATCGGTGAAGGGGTGCATATGGTGCGCCGCGTCCAGCTTTTGCAGCTCGGCCGTCGACATGTGGTTGGTGATCATGTTCATGGGATGTCCCTTCGGTCACGGGCCCGTAATTCTGGGGAATCCTTGGGCGCTTGGGCGCAAGATATGATCAAACGCGGGGGCTGTTCAAGGAATTTGATCAAATTCTGAGACCGCTGCCGAAAAGAGGCCTGAGGCAGGTCGAAATGACCTGCCCGAGAGCCGCAGAAGTCAGGCTATTTGGTCTGCATCTTCGCAATCATCTTGAGGACGGTCCGGCGCGGCATGAAGGGAATGAGCCAATTCATCATGAAGGACAGCTGAGGTTCATTGATCGCAATCAACTGGCCCCTCATCATGGCGTCGTAACCACATTTCGCGACCGAGGCCGCCGTGGCACCTTTTTGCTTGGCAAGCCCAGTGCCCGCCAAATCCGCCGAGGCCACGAATTCTGTGTGAACCAGGCCCGGACATAGCGCCGTCGAGGTAATGCTGTCTTTGCGCAACTCTTGGTCAATCGCCTGGCTGAATGACGTCACAAAGGCCTTCGTAGCATAATAGACAGCCTGATAAGGCCCGGGCAGGAAACTGGCAGTCGAGGAGACCTGTAACATCTTGCCGCCTTTTCGTGTTTTCATGTCGGTGCCGAAAAGGTGGCTGAGGGTCACAAGCGCCGAGATATTCAGATCAATCATCGCCTGATCTTTCGCAAGATCGCGGTCAAGAAACCCGCCATGCCCCCCAAAACCGGCATTGTTTATCAAGACGTCCACTTGGATCCCTTGGGCTTTCACAGCGTCATAAAGTGCTGCGGCTTGTGCAGGTGTGCCAACATCTTGGGCCAACACCGTCACGCGGATCTTGTGCGCCGCTTCCAA
>JBMSKG010000164.1:0-6918 GCA_049419625.1 Paracoccaceae bacterium | reverse complement strand
GGGCAGATCCTCTTGACCTCCAGCTACCGCGAGGCGGATGCCTCACTGGTGGCGCCCTTTGACTATGCGTCCATGCTGTTTGCGCTTTTGATCGGGTATTTTGTGTTTGCCGAAGTGCCGACATGGACCATGCTTTTGGGCGCAGGCATTGTGATTACTGCGGGAATTCTCATCATCTGGCGCGAACGCAAACTCGGGTTGGAGCGTGCCAAGGGCCGCAAGGCGATGACACCGCAGGGCTAGGCGTTCGGTGATGTCACATTGAAAAACCCCCGGTGTTTCCACCGGGGGCTTTTTGTTCTGAACCGGGTGACGGCCCACGCATTTCACGGAAACGCGCTACACCGCAGGCGTTTGCCTTTCGGCAAACCCTTACCAGTCTTCCTTGGCCACGATACGGGTGGTAACCGGCAGCTTCATGGCGCCCAGACGCAGAGCCTCACGCGCGATGGATTCGGCAACGCCGTCCACTTCGAACATGATGCGGCCCGGCTTGACCTTGGACACCCAACGGTCGGTGGAACCCTTACCTTTACCCATACGAACTTCGATGGGCTTGGCCGAGACCGGCAGATCCGGGAAAATACGGATCCAAACACGGCCCTGACGCTTCATGTGGCGGGTGATCGCGCGGCGAGCCGCTTCGATCTGACGGGCCGACACACGCTCCGGCTCGGTCGCTTTCAGGGCGAAGGAACCGAAGTTCAGGAGGAAACCGCCCTTGGCTTCGCCATGGATCCGGCCTTTGAAGGCCTTGCGGAATTTTGTACGCTTTGGTTGCAGCATAGCTTTTCCTCCTTACGCGCGTTCGCGGTCGCGGCGCGGGCCACGCGGAGCGGGGCCATCGGCAGCTTCGGCGAGACGGCGGTCATGGGCCTGCGGATCATGCTCAAGGATTTCGCCTTTGAAGATCCAGACCTTCACACCAATGATGCCATAGGGCGTCTCGGCTTCGGACAGTGCATAGTCGATGTCAGCGCGCAGCGTGTGCAGCGGCACACGGCCTTCGCGGTACCATTCGGTCCGTGCGATTTCGGCGCCGCCCAGACGGCCAGCAACGTTCACGCGGATACCAAGGGCACCCATCCGCATTGCGTTCTGCACGCCACGCTTCATGGCGCGACGGAAAGACACCCGGCGTTCCATTTGCTGAGCGATCGATTCCGCAACAAGCTGAGCGTCCAGTTCCGGCTTGCGGACTTCGACGATGTTCAAGTGCAGTTCCGACTTGGTGAAGGCATTGAGCTTCTTGCGAAGGGTTTCAATGTCTGCACCTTTCTTGCCGATGATCACGCCCGGACGTGCGGTGTGAATGGTCACACGGCACTTTTTGTGCGGACGTTCGATGATCACGCGGCTGATGCCGGCGGCCTTGCACTCTTCATGCACGAATTCGCGCATCTTGAGGTCTTCGAGCAGGAGGTTGCCGTAATCTTTCGATTCAGCGAACCAACGGCTGTCCCAGGTACGGTTGACCTGCAGACGCATCCCGATGGGGTTTACCTTCTGACCCATTATGCAGACTCCCCAACTTGACGCAGCTTGATGGTGATCTCGCTGAACGGTTTCATGATCTTGCCGAAACGGCCACGAGCCCGCGGACGACCGCGCTTCATGACCAGGTTTTTACCGACCCAAGCTTCGGCGACAACAAGGCTGTCAACGTCGAGATTGTGGTTGTTTTCCGCATTGGCGATGGCCGACTGCAGGCACTTCTTCACGTCACCGGCGATGCGGCGCTTGGAGAAGGTCAGATCGGCAAGCGCCTTTTCCACCTTCTTGCCACGGATCATGCCCGCAACAAGGTTCAGTTTCTGCGGCGAGGTGCGAAGCATACGGGCAATCGCCTGAGCTTCGTTGTCCGCCACGCGGCGCGGATTCTTTTCCTGACCCATGGCTTATTTCCTCTTGGCTTTTTTATCGGCAGCGTGACCGTAGTAGGTCCGGGTCGGCGAATATTCACCGAACTTCTGGCCGATCATTTCTTCCGTCACGTTGACCGGGATGTGCTTTTTGCCGTTATAGACGGCAAAAGTCAGGCCAACGAACTGCGGCAGGATGGTGGAACGACGCGACCAGATCTTGATCACTTCGCTTTTGCCCGAAGCCTTGGCGGTCTCTGCCTTTTTCAAGACATAGCCGTCGACGAACGGGCCTTTCCAAATGGAACGTGCCATGGATTAGCGCCCTTTCTTCTTGGCGTGACGCGACCGGACAATCAGGCTGTCCGACGACTTCGGTTTACGGGTCTTGTTGCCCTTGGTCCCTTTACCCCACGGGGTAACCGGGTGACGACCACCCGAGGTCCGGCCTTCACCACCACCATGCGGGTGATCGATCGGGTTCATCGCAACGCCGCGGACGGTCGGGCGAACGCCCTTGTGACGCATACGGCCGGCTTTACCGAAGTTCTGGTTCGAGTTGTCGGGGTTCGACACGGCACCGATGGTGGCCATGCATTCCTGACGGACCATGCGCAGTTCGCCCGATGAGAGACGGATCTGAGCGTAGGAGCCGTCGCGACCAACGAACTGAGCATAGGTGCCAGCAGCGCGGGCCAACTGGCCGCCCTTGCCGGGCTTCAGCTCGACGTTGTGCACGATGGCACCGATCGGCATGCCCGAGAAGGGCATGGCGTTGCCCGGCTTCACGTCAACCTTGGCACCAGCGATGACGCTGTCGCCAACAGCCAAACGCTGCGGAGCAAGGATATAGGCAAGCTCGCCGTCCGTGTAACGGACAAGAGCGATAAAGGCGGTGCGGTTGGGATCGTATTCGATCCGCTCAACCACGGCTGCCATGTCGAATTTGGTGCGTTTGAAGTCCACAACGCGGTACAGACGCTTTGCGCCGCCGCCTTTGTGCCACATCGTGACCCGCCCGGTGTTGTTCCGGCCACCCGTTTTGGTCAAACCCTCAGTAAGGGCTTTGACCGGACGGCCTTTCCACAGCTCCGAACGGTCGATCAGAACCAGCCCACGCTGGCCTGGCGTCGTCGGTTTATACGACTTGAGTGCCATGTTCTCTGTCTTCCGTTAGCTATCGGGCCTTGCGACCCGGGTTAAGGGCCCCGAAGGTCCCCGGTTCTGGCGCTTTGATGCGAAATCAAAGGCCGATTCGATAAAATTCCACGGCCCCGGATGAACCGGGGCCGCGAGATTCGCTGCCAACTATCAGAGGCCGGTGGAAACGTCGATGGTGTTTCCAGCTTCCAGCATGACGTAAGCTTTTTTCTTGTCGCTGCGCTCACCAGCGCGGCCGCGGAACTTCTTGGCCTTGCCCTTGGTGATGGTGGTGTTGACCGCCTTCACCTTGACGCCGAAAACTGCCTCAACAGCTTCCTTGATCTGGGGTTTGGTTGCGTCCATGGCGACCTGGAAGACCACCGCGCCACCTTCGGAGACCATGGTGGCCTTTTCGGTGATGACCGGCTTTTTGATCAGGTCGTAGTGTTCGGGTTTCGCGCTCATTTCAGACGAGCCTCCAGAGCTTCGATACCTGCTTTGGTGATCACCAAGGTGTCACGCTTCAGGATATCATAGACGTTTGCGCCGATGGTCGGCAGAACGTCGACGCCTTCGAGGTTGCGAGCGGCCAGCGCGAAATTCGCGTCAACGCTTGCACCGTCAATGACGAGAACGCGCTTCCAGCCCAGCTCCGACACCATCTTGGCCAGGTGGCCGGTCTTGGCATCGGCCAAGGTGGCCGCATCCAGGATCACCAGTTCGCCCGCTTTGGCCTTGGCCGAAAGGGCGTGACGCAGACCCAGTGCGCGGAACTTCTTGGGCAGATCATGGGCGTGCGACCGCGGGGTCGGGCCCTTGTAGACGCCACCGTGACGGAAGATCGGGGCCTTCTTGGAACCGTGGCGTGCGCCGCCGGTGCCCTTTTGGCGATAGATCTTCTTGGTCGAGTAGCTGACGTCCGACTTGCCCAGCGTCGAGTGGGTGCCAGCCTGCGCGCGAGCGCGCTGCCAACGGACCACACGGTGCAGGATGTCGGCGCGCGGCTCGAGGCCGAACAGCGCTTCGTCCAGATCGACGGAACCGGCTTTCTTGCCGTCCAGCTTGATCACATCAAGTTTCATGCTTCACCCCCTTCGGCAGCAGCAGGCGCTGCGGCAGCGGCCGAGCGAACAGCGGCGGGCAGCGGAAGCCCAGCCGGAGCGGCTTTCTTCACGGCGTCCTTGACGGTGACCCAGCCACCCTTGGAACCGGGGACAGCGCCCTTGACCAAGATCAGACCGCGGTCAGCATCGGTGCGCACGACCTGCAGGTTCTGGGTGGTGGTGCGAACGGCACCAAGATGGCCAGCCATCTTCTTGCCCTTGAACACCTTGCCCGGATCCTGGCACTGGCCGGTCGAACCGTGCGAACGGTGCGAGACCGACACACCGTGCGACGCACGCAGACCACCGAAGTTGTGACGCTTCATCGCACCAGCAAAGCCTTTACCGATCGAGGTGCCGGCGATGTCGACGAACTGACCTGCCAAATAATGGTCAGCGGTGATTTCCGCGCCCACATCGATCAGGTTTTCGGCCGACACGCGGAATTCCGCGATCTTGCGCTTGGGAGCCACGTTCGCCTTGGCGAAATGGCCACGCTGCGCGGCAGTGGTGTTCTTGGCCTTGGCAGAGCCCGCGCCAAGCTGAACGGCGGTGTAGCCGTCCTTGTCAGCGGTGCGCTGCGCCACGACCTGAAGATTGTCGAGTTGCAGAACGGTCACCGGCACCTGAGTGCCGTTTTCCAGAAACAGCCGGGTCATGCCCAGCTTCTTTGCGATAACGCCAGAGCGCATGTGTCTGCCCCCCTTACACTTTGATCTCGACATCCACGCCAGCGGCGAGGTCGAGCTTCATCAGCGCGTCCACGGTCTGGGGGGTCGGATCAACGATGTCGAGCAGACGCTTGTGCGTCCGGATCTCCCACTGGTCACGCGACTTTTTGTCGATGTGCGGACCACGGAGAACCGTGAATTTCTCGATCTTGTTCGGCAGCGGGATCGGGCCGCGAACGGTGGCACCGGTGCGCTTGGCCGTGGAGACGATTTCCTGAGTGCTGGCGTCCAGCACGCGGTAATCGAAGGCCTTGAGCCGAATGCGAATGGTTTGACCTTGCATCAGTTCTTCCTTCCGAACGTAGACACGAGGCGGGATGCCTGGCCCATAGGTTCGCTTTTGTGAATAGTCATCAGCGCGAATCTCCAAACGGAGTCGCGCTGCGCTCCTCTATAGGGCGCACCCCGGTTCGGCAAGGGATTTTTCAGGCTTTCCAAGGCTTCGGCGGCAGGAGGGAGACACGCCTTGCCAGCCGATGGATCTGCACCATCTTTCCCCGCTCAAGCCGCTCATGGCAAGCCGGGGAGTGTAACGCATGCGAAGGCTGATCCTGATCCTTGGCGATCAGCTTTCTCACACGATCTCTGCCTTGGCCGACATTGATCCGCAGCGTGATACGGTGCTGATGGCCGAGGTCGCCGAGGAGGCGCGCTATGTGCCGCATCACAAGCAGAAGATTGCACTTCTGCTCTCCGCCATGCGGCATTTCGCGGCCGAGTTGCAGGCACGTGGCGTGGCGGTGGATTATGTGCGGCTGGAGGATCCGGCGAACAGCCACAGCTTTACGGGCGAAGTGGCGCGGGCGGTGGGGCGGCATAGCCCTGACCAGATCGTCGTGACCGAGCCCGGCGAGTGGCGGGTTTTACAAATGATCGAGGGCTGGCAGGCGACGTTTGGCCGGCCGGTGGAGATTCGTCCCGATGATCGGTTCTTTTGCTCGCGGTCGGACTTCGCCGCGTTGGCCAAAGCGGGCAAGACCAGCCGGATGGAGTATTTCTACCGCGAAATGCGCCGCAGAAGCGGGATCCTGATGGATCAGGGCGCGCCGGTGGGCGGGCAGTGGAACTTTGACAGCGACAACCGCAAACCTCTGCCCAAAGGCGCCCACCCCCCAGCGCGCCGCCGCTTTGCGCCCGACCCCATCACGCGCGAGGTGCTGGACATGGTCGGCCAGCGCTTTGCGCACCACTTCGGTGATCTCGAGCCCTTTGGTTGGCCCGTCACCCGCGCCGACGCGCTGGACCACTTTATCGCCGACGCCCTGCCCCTGTTTGGCGATGTGCAAGATGCCATGAAGGCGGGCGAGGATTTCCTCTATCACAGCCTGTTGTCGCCCGCGCTGAACTGCGGCCTGCTGCTTGCGCAGGAGGTCTGCGCCGCGGCCGAAGTGGCCTATACGGCAGGCCACGCGCCGTTGAATGCGGTCGAGGGCTTTATCCGCCAAGTGCTCGGCTGGCGCGAATATGTGCGGGGGATCTATTGGCTGGAGATGCCCGGCTACGCGGCAACCAATGCGCTGAACGCCCACCGCCCGTTGCCCGATCTTTACTGGACAGGCGACACCCCCATGCGCTGCATGGCCGAGGCGGTCTCGACCACCCGCCGCACCGGCTATGCCCATCATATCCAACGTCTGATGGTGACCGGCAACTTCGCCCTTCTGGCAGGCCTTGCCCCGGCAGCGGTGGAGGAGTGGTATCTTGCGGTCTATGTCGATGCGTTTGAGTGGGTTGAGCTGCCGAACACCCATGGCATGGTGCTGCACGCCGATGGTGGGCGGTTGGGGTCAAAGCCCTATGCCGCCTCGGGTGCCTATATCAATCGCATGTCGGACTATTGCAGCGGCTGTGCCTATGATGTGACTGAAAAGCTGGGGCCAAAGGCCTGCCCCTTCAACTATCTTTACTGGGATTTCATCGACCGCCACGAGGCGCGCTTTGCCCGCAATCCGCGCATGGCGATGCCGGTCAGGACCCTGCGTGCGATGGAACCAAGCCGTCGCGCGGCCATTCGGACCGATGCGGCGACGTTTCTCGACAATCTCCCCTCTTCGGGCGCTTCGTGGCCTCGTCGGGATT
>JBMSKG010000163.1:0-6965 GCA_049419625.1 Paracoccaceae bacterium | reverse complement strand
TATCGCGTCGAGCGGAGCGCGGGCCTTGGACCTCGCTTCATGGTTCCTGCGTTTCCTCATGTCCTCATCTCTTCATTCTTGGAGGTCTGCAGACGTCAGATCGGCGTTGGCGTCGATGTCCGGTTTTGTCATTCGTAGCGAGGTAACAACTCCTAGCGTTTATTGCTTTAGTGTTTGATCCAGAAAGTAAAACCAATTTTGATAACAGAGTTTTTTCAACAAGGTATTGTCATAGCCGTGTTGGCGCAGAGCCTCGACCAATCGCGGCAGTCCTGCAACATCACCAAGTACGCTGGTAATCTCGGCACCGTCAAAATCTGATCCAAGACCGACGTGATCTTCACCCAGAATGCCTATCAGATGATCCAAATGACGCAACATCATATCCCATCCGCGTCCGGCGTCCTTTTTTCCATCCGCGTTCAAAAAGCCCACCGCATAGTTCAAGCCGACCATTCCACCGCTGTCACGAATGACTGCCAATTGCCTGTCTGTGAGGTTACGGCTCGAGGGGCAAAGGGTATGGGAATTTGAATGTGTGGCCACCAAGGGCGCCTGGCTGATGGCTGCGACATCGTTGAAGCCCGCCTCATTCATGTGGCTGAGGTCAATCATGATGCCCAGTTGATTGCATTCCTTGACCAACCGCTTACCTGCATCGGTCAGACCCGGTCCCGTATCGGGCGTGGATGGAAAGGCAAAAGGAACCCCGTGGCCAAAGATCGTCGGGCGGCTCCAAACCGGGCCGAGCGACCGTAATCCCATGGAGTGAAACGCATGCAGATTGTCCAGCCCTTCATCAATCGCTTCGGCCCCCTCCATGTGCATGATGCCTGCGATCACGCCTCGGTTCAGGCAGTCGCGTAGATCGGCAGCGGTGCGGCACAGCCGGAAGGCCCCGTCAGAGGACCGTTCCATCCACAAAAGCAGCCCCGCTGCGGCAAAGGCGGGCGACAGACCTTCGTCAACCGCAATCAGGTCAGGCAGGGGAATGCTGTAGGGCGGGTTTTCCATCATGGCCGAATAGGCAGCGCTGTCATGCGCCACGGGCGAGGGCAGATAGATCGCAAACAACCCACCGGCAAAGCCGCCGGCCTTCATCCGGGGCAGGTCAAGGTGGCCTTTGCCTTCTCCGGTCAGCCAGATCGCCTCGCGGTTCTCGGGGGCTTCAAGAAGGCGCAGAAGAATATCGTTGTGGCCGTCAAGTATGGGCATCATGTTGTGTCATCCAAGCATTCGATCCGCTGAGGCGTTGAACAGGCTGCGAGCATAGTCGGTTTTCATCTGCGCGCGTGCCAGATCTTCCCGCGAGAGTTCTTCGACCGCCTCGCCGTGCTGCATCACCAGAATGCGGTCGCACATGTGATCGATCACCGCCAGATCGTGACTGACCATCATGAAGGTTAGCCCCCGCTCGTCTCGCAACCGGGACAGGAGGTTCAACACCTCTGCCTGCACCGACGCGTCCAGTGCACTTGTCGGCTCATCCAGCAGCAGGATTTCCGGTTCCAGCATTAAGGCACGGGCAATCGCGACCCGCTGGCGTTGCCCGCCAGAGAGTTGATGAGGATAGCGAAACCGGAAACTGCTAGGCAGGCCCACGTCATCCAGAGCTTTCATCACGGTTTGGTCAGACCCGCCCAAACCGTGAATGGCCAAGGGTTCTGAAAGGGTGCGGTCAATTGTATGACGAGGGTGAAGGCTGGAATAGGGGTCCTGAAACACCATCTGGACGCGTGCCGAAAACTCCTTACCCCGCGGGGTGAGAAGGGCCTCGCCCCCGATCATGATGGTTCCATGCGATACGGGTGCAAGCCCGCAGATCGCCCTCAGGATCGTTGACTTGCCCGAACCGCTTTCGCCGACAAGGCCGTAGCTTTCCCGTTTAGCAACGCTCAGGCTGACATCCTTGACGGCCTTGACCCGACGCCCCTTGGCATCAAAGGTCACGGACAGATTTTCGATATGGATAAGGTCACTCATTGGCCCATGCCCCTGTGCGATCAAGCCCAGGAAGTGGCTCTCGGTTTCCGCCGATCCGGGGCAGGCAATTCAGCAGGCCCTGCGTATAGGGATGGCGGGCGGACATGAGGTCGCGCGCAGCCAGTTCCTCGACGACCTTTCCCTTGTACATGACCATGACCCGGTCGCAAAAGCGTGAGACCAGACGCAAATCGTGGCTGATGAAGATCAGCCCCATCCCACGTTCGTGCACCAGAGTGTCAAGGATCGACAACACCTCGGCCTGAACCGTGACATCCAGCGCGCTGGTCGGTTCGTCCGCGATCAAAAGATCAGGTTCCGGGATCAGCATCATCGCAATCATCACCCGCTGGCCCATGCCGCCAGAGAGTTCATGGGGATAGGCTTCCATCACCCGTTCGGGATCGCGGATCTGAACCGCCTCCAGCGCCGCAATTGCCTTGCGTCGGGCTTCCGCCGCACCCAGCCTGTCACGTCGGCGCAGACCTTCGGTCAACTGGTCGCCCACCCGCATCACAGGGTTCAGTGAATACTTCGGGTCCTGCATGACCATGGCGATCCGCTGACCGCGCAGCGCGCGCATATCGCGCTCGCTGGCCTTCATCAGGTCTTGCCCGTCAAACAGGATCCGATCCGCCTCGATGCGCCCGGGGGGGCGGATCAGGCGCAATACGGCGCGCCCGGTCATGGTCTTGCCCGATCCACTTTCTCCGACAATGCCCAGACGCTCGCGGCCAAGTTGGAAGGATACACCACGCACGGCCTGAACCGGGCCGGTTTCCGTCTGAAAGGTAACGCGCAGATTCTCGACATCAAGCAAGCTCATCGGGATGCGCTCCTTGGGTCAAGAACGTCGCGCAAGCCATCGCCCAAGAGGTTGAATCCAAGCGAAACTATAAAGATGGCAAGGCCAGGCATGGTGGCGACCCACCATTGTTCAAACAGGAATTTCCGGCCCGAACTGATCATCAGGCCCCATTCTGGCAGGGGCGGCTGAACGCCAAGGCCCAAAAAACCAAGGCCGGCAGCAATCAGGATCACGCCTGCCATGTCCAGCGTCACGCGAATGATAACGGATGGCAGGCACATCGGAATGATGTGCCCCCAGATCACCCGCCCCGAACCTGCGCCTTGAAGACGCACTGCTGCGATGTAATCAGAGTTACGCACTGTCAGCGTTTCCGCACGCGCCACTCGGGCATAAGGGGGCCATGCAGTCAAGGCGATGGCCAGCACCGCATTGATGATGCCAGGGCCAAGAACTGCAACCAAGGCAAGTGCAAGGATAAGGCGCGGGAAGGCGAGAAAGATGTCGGTGATCCGCATCAGCACTTCATCCACCCAGCCGCCGAAATATCCGGCGACTGTGCCGATCAAGAGGCCAAGGATTGGTGCGGTCAGCGCGACAAGGGCAACGATATAAAGGGTGATCCGCGCTCCAAAAACGATCCGGCTCCAGATATCACGACCGAAATCATCCGTCCCAAAAAGGTGGCCGGGTGTCAGCGGTGGTAACAGGCGCTGTGATAGGTTTTGCACATACGGGTCATGTGTGGCGAACATGGGTGCAAAGGCCGCAAGTACCAAAAGCATCATCACGATCACCAGTCCGGAGATGGCAAGCGGGTTGCGGCGGAGGCGCAGCCACGCCAGCCAAATCTGGCCCAGCTTGGCTTGACGGCGCGATGTGGGGTTCGGGTCGGTCAACCATTGGCTAAGTATCGTCATCCGCGTGCCCTTGGGTCCACCATACGGTAAACGATGTCGGATAACATGTTCAGCGTGACAAAAACCACGCCGACCACAATTGTGCCGCCCAGCACCGCAGGCATATCTGCGGTGAACAAAGCATCGGTGATGTAGCTGCCAAGTCCGGGCCAAGCGAAAATAGTTTCGGTCAGAACCGCCCCTTCCAGAAGATAGGCATAGCTGAGAGCTATCACGGTGATGAGTGGCACCATGACGTTACGCATGGCATGCACCCAGATCACTCTCCATTCAGGCATCCCCTTGACCCGCGCCGTGGTAATATATTCCTGACCTAGTTCGTTCATCATGAAACTGCGGGTCATCCGGCTGATGTAGGCCATTGAGACATAGCCAAGGATGCCAGCCGGCAGTATGATATGCGCAATGGCATTGGCAAAGACGTCCCACGCGCCGTTCAGCGCCGTGTCGATCAAAATGGCACCAGTATATTGGGTGAGGGTGAATTCCATGGTCATCTCGAAGACAGGATCAAGACGCCCTGGCCCTCCGACCCAGCCAAGATGTCCGTAAAAGATCAAGAGCCCGATCAAGCCCAACCAGAACACAGGCATGGAATAGCCCATTAGGCCGACGATACGAACGATCTGGTCGGCAACGCTTCCGGGACGGGTTGCGGCCAGCACGCCCGCAGGAACACCAAACAGGACCCCGAACAGGGTGCCAAGCGTGGCCAATTCCAACGTGGCTGGGAAGTAGCGCGCAATTTCCGTCGCTATGGGTTCGCGTGTCCGAATCGATTGACCAAGATCGCCTTGCATTGCATTCCCGACATAGATGCCGAACTGCTTCCATAAGGGTTCGTCAAGCCCGAGCGCGTCGCGCGTGGCCTGATACTGTTCGGCACTCGCCCGTTCACCCACTATTGACAGCACTGGGTCAATTGGAACAACACGGCCAATAAAGAATGTTACCATCAAGAGCCCGACAAGGGTGATCAACAACGTGATCAAACCACCTGCAAGCTGGCTAAAGACGCTAGATCGGCGCCCAAGGGAGGGGTCGGGGACTGATGTCATCGAGATGAAAATGCCGCCGCGCACGGATTATGGTGTGCGGCGGCTGGTCCTTACTTTGTCACAAGCCAGTAGACGGCCGAGTCGGTCGCGCCACCGGTGAAGAAGTTTTGCACATTATTGCGTAAGCCAGTCTGGCTCGTCTGCTGGAACATCAGCACAAATGCTGAGGTGTCACGGTGTTTGCGCTGAATTTCCTCATACATGGCCTTACGCTTTTCGCCGTCCTTCTCGGCAACGGCTGCTTCGGTCAAAGCACCGAGTTCACCCGGATCCCACGCCGTCCGCCAAGCGAGGAAGCCGGTCGCGCCTGCCTCATCGCTGTTGTCTGGGTTCATCGCAAAGGTCGAGGCATTGGTATGTGGATCGGGATAGTCGGGACCCCAGGTTTGGAGGGTAATGTCATGCTGCCGCGCACGATACTTGCCAAGCACGGTCTTGCCATCACCCACATCCAGCGTCACGTTGATGCCAGCCTGATTAAAGGTGTTCTGTATCGACTGCGCGATATCCATTCGCTCCTGATCGTTACGAACGGTCAGCTCAACCTCGAGCGGCAGTGTCACACCCGATTCTGCCAACAGTGCCTTGGCCTTTTCCACATCAAGGCTATAGGGGTTGTCGGTCAGTGCGCCAAGGAAGCCGTCGGGCAGGAATGCTTGATGCACGCCCCACTGACCCTTGAGGATTGTGTCGGTCATGCCCTGATAGTCAACAGCCCAACGCATCGCCTCGAGGACTTTCGGGTTGGCGAGTTCCGGCTTTTTCTGATTCATGGCGAGGTAATAGACCTGACCACCTACATCGTCCTGAATGCGCACATCGGCGCTTCCAGCCAAACCGTCAACGTCGGTGGGTGTCAGACCGCGGGCTATGTCGACATCACCCTTTTCCAGCAGCAAGCGCTGCGTCGCCGGTTCTGGCACATGGCGCATGAAGACGTTCTTCAATAGAGCATCCCCACGCCAGTGGCCTGCACGGGCCTCAAGGATATAGCCCTCGTTTGGCTTGTAGGATTTCAGGACGTAGGCACCGGTCCCGGCTGAATTCGACTTCAGCCATTCATTGCCCATATCGCCATTAGCTTCGTTTGCCATTACGGTCTTCATGTCAACGATATTAGCCACGCCCGCGGTCAGGCAGTTGTAGACAAAAGTAGGCGCATAGGCCTTGTCAGTCTTCAGAATGACGGTATCGGCTTCCGCGTAGATCATCTGATCCACGTTTTCGGGGGTGAATCCGAACTGGGTCAGGATAAAGGCAGGCGTCTTGTTCAGTTTTACCACACGGCGCAGCGACCCGGCGGCATCCTCTGCCGTAAGTGGATTGCCAGACGAGAAGGTGATGCCCGACTTGATCTTGAAGCGGTAAGTGACGCCATCATCAGCTACTGTCCAGCTTTCCGCCAGACCGGGTACTAGTTCGCCAGGCTTCAGTGGATCAAGTTCGACCATCGTGTCGTATAGGTTGTTGTTCAGGTCGACGCCCGAAAATTCAAAGGCTTCGTGCGGGTCTATCGAAACGATGTCGTCAATCGCATCAGCCACTACCAGCGTGTCCGCTGGAGTTTCAGCGTGAGCGGCAGCGGACATGATGGCCATGGCGACCAAGGCCGGGAATGTCATTTGTCTCATCGTGCTCTCCTGTTGATATTAATGACCGGGTCGCTCCGGTTCTTCTCGTAAGCAGAGGTTAGTTGATGCCTTTTTAGCGGGCAAACAAAATATGATAGCCGGTTAACATTTTGTGCGTTGATGCCGAATGCTTCCGTTTTATAGAGTGTGAGCCGAAAACTAGGACCATGAAATGAAAAATGAGTTGTCAGAACTGACCGAGGCTATCAGTGCCGCGCTTCCCAGTATGACCAAGTTGGAAAGCCGTATCGCGTCCTATATTCTGGCTCGGCCGCAAATGCTGCTGGTGGAAACTAGCGCTGAGATCGCGCGTACCCTTGGCGTCAGTCCTATGACCGTCACCCGCTTTTATCGCAAACTGGGATTCGATGGTGCCATTGCTGTACGCGCCGCCGCGCGCCGGACCGCCTTCGGCCCCGAGACGCGAAGGATCGACCAGCGCTTCGCATCAGCGGCCGCACTGCGGCAATCTATCGACTGGCGAGCGGATGTCGAACTTGGCCATGCCGCCATCGGGGCCGCATTCGCTCTTCGCGAAAGTCCGGGCTGGCAACCAGTTGTGGAC
>JBMSKG010000162.1:0-7021 GCA_049419625.1 Paracoccaceae bacterium | reverse complement strand
ATCTTCGACACCACGCTTGAGGCCTGCGAACGCGCCTGCCTGACCCATCCCGCATGCACCGCCTTTACCTTCAACACCGCCAAGGGCGCCTGTTTTCCGAAGTCCGATCCGGGCCCGGCAACGCCCTTTAATCAGGCGCTTTCGGGCTTTGTGATACAGGCCGACAGCACCGCCGAAGCCCGCGCCACCACCCGGGCGGCCGAGTTGACATTCGTCCAGACCTGGGAGCTTCCTGGCATCGTCCAGCAGGCCGAAACGCTGGCCAACGCCCATGTGACGGGGCCCTATTCGGCCGAAGAACACTTCCGCTCGGCGCTTGAATCCGAAGCCAGTGGCGATCCGGCCACCGCCAGCCGCTTTGTCGGTGCCGGGCTGAACCTGACCGATGAAGCCGCCGATTGGGCCGAATATGCCCGGCTATTGCACGCTGCGGGCGAGGCAGACCAGAACAACCGCCGTGCCTTTCATGAACAGGCCTATTTCGCCGCCGTGAACGGCTATCTGCGCGCCGACAATCCCGGCTTGCAGCATACGCTGCTGGCCCAGATGGCCCAGTCTCTTGAAACCCTTGACCGGGGCCGCGACAGCGTTCAGGCGCTGCGGGTGGCCCAGTCGCTTCAACCGCGCGACGATACGGCAGCAGCACTTGACCGCGTCGCGGGGCTTTACGGCTTTCGGATCGTCAACGATGAGGTGCAGGCCGACAGCGCCCGCCCGCGCATCTGCGCGAATTTCTCGGAAGATCTGGTGAAGACCGGCGTGGATTACGCCACCTTCGTGCAGCTTCCCGCCCCCGACCTTTCGGTCAGCTTTGACGGCTGGCGTCAGCTTTGCGTCGAAGGCGTGACCCACGGCAGCCGCCAGACCGTCACCTTCCGCGCCGGACTTCCCGCCGCCGATGGGCAGGTTCTGGCCCAACCGGTCGAGATCACCGCCTATGTGCGCGACCGCAATCCGGGCGTGCGCTTTCCGGGCCGGGGCTATGTCTTGCCGCGCAGCGACACGGTGGCGATTCCGGTGGAAACGGTGAACACCGACAAGTTGGAACTGACGCTCTATCGCGTGACTGACCGCAACCTATTGCGCGCCGTGCAGAATGGCTATTTTAGCCAACCGATGCGCAACGATCAGGAATGGGAATTCAGCGCCGAAGTGGGCACTGAAATCTGGACCGGTTCCGCCTCGGTGCCGCAAGAGGTGAACAGGGATCTGACCACCCGCCTGCCGCTGTCTGAAGCCTTGGCGGGCCAACCAGCCGGTGTTTACGCGCTTCGCGCAACTGTGCCGGGGGTTGACCCCTATCTCGTGCCCGCGGGCTGGCAGTGGTTCGTTGTGTCCGATCTGGGGCTGACCAGCCTGTCGGGCGTCGATGGTCTGCATGTCTTTGTCCGTGCTTTGGGTACGGCGGCGGCCAAAGAGGGCGTGACGATAGAGATGCTGTCGCGTGCGAATGAGGTGCTGGGCTCTGCGGTGACCGATGCCATGGGCTATGCGCGCTTTGATGCGGGCCTGACGCGGGGGACCGGCTCGGCCGCCCCTGCGCTTGTCGTGGCCAAGGATGGCAGCGGCGATCTGGCCTTCCTGTCGCTGACCGACCCCGAGTTTGACCTGTCAGACCGTGGGGTCGAAGGTCGCGAAGCCGCACCGCCGGTCGATGTGTTCCTGACCACCGACCGGGGCGCTTACCGCGCAGGCGAAACGGTGTTTGCCACTGCCCTTGCCCGAGATGCGCAGGCGGGCGCGGTCGAAGGCCTACCTCTGACCGCAATCCTCAAGCGCCCCGATGGCGTGGAATACTCGCGCGCCTTGGTGGCAGATGCCGGGGCAGGCGGTCATGTGTTCCAGATGCCCATCGCCGGCAGCGCCCCGCGCGGGGTCTGGCGGTTGGAGGTCTTTGCCGATCTGGACGGCGCAGCGCTGACCGCAAAAACCTTTCTGGTCGAAGATTTCCTGCCCGAGCGCATCGACTTTAAGCTGGCTTTGGCCAAGCCGGCCATTCGCCTTGGCGACATGCCCGATCTGACGGTTGACGCGAAATATCTCTTTGGCGCGCCCGGCGCTGATCTGGCGGTTGAGGGCGAAGTACTCCTCCGCGCGGCCCCCGAACTTGCCGCCTTCCCCGGCTATCTGATCGGCCGTCACGACCAACCCTTTGACGCAGTGATGGACAGCTTTTCCCCCGTCCGCACCGATACAGATGGCAAGGCCACCATCGCCCTACCCCTGCCACAGGTGGATGACCCCGTCCGCCCCTTGGAGATGCGCGTCACCGTCCGCGTGGCCGAAGGCTCGGGCCGCCCGGTCGAACGGCAGTTGACGCAGCTTCTGGCGCCCTCATCCCCGATGATCGGCATCAAACCGATGTTTGACGGCGTGACCCCAGAAGGGGCCGAGGCGCGGTTCAGCCTGATCGGCATTGGCGCCGATCTGAAACCCGCAGCCATGACGCTGCGCTACACCGTGAACCGGGTTGAGACTCAGTATCAGTGGTATCAGCAAAACGGCAATTGGAACTGGGAACCCGTCACCTCGCGCAACCGCGTGGCCGAGGGGGAAGTGACCCTTGCCGCCGGGGCAAGTGAGATTGCCGTGCCGGTTGAGTGGGGCGAATATGAAATCCTCGTCGAAGGGTTGGACGCGGTGCAGGCCGCAACCTCAACCACCTTCTACGCGGGTTGGTATGCCTCTGCCGATGCCTCCGCCACGCCCGACACGCTGGAACTGTCGCTCGATCAGCCCGCCTACAAACCCGGCGACACCGCCACCTTGCGTCTGGTCCCGCGCGCGGCGGGCACCGCGCTGATCACGGTCCTCTCAAACCGCCTGATCGCCATGCAGGCGGTCGAGGTGACCGAGGGCGAAAACCTGATCCAGATTCCCGTCACCGACGACTGGGGCGCAGGCGTTTATGTCACCGCCACTGTGCTGCGGCCCATGGACGTTGCCGCAGGCCGCAACCCGGCACGGGCCTTGGGCCTGACCCATGCCGCGATTGATCCGGGCGCGCGGGCGCTGACGGCCACGATCGAAGCCCCGGCCGAGGCCGCCCCGCGCGGCCCGCTCGACGTGACGGTCAAGGTTGAAGGCGTGGCCGAAGGCGAGACCGCTTATGTCACACTGGCCGCTGTCGATGTCGGCATCCTGAACCTCACAGGCTTTGCCGCGCCAGACCCGCAGGGTCATTACTTTGGCCAGCGTAAACTCGGCATGGGCATCCGGGATGTCTATGGTCGCCTGATCGACGGCCTGAACGGCGCCGAAGGGCAAGTAAGGTCTGGCGGCGATGCGGGCGCGCAAGCACGCCTGCAATCGCCTCCGCCCACCGAAGAACTGGTGGCCTATTTCTTCGGCCCCGTCACCGTGGGGGCGGACGGGCTGGCCAAAACCTCGTTCAACCTGCCCTCCTTCAACGGCACGGTAAAACTGATGGCCGTGGCCTGGTCAAAAACCGGTGTGGGCCAAGCAAGCGCCGATGTCTTGGTGCGCGATCCGGTCGTCGTCACGGCTTCGGTCCCGCGCTTCCTGTCGCCGGGCGACGACTCCCGCCTGCTCCTCGAGATCGTCCATGCCACCGGCCCGTCGGGCCGGATGGGCCTGGACGTCTCGTCGCAGGGGCTCGCCTTGGGACAGGTTCCCTCGGGCTTTGAACTGGGCGACAAGGCCAAGGCGGTCTTTGCCGTGCCGCTGACGGCGGGCGAGATCGGCTTGCAGGAGATCGCCATTACCCTGACCACCCCCGACGGCAAGGCGCTGACAAAGACCCTGACCGTGCCGGTGCAGATGAATGACCCGCAGGTCGTGCGCGTCAGCCGCCTAACACTGGCCAAAGGGCAGGAATTCACCTTTGACGATAACGCCTTTGCCGGTTTGGTGGCGGGCTCTGGCCGGGCGACCATGGCTGTTGGCCCCTTGGCGCGGATCAACGCGCCGGGGATTCTGGCGGCGCTGGACCGTTATCCCTATGGCTGTACTGAACAGATCACCTCCAAGGCCCTGCCTTTGTTGTACTTCGATCAGGTCGCCGTAGCGCTGGACTTGCCGCAGGCTGACAACATCAAGGGCCGGGTGGAAGACAGCATCACCGAAATCTTGATGAACCAGTCCTCCAATGGTGGCTTTGGTCTTTGGGGGCCAGCCGATGGCGATATGTGGCTGGATGCCTTTGTCACCGACTTCCTGTCACGCGCCAAGGCACGCGGCTTTGCGGTGCCGGATTTGGCCCTACGCCGGGCCTTGGACAACCTGCGCAATCAGGTCAACTACCACCCCGATTTCGACCAAGGCGGTGAGGCGCTGGCCTATGCGCTGATGGTTCTGGCCCGTGAAGGGGCGGCGGCGGTAGGCGATTTGCGCTATTATGCGGATGTGAAGGGTGATGCCTTTGCTACCCCCACCGCTATGGCGCAACTCGGCGCAGCCCTTGCCGCCTATGGCGATCAACCCCGCGCCGATGCAATGTTCCGACGCGCCGCCGCCGCGATGGAGGCGCTGCAGGGCCCCGACGTGGAGCAAATCTTCCGCGCCGATTATGGCACCAACTTCCGCGACGCCGCCGCCGTTCTGGCGCTGGCCGCCGAAGCCGGAAGTGCGGTGGTAGACCAAGATGCGCTGACGAACCGCATCGCCACGGACCAGTCGCTTTCCACACAAGAGGCGACATGGGCACTTTTGGCGGCGAACGCTCTGATTGACCGGGCAGGCGCGGCGGGCATCACCATTGACGGCGCACCCGCCAGCGGCCCTCTGGTCCGCGTGCGGGACGCCAGCAACACCGCGCCGGTGAAGGTCAAGAACGAAAGTGCCGCCGACACAACGCTGACGCTGACAACCTATGGCGTGCCGTCCGAACCCGAGCCCGCAGGCGGCACCGGCTATGCCATCACCCGCAGCTATTACACCCTGCAGGGCGAACCCGTCACGCTGGACGCGGTCACGGTGGGTGATCGTTTCGTCACCGTGCTTGAGATCACCCCCTTCGGCCGGGGCGAGGCGCGGCTGATGGTGGCCGATCCGCTGCCAGCGGGTTTTGAAATCGACAACCCCAACCTGATTTCCGCTGGCTCCATCGAGGCACTGGATTGGCTGGGGCTCGAATCCGAAGTCGCGCACAGCGAATTCCGCCAAGATCGGTTTCTGACTGCGATTGACCGCTACTCCGACCAGCCCTTCAAACTGGCCTATGTGGTGCGCGCCGTGTCGCCGGGCAGCTTCCACCACCCCGCCGCCTCGGTTGAGGATATGTATCGGCCGGACAAGACGGGCCGGTCCGACACCGGGCGCGTCACCATCGCTGAGTGATGCGCGCGCGGGGCATCTTCTGGCTGGCGGCAGGGCTGTTCCTTGCCGCCTTTGCCCGCGACCGGGTGGATATCTGGGTCGACGACACACGCTTGCCCCCCTTGGCGCTGGCCACATCGGTGCAGGTGCTTGACCGCGATGGCGCGCTTTTGCGCGCTTACACCGTGGCCGATGGCCGCTGGCGGTTGGCGGTGACGCCGCAAGACGTAGACCCAGCCTTTGCGACCGCCCTTATGGCCTATGAGGACAAGCGGTTTTTGCACCACAACGGGGTGGACGGGCGGGCGCTAACGCGGGCTGTTGCGCAGGCGATCTGGAATGGCCGCGTGGTCTCGGGCGGATCAACGCTGACCATGCAAGTGGCGCGACTGCTCGAGGAAGGCACGACCGGAGAGGTCGCAGGCAAGCTGCGCCAGATGCGCGTGGCTTGGGCGCTGGAACGCCGGCTAACCAAAGACGAGATCCTTGGGCTTTACCTGATGCTCGCCCCCTATGGCGGCAATCTGGAAGGCATCCGCGCGGCGACCCTGTCCTATTTCGGCAAGGAACCCAAACGCCTGACACCTGCCGAAATCGCCCTTCTGGTCGCCATTCCGCAACGCCCCGACCGCCGCCGCCCCGCCCGCCAGGTTGCCCGCGCCACCGCCGCGCGCGACCGGGTTCTGGCGCGCGCGATCCAAGATGGGCTGATCGACGCCGATCAGGCCACAGCCGCCCGCTCCGAACCGGTCCCTGCTACCCGCAAACCCTTCCCCGCCCTTGCCGCCCATCTGTCCGACCGCGCCCGCACAGATGATCCCAGCGCGCAGATCCACCGCCTGACGCTGGATCGCACCCTGCAGACTGCGCTGGAAACACTCGCCGCGGAAACTGTTGCGGGGCACGGCGACCGCCTGCAAATCGCGCTGGTGGTGGCCGATTACCAAACCGGCGAGATCCTTGCCTCCGTCGGCTCGGCCAGCTTCACCGAGGATACCCGCGCGGGCTTTATCGACATGACCCAATCCCTGCGCAGCCCCGGTTCCACGCTGAAACCCTTGGTCTATGGGCTGGCCTTTGACGAAGGTCTGGCCCATCCCGAGACCCTGCTCGAAGATCGGCCCAGCGACTTCTCCGGCTACCGCCCGCAGAATTTTGACCGCCAGTATCGCGGGACAATTCGCGCGCGTGAGGCGTTGCAGCAATCGCTGAACATCCCCGTTGTGGCCCTGACCGAAGCCCTCGGCCCGGCCCGACTGCTGACCGCTTTGGACAAGGCCGGAGTGCGCTATGAGATGCCAGCAGGCCAGCCGGGGCTCGCAATCGCTTTGGGCGGCATCGGCGTGACGCTGCAAGACATGGTGCAGCTTTACGCCAGCATCGCGCGCGGCGGGGCAACGCTGCCTTTGCGCTGGCGGATGGAGGGTGCCAGCGAGGAGGGCCAGCGCCTGCTGGCCACGACGAGCGCGTGGTTTGTCAGCGATATTCTGGCAGGCCTTGCCCCGCCCCCCGGCGCGCCGCAAAATCGGTTGGCCTACAAGACCGGCACCTCCTACGGCCACCGCGACGCCTGGGCGATTGGCTATGACGGACGGCATGTGATTGGCGTCTGGATGGGGCGGCCAGATGGCACGCCAGTGCCCGGCGTGTTCGGGGCCGATCTGGCCGCACCAGTGCTGTTTCAGGCCTTCGCGCGGCTGAAACCCACGCTTGACCCCCCCCCCCCCCCCCCCCCCCCCCCCCC
>JBMSKG010000161.1:0-7023 GCA_049419625.1 Paracoccaceae bacterium | reverse complement strand
TCAACTCCACCCGCCGCCCCGACCGGTCCAGCGCCACATGGTCAGTGAAATAGAAAAGCGCCTGCAACGCCTTGCGGAACCCCGCCAACTCACCGCCAAAGGCCGCCGCATAGGTATCCAGGTTGAAATTGCGCGTGCAGGCCAGCCGCTGATCCTCGGGCATCACCACAGAGCCTTCAAACTTCACCGGGTTGTCAAAGGTGAAATGGGTCGCCAGCCGATAGGTGCCGGGCGACACCACCACCGTCTTGCCCGCCGCCGCTGCATCGGCCGCATCAAAGGCGGCCCAGTCATTGGTCACCCCATCGCCCACCGCGCCGAAATCGCGCACATCCACCCAGTCGAACATTTCCGAATGGAAAATCGCCGTGACATCTTCAATCACGATGTCATCAATCCGCACCACACCCCCCGTCGGCCCGGTCAGATCCAGCCCCATATGGCCATAGACGGGTGCTGTGCCCCAGACCATATCCACCCCCGTCCGGTTGCCCGAGGCGATGATCGCACTCACCGTCACCACCTGCCCATAGCCCGTCAGCGCCACATCCGGCCCCAGTTGATCGGCCATGCCCACATTGTTGCCCGCGCTGTTCCCGGCCCAGGCGGCGATCCGCACCGTCGGCAACGGCCCACTGATCGCCTTCACCCGCGCCGTGACCCGCAAGTAAAGCCCCGGCTGAAACGGAATCTGCTGAAACGACCGCAGCTTTTGCGTCGCAACCGTCTTTTGCAACTCCAGACAGCCCTCGAAATCCTGATCCGCCGGCACAAAGGCGGCGTTCGGCTGGCCAGCATAGCTGCCCTGCCCCGGCCGCCCATCCTCGCGCGACCACAACGCCAGCCCCGCCGAAAACGGCGGCGGCATCAAGACCAGACCTTGGGTAATCGCCTTGTTCATTCCAAACCTCGTAAAGCTGAGCGGAGGCAGGTCCAGCCAAACGCCGACCCGATGACACAAAACGCTAGGCGCAAAGCGTTAATGCCCCCCAGCCCCACCGTGCGCTGCCCATCCCAAAACCGCACCACAGGCGCCGGGGGCTAACCCGCCCATTCGATACAGCCCCCACCAAACTAAGGTTGATATAAATCCAACTTTCGATATACCCGTTAGGTTGCCAGCAGAACGCTGTTCAATTCTGCACCTCGGCGCTTCGGAGCCTTGTTTTATGCAAGACATTTATCGACGTCTCTTGGGCCTGACCCGCGGCCACAAGATGGCGATCCAGTTGATCACGGATTGCGCCGCCATGGTGCTGGCCTTTGTCGCGGCGATGTGGCTGCGGCTGGACAGCCTGTTGTTCATGACCAGCCCCGCCGCTTGGCTGGCGCTTGTGCCCGCGATCCCCGTGGCGATCCTTGTTCTGCACAGCTTGGGCTTTTACCGCGCCGTCATCCGTTACATCGCCGCACGGGCGCTGAAGTCGGTGTTTCTGGCCGCCATGCTTTCGGGCCTGACCGTCTCGCTCACGGCCGAGACGCTGAACCTGCCAATCCCCTTCTCGGCCCCGCTGATCTATGCGGTCCTTGTCTTTCTCTTGATTGGCGCCTCGCGCTTTGCCTTCCGCGAAGCCGCCTATCAGACCCAAAGCCACCACCGCGAACGCGTCGTGATCTATGGCGCGGGGGCTGCGGGCCGCCAATTGGTGCAAACCCTGCGCCAAGGTACCGACTATCTGCCCATCGCCTTTCTCGACGATGACCCGCGCACGCATGGCAGCATGGTCGCAGGCTTTCGCGTCCATCCGCCCGAAAAGATCGACCAGCTCATTCGTAACAACAACCTGTCCTCGGTCCTTCTCGCCATCCCCTCGGCCAGCAAGGCCCGGCGCAGCGAGGTGCTGAAATGGCTGGAACAATTCCCCGTCCATCTGCGCACCGTGCCGGGCCTGCATGACATCGTCACCGGCGTGGCCCGCATCGACGACATTAACGAGGTTGCCATCGAAGACCTTCTCGGCCGTGATCCGGTTGCGCCCCGCACTGACCTTCTGGGTGCCAACATCACCGGCAAATCGGTGCTGGTCACCGGCGCGGGCGGCTCCATCGGCTCGGAACTCTGCCGCCAGATCCTGCGCCAAAGGCCGCAGCACCTCGTACTGGCAGGTATCTCTGAACCCGCGCTTTATGCCATCGAACAGGAACTGCTGGCGATGGCCCGGCACGAACACATCGCCGTCGAGATCACCGCGCTTCTTGGTTCGGTGCAAAACCGCCCCTTCATCGAACGCAGCCTGCGCCGCTTTGGCGTGCAGACCGTCTACCATGCCGCCGCCTACAAACATGTCCCCCTTGTCGAACACAATGTGGCCGAGGGCATCCGCAACAACGTCTACGGCACAAAGATCGCGGTCGAAGCCGCCATCGCCTGTGGGGTCAGCGATTTCATCCTGATCTCTACCGACAAGGCCGTGCGCCCCACCAACATCATGGGCGCCTCCAAACGGCTGGCCGAACTTGTCTGCCAGGCCTTGGCCGAAGCCCCCCATGTCCAAACCCGGATTTCCATGGTGCGCTTTGGCAATGTGCTTGGCTCCTCGGGTTCCGTCATCCCGCTCTTCCGCAGCCAGATCGCGGCAGGCGGGCCCATCACCGTCACCCACCCCGACATAACCCGCTTTTTCATGACCATCCCCGAGGCCGCCCAACTGGTCATCCAAGCCGGGGCCATGGCACGAGGGGGCGATGTCTTTGTGCTCGACATGGGCGAACCCATCCGCATTGCCGAATTGGCTGCCCAGATGGCCCGCCTCAACGGGTTGAAGGCGGTGTTCCTAACCCGTGAGGCCCCGGTTGGCCCCGGCGAAATCGGGATTTTGTTCACCCATCTGCGCCCCGGCGAAAAACTCTTCGAAGAACTGCTGATCGGCAATTCGCCCAAGGCCACCGCCCATCCGCGCATTCTCACCACGCACGAAACACATCTGCCCCTGGCCGAGGTAACCCAGATCCTCGATCAGATCGAACAGGCCTGCCGCCAAAGCGACATCGCCACGATCCGCCGCCTCTTGGTCGAAGCCCGGACCGACTATAAGCCCGAGCGCGATATCGTCGATCCCTTCGCCAGCCCGCGCCCCGCCGAGGCCTCGCCCCCCGACGACCGCGCGCCCGCGTCTGAAGCCCGCTATCTGACCCTGGTCAGCGGCGGCGCGGCGGGCAATTAACGCCAAGGCCCCCAACCGATTCGCTTTTTTGGCGCGCGAGCGCGCGCTTCCATGGGCCATCAGCCCGCCAACATGCCAGCCCCAGGCACTTAAGTGTTGCCAAATTGACGAAAGCGCTGGCTGTATCAGCGCTTCTGCTCTGGCTGTCGCAGCAAGGCAATTGTGTTAAAAATGGCAACCTGATTTTGTCGTCGCCAAGAGGTCTGCAGGCTCTATGGCGTCGCCTCTGCTCTGTCTCACAGACGCCCAACATTCATCTGGAGGTCATTATGAAAAAGATCGCTCTTGCTGCCATTCTCTCGGTTGCTGCCACCACCGCTTTCGCAGGCGGCATGGCTGAACCCGTCATGGAACCCGCCGTTGTCGAAGCTGGCGCTTCGTCCTCGGGCGGCATCATCCTGCCGCTGCTGTTGCTGGTGGCCGTTGCCGCTGCCGTGGCATCGAACTGATCCTTTCGGGGTCGCATCAAGAATAGGGCGGCAGGTTTCCTGCCGCTCTTTTCTTTTGCGCGAAAGGCCGCCGGTGCGCCTGGCCCAGCTTGCAGCCCCGCCCTTGGCACCCCATCTTTAACCTGTCTCAACAGATTAGGTGCGCCATGGTCAAATCCCTTCTCGACAGCCTTCTGGGCGGCGTCAAAGACCTCACCGCCGGCCAATCCCCCGGCCAGATGGCCGACAAGGCCCGCGCCGCCTGGGCCGGGCAGTCCACCCTCACCAAAGGCGCAGTCGCTGGCGGCGTGTTGGCCATGCTCCTGTCCGGCAACGTCCGAAAACTGGTCGGGACCGGCGCGAAAATCGGCGGGGCCGCGCTGATCGGTGGGCTCGCGTTCAAAGCCTATGAGGACTGGAAAAACGGCAAATCCGCGGCAAATGCCGCCCCCGATGACCCCATCGCCCTGCCCAAACCCACCGAGGCCTTCCTGCCCGCCGACCAAACCGACGCCGACGCCCTCTCGCAGCGCCTCTTGCAAGCCATGATCGCCGCCGCCAAGGCCGATGGCCAGATCACCCCCGCCGAACGCGCCCGCATCACCGATACCCTGCCCCAGCTTGGCCTTGGACCGCAGGCGCAAGACCTCATCACCGCCGAACTTGACACCCCCCTCGACATCGATGCCATCGCCGCCCTCGCCCAAGGCGAGGAACAGGCCACCGAGATTTACGCCGCCTCGCTTCTGGCGATCGACCCGGACGGTGCCGCCGAAAAGGGCTATCTCGCCCTGCTCGCCGCCCGCCTGCAGCTTGACCCCGGCCTTGTCGACCACCTCCACGCCCGCGCCCGCACCCTGCGCTGACCGGTCCCCAACAGGCGGGGGCTGTCCATTCCCCCCATCCCCGCCTATCCTACCCGGGCAAGAATGAGGCGCTCCGTGGTTCTCTCTGCCATCACCGACGGCATCACCCGCCAGATCGAAGGCGCCATGGCCTCCGTCTCGGGCGCCTTCTTCGAACCCACCCTGCGGCTGGGCGTCACCGGCCTGTCACGCTCGGGCAAGACGGTGTTCATCACCGGCCTTGTCGCCAATCTCCTCAACCGGGGCCGCATGCCGCAACTCCGCGCCGCCGCCCGCATCGAAGCGGTGCATCTGCAACCGCAACCCGACCTCACCCTGCCGCGCTTCGCCTTTGAGACCCACCTCGCCGCCATGACAGGCGACGATCCGCGCTGGCCCCAGTCCACCCGCGCCGTCTCCGAACTGCGGCTCTCCTTCCGCCTTGCGCCTTACGGCCTCTTTTCCGGCCTCTCCGGCCCCCGCACGCTGCACATTGATATCGTCGATTACCCGGGCGAATGGCTCCTCGACCTCGCCCTTCTTAGCAAATCCTACACCGACTGGTCCGAAGCCACCCTCGACCGCCTCGCCAAACGACCCGAAGCCGCCGCCTTCATGGCCCAAGCCCGCGCCGAGGATGGCGGCCTCCGGCTCGAAGAACCCCGCGCCCAATCCCTCGCCGCCGCCTTCACCGACTATCTGCACAAGGCCCGCGCCGCCGGCTGGTCCGACTGCACCCCCGGCCGCTTCCTCCTGCCCGGCGATCTCGCCGGCAGCCCGGTTCTCACCTTCGCCCCCCTGCCCAAACCGGCTCAGACCCCGCGCAACAGCCTCTGGCGCGAGATGGAGCGCCGCTTTGACGCCTATAAATCCCGCGTCGTGCAGCCCTTCTTCCGCGCCCATTTCGCCAAGCTCGACCGTCAGGTCGTGCTGGCCGATGTCTTGGGCGCCATCCACCAAGGCCCCCAGGCGGTTGAGGACCTGCGCCGCACCATGGCCGAGGTGCTGGCCGCTTTCCGCCCCGGCACGAACAGCTGGCTCACCAGCATCTTGGGCGGGCGGCGGGTGGAAAAGATCCTGTTTGCCGCGACCAAGGCCGACCACCTGCACCACCTGCAACACCCCGCCCTGACCGCCATCACCGAGGCCCTCTTGCGCGACGCCAAGGCGCGTGCCGATTTCGCCGGGGCCGAAACCGCCGCCCTGTCGCTGGCCTCCTTGCGCTGCACGGTGGAAGAGATGCTTGACCAAAACGGCACCCAAGTCCCGGCCGTGCGCGGGCGACTTTTGTCCAATGGCAAACAGGCGCTGATGTATCCGGGCGAACTTCCCACCGACCCCGGCCGCATCCTCGCCCCCGCCCGCGACGGCGCGGCGCGCTGGCTTGATGCCGATTACGCGCTCATGGCCTTTGCTCCCGCCCGCAGCCACCAAGCCCCCGGCATGGGCCCGCCCCATATCCGCCTCGACCGCGCCGCCGAGTTCCTGATCGGAGACCAGCTGTGACCGATCCCACCCTGACCAACCCCGCGCCCCTCAAACGCCCCAGCCTGATCGAGCTGGACGACGCCCCCGCCGCCGATCCCAGCCGTGAGGCCGACGTCCCCGACCTTGCCCCCACCGGCCGCGCGATGCAGACCCTCGCCCGCGCCAGCACAGGGCCCCGCTCACCCCTCACCCGCGCCGCCCTGTGGGTGTTCTCCACCCTTCTGGCCTTCATCCTGTCGGTCGCGGCTTGGGATTTCGTGACCTCCCTTCTCAGCCGCAACAACATTCTCGGCTGGATTGCCCTCGCCCTCGTCAGCGCCGCGCTCGTCGTCCTCCTGCTTCTGGCCCTGCGCGAAGCCGCCGCCTTCGCCCGCATGGCCCGGATCGACCGGCTGCGCGCCCAAGCCACCCACGCCCGCGCCACCGCCGATCTCGCGGCCGCCCGCCGCCTGCTCTCCGCCCTCTCGGCCCTCTACCGCCCGCGCCCCGAAACCGCTTGGGGCCTCGCGCGCCTCAAAGACCAACAGGCCGAGGTGTTTGACGCCGACGCCCTCCTTACCCTTGCCGAAACCGAACTCATGGCCCCGCTCGACACCGCCGCCCTGGCCGAGATCGAATCCGCCGCGCGCCAAGTGGCCACGGTCACCGCGCTGGTGCCGATGGCGCTGGCCGATGTGGCGACCGCGCTTTTCGTCAACCTGCGCATGATCCGCCGCCTGTCGCAAATCTACGGCGGACGCTCCTCCACCCTCGGCAACCTCGCGCTGCTGCGCCGGGTGTTCACCGCCCTTCTCGGCGCAGGCGCCTTGGCCTTGGCCGATGACCTGATCGGCTCGGTCGCCTCCGGCGGGCTCTTGGGCAAACTGTCGCGCCGCTTTGGCGAAGGCGTGGTCAACGGCGCCCTCACCGCCCGGGTTGGTCTGGCCGCAATGGAGGCCTGCCGCCCCCTGCCTTTCGCAGCCCTGCCAAAACCCGGCACCACCGCCACGATCAGCCGCGCGCTGGCCGGGTTCCTCTCCCGCGCCAAAGACCAAAGCTAGCCATCCCGAACCCGCCTTCAATGCGGCCCAAATATCCTCGGGGGGTGAGGCAATTGCC
>JBMSKG010000160.1:0-7026 GCA_049419625.1 Paracoccaceae bacterium | reverse complement strand
CCCCCCCGACCGATAGGCACGTTCGGCAGTCTGGGTGGTGGCGGTGACCCGGCAACCGGCCCCAAGATCAAGCCCGTAGTGCAAACGATCCCCCCCCGTCATGCCACCCGAGGTGTTAAGAAACACCACCTCGGGGCCAGACTTGGTAACATGGCAAAAGGCCTTGGCGCTGCCGGATTGCGTCAGCCGCTCGAGCCGCGTCACAGCCCCAATTTGGTGAAAGCCCAACCGGCTGACACCATGGCTGCGCTGAGGCAGAAGGGCGGGGCAAGGGGACATCGGACCATCTCATGGTTGTCGAACCTGCCTATCGCAGGCCGGCAACGCGGTCATCCGACAGCCGTGTCTCCCCCACCGCTTTGCCGTGCTAAGGCTGAAACGCTGCTAAAAACTGGGCAATTCGCCCAAATTTGCGCCACAACAAGAAAAGGTAAAGGTCGCGCGGCGGAGCGGGGTTGGGCAAAGCAGGTGCCTTGTTCCCCACGCGCTGTTTCAAAAAACGCAGAGGCCAGCCGAGAAAACCCCGCATGCGCAGACGCTTCGGGCCTAGGCATGGCTTGCAACGTGGGCAGTTCCAACCGGCGGGCGAGCCGTGCTATCGTCCGCGACGTGCCGCAGATTCATTTTAAGCGGAGTCATCGGGTCGCATCCAAGACGGTGCCGCCACTCAAATCGGCAATTACGCTGAAAGGTCACGAATGCCCCCTGCTCTATCCAGCGTGAGTGTCAGCGTGATCATGCCCGTGTTCAATGCGGCCGAGTACCTGGAAGAAACCATCGCCTCGGTCATCGGGCAAAGCCTGCCCGATTGGGAGCTTTTGGCGGTTGACGACGGTTCAACCGATGACAGTGCGGCGATCTTGGCCCGGTTGGCCGGGAACGACCCGCGGATCCGTGTGATGTCGACCGGGGGTAACCTGGGTGCGGGCGGTGCTCGAAACCATGCGATGGCAGCCTCGCGGGGGCGCTATCTTGCCTTTCTGGATGCTGATGATCTGTGGCATCCTCAGAAGTTGGCCTTGCAGCTGGAGGCGATGAAATCGTCTGGCGCGGTGTTTTCCTGCACAGCCTATCTTCGCCACGATCTTGAGACTGGACAGCAGACCGTGATCGGGGTGCCATTGCGCGCCACACGCGGCGATCTGTTGAAAACCAACACCGTCGCTTGTTCGACCGCGATGATCGATACGACCCATTTCGCGGGGCGCCGCATGGGTGCCTTGCGGCGGCGGCAAGATTTCCTGTTCTGGCTAGAGCTTTTGACCACCGCGCCCGAGGTTTTGGGCCTGCCTTTGGTTTTGATGACCTATCGCCAGCACGGCGCATCGCTTTCTGCGCCGAAGTCGCGCGCGGCAAGGGACACTTGGACGATGTATCGCCGCTCGCTTGCTTTGCCACTGGCGCCTAGACTTTGGTATTTCGGAAACTACGCATTGCGCGGTTATTTGCGCCACAAGGCGCCGGCATTGGCGCGGCAACTGGGTTGGCTGCATCCGGCGGGGTTTCCGAACTGAGCGATCAGGCGATTTTGGGTGACGTTCAGATTAAAGAACAGCGGTCTGCCGAGGCTGGCCATATCCGCAAACCGGCGATGATCTGGGGTATTGGGCGGCTATAAGAACAGCCCATACGCCATTGACAGCATTTCGATATCGCGCGCGGTGCATGACCCTTCCTCAGGTCGATGTTGTGCTTCGCACTGGGTATGCTGCGCTTCGGTGATGGTGCTCTTGGTCGTGCCGGACGTTCTGTAAAGTTGTATCCAGCCAAACGATCACGCCCAATCCCGCATCACGGCCACCTGTCATGAAACCTTCATTGGACGCCTCCTATCATTTCCTCTATTCGGGAAACATGGAACACACTCATGCCACCCACGCCTTTGCGACCCTCGGCCACCCCGGCCGCCTGGCGGTATTTCGGTTGTTGATGCGCTTTGCCCCGCAAGGCGTGCGGCCGACCGAGATGGCCGAGGCGCTTGGGCTGAAGCAAAACACGCTGTCGCATCATCTGGCTGATCTGACGGCCTCGGGCTTGGTCACCGTGACGCGGGTTGGCCGGTCTTTGTACTACGCCGTGGATCTTGACGCGGCCGAGGGGCTGATCGGCTATCTCGCCCTGGATGTGGGCCGCGCCCGACCTGATCTGCTTGCACCGTTCCGCGCGTCTGAGAAAGACATCGCTCCCATGCCCTCCCCCCATCGCGACACCGATTTCGATGTATTGTTTATCTGCTCGGGCAATTCGGCTCGCTCGATCTTTGCAGAAGCGCTTTTGCGCGATCTGGGCCGTGGCAAGTTTCAGTCCTTCTCGGCGGGAACGCGGCCCAATAGCGAACTGAACCCCGTCGCGCTTGAGATATTGCAGCGCAATGGCCATGACACAGCCAGCCTGCGGTCCAAACATGTCTCCGAGTTTCAACAGCCGGGAGCGATCCTGATAGATTTCGTTTTCACCGTCTGCGACACAGCCGCCGCCGAAGAATGCCCACCTTGGCCGGGCCAGCCGATCACCGGCCATTGGGGCCTGCCTGACCCGGTGAAGGCGACGGGCACCGATGCTGAAAGGGCGCTGGTCTTTGCCCAGACCTACGCGGCACTGCGCCGAAAGATCACCGCCTTCGTCGAGTTGCCGTTTGAAAGCCTGAGCCGGATGTCCCTGCAATCTCGCGTGGACGCCATTGGCACAGACACAGATGCAAAGGCCTAACCCCATGACCCGGATTGCCCTGAACGGACTTGGCCGCATTGGAAAACTTGTTCTACGTGCGTTGATCGACACCGGCTGTGGCGGCGAGATCGTGCTTTTGAACGACCCTGTCGGCACCGCGGAACAGCACGCGCTCTTGATGGAGTTTGACAGCGTTCATGGCCGGTGGCGCACGCCCGTCAGCCACGGCGAAGGCGCGTTAGTGCTGAACAGCCAGACCATCCGGCTGACGCATGAAAAGACCATCGACGCCTTGCCGCTGGCCGAACTTGGCGTGGATCTGGTGATCGACTGCACGGGGGTGTTCAAAACGGCGGCAAAGATCGCGCCCTATTTTGCGGCGGGGGTGAAGAAAGTTGTCGTCTCGGCCCCGGTCAAGGATGGTGGCGCGTTGAACCTTGTCTTCGGCGTGAACCATCAGCTTTATGACGGCTCGCAAGCGCTGGTGACAGCGGCGTCGTGCACGACAAACTGCCTCGCCCCAGTGGTCAAGGTGATCCATGAGGCGCTGGGCATTCGCCATGGGTCAATCACGACGATCCATGATGTGACCAATACCCAAACCATCGTGGACCGCCCAGCCAAGGATATGCGCCGCGCGCGGTCCGCACTCATGAACCTGATCCCGACCACAACGGGAAGTGCCAGCGCGATCACCCTGATCTATCCCGAACTCAAGGGCCGTTTGAACGGACATGCGGTGCGGGTGCCGCTGTTGAATGCCTCGCTGACCGATTGCGTCTTTGAGGTGGAGCGGGCGACCACGGTGGAGGAGGTGAACGCACTCTTTGCCGCGGCCGCCGACGGGCCATTGAAGGGCATCCTCGGGTTTGAAACCCGCCCGCTCGTGTCATGTGATTTCACCAATGATCCACGGTCATCGATCATTGATGGGCCATCAACCATGGTGATCAACGGCACGCAGGTGAAGATCTACGCTTGGTATGACAATGAATGGGGCTATTCCTGCCGCTTGGCCGATATCGCGCGGATGGTGGCAGGGTCGCTGTGACAGACGCGACGAAACACAGCCCGCTGCGCGCCTACGGCGCCGTCACGGCGGCCTATTGGGCCTTCATGCTGTCAGACGGCGCGTTGCGGATGCTGGTACTTTTGCACTTCAACAGCCTTGGCTTCACGCCGCTGCAACTGGCATGGCTCTTTCTGCTGTATGAGGCGGCAGGGATCGTGACGAACCTTGGCGCGGGCTGGCTGGCAGCGCGCTTTGGGCTGGCGGCGACGTTGTATGGCGGGCTCGCGTTGCAGATCGGCGCTCTGGTGGCACTGGCGCAGCTTGATCCGGGCTGGGGCATTGCCGCATCGGTCGCCTTCGTGATGGCGGTTCAGGGGGTTTCGGGTGTTGCCAAGGATTTGGCCAAGATGTCCTCGAAATCGGCGGTGAAACTCTTGGCACCAAAGGAGGATGGCGGCTTTTTCCGCTGGGTCGCGGCGCTTACGGGATCAAAGAACGCGGTGAAGGGCCTGGGGTTTTTCCTAGGGGCCGCCCTTCTCGCAGTCGCGGGGTTTCAAGCTGCGGTCTGGGGGATGGCGGGGGTCTTGGCTGTGATCCTGATCGCCGTGGCCTTGTTCATGCCCACGGGTCTGCCGGGAAAGATGAAATCCGACGAGGCTTGGGGGGGCTTTCGGTCGCAAGATGCGCGGGTGAACCGCTTGTCCTTGGCGCGCCTTTTTCTGTTCGGGGCGCGGGATGTCTGGTTCGTGGTCGGCATTCCGGTCTATTTTCAGGCGGTGCTGTCCGACGGCACAGCCGAGGGGCGGCGCGAGGCCTTCTTTCTGATCGGCAGTTTCCTTGCGCTTTGGATCATCGCCTATGGGGCGGTGCAGGCAATGGCGCCCTGGATTTTGGGGGCCAAGGGCCAGCCCGAGAGGGGGACCATCCACAAGGCGATGGTCTGGGCGGGGCTTTTGGTGCCGATCCCCTTCGTGCTGGCGGCGGCCGCTTGGGCGGCGAGTGGGCCAGCGCCGTGGCTGACCGCCACGTTGATTGGCGGGCTTTTGGTCTTTGGCTTTGTCTTTGCAATCAATTCTTCGGTCCACTCCTACCTGATCTTGGCGTTTGGCTCGGACGCCCGGATCACGCGGGACGTCGGGTTTTACTATATGGCCAATGCGGCAGGGCGGTTGATTGGAACGCTTTTGTCGGGACTGAGTTACCAAGTCGGGGGCCTGCCCCTGTGCCTTGCCACCGCGGGTGTCATGGCGCTGGCCAGTTGGCTGGCCGCACGGCGGTTGGGGCGGCTCAATCCGCGCGTCTAGCGGCGGCACAGCCCGCCACGGATCACGGCAGGCGCGGTTCGGCCCCAGCGGGATGCACTGTCTCGTAATAGTCCCGCAGTTGCAGATGCGACGCCGCCTCTTCATCCAGAACCACAGTCGTCTGCTGGTGCATCTGCAGTGCCGTCGCCGGGCAGTCGGCCCCAAGCGGGCCTTCGATCATCCGCGCCACCGCCGCGGCCTTGGACGATCCCGTGGCGATCAGCAGGCAGCGCCGGGCAGACAGGATCGTGCCGATGCCAAGCGTGATGGCATAGCGCGGCACCGGATCAGGTGCGAAGGCGGCGGCATTTGCGCGGCGCGTGGCCTCGGTCAGGGTTTTGACGCGGGTCCGGGATGCAAGGGACGACGTCGGCTCATTAAAGGCGACATGGCCGTTGCGCCCAATCCCCAGCACTTGAAGACCGATACCCCCCGCCGCCGCAATCGCCGCTTCATAGCGCATGGCCTCGGCATCCGGATCAGGCGCGTCTCCGGCCATGAGGTTGATATTCGCGGGGTTGATGTTGACATGGTCAAAAAGCTTGGCGCGCATGAAGGCCGCGAAACTGGCCGGATGATCGGCGGGCACGCCAACGTATTCGTCCAGATTGAAGGTGGTGACGGGCGCAAAATCGAGTTGCCCCGCGGTGTTCAATGCGACAAGCCGGGCGTAAACTGGACGCATGGTTTCGCCCGTGGCAAGCCCCAAGACGGGGTTCACCTCACGCATGACAAACTCTGCGATGATCCCGGCGGCCCGGTCGGAGGCAGCGGCCGCATCCGGCAGGATCAGGACCTTCAAAGCCGTGCCCCGTCGCGCGAAAACAAAAGGCAAGCCGCGGCATCGAGACTGAGCGAGATATCCTCGCCCGCCCGCAGATCGAGGCGGCGAGGCACTTCGGCCACCACGGCCGCGCCACGGGTCGTGGCAGTGTAAAGATAACGCGTGGCCCCCATATTCTCGACCACCTCGGCACGTAAGGTCATGGGGAAGTCACCCGTCTCGGAGCAGGCTTCCGCACGGAACCCCAAAACCGCATCGGTTGCCGGCAAGGCAGAGGGATGGCGCAACGGCACTGGCAGGCCGCTCAACCCTAAAGCGGGCACATCCACCACCGCGCAGGCGCCCTCTGTCCGCGTGACGCGGACCGGCAGAAGGTTCATTTTCGGTGCCCCAAGAAATCCCGCGACAAAGATTGTGTCAGGGTCGTTGTAAAGTGCAGCGGGCGTGCCAATCTGTTCGATCCGGCCCGCGTTCATCACCACAATCCGGTCGGCCAGCGTCATCGCTTCGACCTGATCATGGGTGACATGGATCATGGTCGCCCCGATGTCGCGGTGCAGCCGGGCAAGTTCCAGACGCATTTCAACGCGCAACTCGGCGTCAAGGTTCGACAAGGGTTCGTCGAACAGGAATACCCCGGGCTTGCGCACGATCGCGCGACCGATGGCGACGCGCTGGCGCTGCCCGCCTGAAAGCGCGCGGGGCTTGCGTTCCAGATAGTCGCTCAGGCGCAGGGTGCGCGCGGCGGCTTCAACGGTGCTGCGGCGTTCGGCCTTGGCCATTCCGGCCATTTCCAGCCCGAATTCCATGTTCTCGCGCACCGTCATGTGCGGATAAAGCGCATAGGATTGGAACACCATCGCCACGCCACGCCGACCGGGATCCTCGCCCGTCACATCGCGCCCGCCAATCCGAACCTGGCCCGAGGACGGATCTTCCAGCCCCGCGATCATACGCAGCAGGGTGGATTTGCCACAGCCCGAAGGGCCGACCAGCACGCAAAACTCGCCCGCCGCGATGGTCAGGTCCAGCGTCGGGATCACCTGCGTTGCGCCAAAGGATTTCGTCAGGCTTTCCAGCCGCACTTCGGACATCCCGTTCCCCTATTTCACCGCGCCTTCGGTCAGGCCCGCAACGAACCATTTCCCGATGATCGCAAAGATCGCCACGACCGGCAGGATCGCCAGACTGGCCCCCGCCAAATGGTCTGCCCCCTGAAAAGTGGTCCTCCCTGAGGTATGGCTTTTGAGCCATTT
>JBMSKG010000159.1:0-7108 GCA_049419625.1 Paracoccaceae bacterium | reverse complement strand
CCCCCCCCCCCCCCCCCCCCCCCCCCCCCCCCCCCCCCCCCCCCCCCCCCCCGTCGGCCTCTTGCGATTCCCTTTGCCATTCTTTAGGCGAAGCCATGACCCAACATGACCGCCTTCTCATCATCGATTTCGGCTCTCAGGTGACGCAACTCATCGCGCGCCGTCTGCGCGAGTTGAACGTCTATTGCGAGATCCACCCCTACAACCGTGTGGATGACGCCTTCCTTCGGGCCTTCGGGCCCAAGGCCGTGATCTTCTCCGGTGGCCCGGCCTCCGTCTATTGGGACGGCGCGCCGATGCCGCCCAAAGGCGTTTTCGATCTGGGCGTGCCGATCCTTGGAATTTGCTATGGCCAGCAGGTCATGATGCATTGCTTGGGCGGCCACGTTGAGGGCGGCCATGGCACGGCCGAATTTGGCAAGGCCTTCGTCACCCCCACCAACGAGACCTGCCCGCTCTTGGCGGGCTGGTTCGAGGCGGGAGATGAGCAAGTCTGGATGAGCCACGGCGACCACGTGTCGAAAATCGCCCCCGGCTTTCAGGTCTATGGCACCTCGCCCAATGCACCCTTTGCCATCACCGCTGATCCCGCGCGAAACTTCTACGCCGTCCAGTTCCACCCCGAGGTCCACCACACCCCGAAAGGCGCCAAGCTTTACGAAAACTTCGTGCGGCTGGCAGGGTTCAAGGGCGACTGGACCATGACCGCCTACCGCGAAGAGATGATCGCCAAGATCCGCGCCCAAGTCGGCGACAAAAAAGTGATCTGTGCCTTGTCTGGTGGCGTGGACAGCTCGGTCACCGGCATCTTGCTTCACGAGGCGATTGGCGACCAACTCACGTGTGTTTTCGTAGACCACGGGCTGCTGCGCTTAGGTGAGGCCGAACAGGTCGTCACCATGTTCCGCGACAATTACAACCTCAACCTCATTCATGCCGATGAGAAGGACCTGTTCTTGGGCGCGCTCGAGGGCGTCTCGGACCCCGAGGTCAAACGCAAGACCATTGGGCGGCTCTTTATCGATGTGTTCCAGAAATACGCCAACCAGATCGAAGGCGCGGAATTCCTCGCCCAAGGCACGCTCTACCCAGATGTAATCGAGAGCGTCTCGTTTTCGGGCGGCCCCTCGGTCACCATCAAATCGCACCACAATGTCGGTGGCCTGCCGGAAAAGATGGGCCTCAAACTCGTTGAACCCTTGCGCGAGTTGTTCAAGGACGAGGTCCGTGCCTTGGGCCGCGAATTGGGCCTGCCCGCCTCGTTCATCGGTCGCCACCCCTTCCCCGGACCGGGCCTCGCCATCCGCTGCCCGGGCGAGATCACCGGCGAAAAGCTCGACATCTTGCGCCGGGCCGATGCGGTCTACATCGATCAGATTCGCAAACACGGGCTTTATGATGAGATCTGGCAGGCTTTCGCCGCCATTTTGCCCATGCGGACTGTGGGTGTGATGGGCGACGGGCGGACCTATGACTACGCGCTGGCCCTGCGTGCGGTGACCTCGGTCGATGGCATGACGGCAGATTACTACCCCTTCAGCCATGACTTCCTGTCAGAAACCGCGACGCGGATCATCAATGAGGTCAAAGGCATCAACCGGGTGTTCTACGATTGCACTTCGAAACCGCCGGGCACGATCGAGCTTGAATGACCAAAGGCCCGCCTCGCGCGGGCCTTTTTTCCCTGGGATGACGTCGTCGTCTCGTCGGGAGCGCCACGACGCGCGACGAGGTCGACGCGGAGTTCAGGCCGGAAATCTTCCCCGAGCCGCAACCTCGGCCACCGGCCTGCGCGGGCTGGGCATCTCGCGGGCCTGCAGCTTCTCGGGCAGATCTTCGATATCTCCCTTGCGGCCCACGGCCACCACCACATGAATATGATGCCCCTCCGGCAATTCCAGTGCCGGGGCGAGCTTTTCGCCCTCAAAGCCCCCCATGGCATGGGCCACAAGCCCCATCGCCTGGGCCTGCAAGGCCAGGCTCATCCAGGCGGCGCCCGCATCAAAGGCGTGCCAGGCATTCGGGGCTTGGGTGTCGTCTTTGGCGACCGTCGTCCTTGACGCCACCACGATCAGCGCCGCGGCTTTGCCCGCCCAGACCGTATTGAACCCCATCAGCGCGTCAAAGATCGTCACAAAACTGGCATCGCCGCGCAGGCCATAGGCAAAGCGCGCTGGCTGGTGGTTCGATGCCGAGGGCGCCCAGCGGGCGGCTTCCAGCAGACTTAGCACCTCAGCCTCGCTCATTGTGTCAGCGGCAAAGCTGCGCGGGGACCAGCGGGCAGGGAATTGCGGATCGACGGGATGGTCGGGGTGGCGAGCTGTCATCAAGATACCTCCGGGCATGTTCTATTGAGCTAGCCCTACTGATCTTCCTTCTCAAGCCCCGCCTTGCGCAAGGTCCGGCCCAAGCACTGCGCGACCGACTGGGCTGGACAAAGCGGCGGCACTTGCGCCAGATGCGGGGCAAAGGACAGTTCGCATGGTGTTCGCCCCTGATCTCTTTGACGGCAAGGCCTTTCTCGTAACCGGCGCCGGTGGCGGGGTGGGGGGTGCCACGGCACGGCTTCTGGCGCGGTTGGGTGCGCGGCTGGCAATCACCGATGTCAACGCGCCTGCGTTAGAGGCCACAGCCAAGGCAACCGGAGCCGTCGCCCTTTTGGGCGATCTCAGGCAAGTCTCGACCTGCCACGAGATCGTCGCACGGGCTACGGCGGCGCTTGGCCGGCTGGACGGTCTGGTCAATGCGGCGGGTGTCTGGGTGGAGGGCGACAGTGCCGCCGCCGCCGAGGCGGACTGGACGGCGTGCGTTGATGTCAACCTCAAGGCCACTTTCTTTTTGTGCTCCCGCGCCATCCCGGCGCTGGCTGCCACGAAGGGGGCCATCGTCAATATCTCCTCTGATGCAGGGGTGATCGGCAATTCGGGCGCCGCGATCTATTGTGCCTCAAAGGGTGGGGTCACGGTGATGACCAAAGCGCTTGCCCGAGAACTTGCCCCGCAAGGTATCCGGGTGAACGCACTTTGCCCCTCGGATATTGCCTCGCCCATGCTGGACCATCAGGCGCAGACCTACGGTGCGGGTGATCCGGCGGGCTACTATGCCCGGCTTTTGGCCCATTACCCCCAAGGCCCCGCCGCGCGGTTCCTGACATCCGATGAGGTGGCACAAAACGTGGCCTTTCTACTTTCGCCCGCCGCCGCCGGACTCACCGGAGCGGCAATCATGCTCGATTTTGGCCTGACGGCGGGGTACTAGGATGATCTACCTTTCTGGCCGCCTCATTTGCACACATGAACAAGATGTAAGAACCCTGCGCGCGCACTTGCCCGAGCACATCCGCCTAAGCCGGGCCGAGTCAGGCTGTCTTTCGTTTGACGTCAGCCCCACAGATGACCCGCTTATCTGGAGCGTTCAGGAACGCTTTACCGATCAAGCCGCCTTTGACACGCATCAAACCCGCACCCGCGCCAGCGAATGGTTCCGCGCAACGAACCACATTCAGCGCGACTACCGCGTGACAGATGGGACGCCAACCAAATGACCCCGCCCCTCAAGGCCGCGCTGTGGATGATCGGCGCGATCTTTTCTTTCACCGCCATGGCCGTCGCCGCGCGTGAGATCAGCCAAACCCATGACAGCTTTGAGATCATGGCTGCGCGCTCACTCATCGGGTTGGTGCTGGTCTTGGTCATCGGCACGGCGATGGGGCAATTGGGCCGTATCTCCACCAAAAGGCTTTCTGGGCATTTCTTTCGCAACCTTGTGCACTTTACCGCACAAAACCTATGGTTCTGGTCGCTGACCGTAATCCCGCTGGCCCAAGTCTTCGCCCTTGAATTCACCTCGCCCATCTGGGTGATCTTGCTGTCTCCCCTCTTTCTGGGCGAGCGGTTGACCGCGTCGAAGCTCTTCGCTGCTGGGCTGGGCTTTGCCGGCATCCTCATCGTCGCGCGCCCCGATGTGACCAACCTCAGCCCCGGGGTTCTGGCCGCTGCGGCCAGTGCCGTTGGCTTTGCCGCGACCTCGATCCTGACAAAGCGGCTCACACGGGATGAGGCGATCATCACAATCCTTTTCTGGCTTACAGCGTTTCAAGCAGTCTTCGGCATCTTGGCTGCCGCCTATGACGGCCAGATCAATTGGCCGACCGGCCAAACCCTGCCTTGGCTTGGACTGATCGGGGTCTGCGGGGTCTTGGCACATTTCTCTTTGACTTCGGCCCTGACCTTGGCCCCGGCAAGCTTTGTCATGCCCTTTGATTTTGTCCGCCTGCCTCTGATCGCCGTCATTCGGGCCTTTGCCTATGGCGAGCCGCTCGATCCCTATGTTCTTGGCGGTGGGGCGGTGATCTTCGTGGGGATCTGGATCAGCATCCGCGGCGAGTTGCAGGAACAGCGAATTTCCACGTGAACTTGGCGCAAAGCCCCTGTAACACAGGGGGCCAAGACCAATGGAGACCACCCGATGCTCTACCCCGATGGACCCGCCTTCCTGCGTGCGCCGCACAAGCGGGTGATGTTGTTTGGCATGTCAGGGCTTGGCAAGACCACCCTGTCAAACATGCTGCGCGAGGCGGGGGACTGGTTTCACTACTCGGTCGATTACCGCATTGGCACGCGGTATATGGGTGAGTTCATCTCAGACAACTTTAAGCGCGAGGCGATGAAGGTACCTTTGCTGCGCGAGCTTTTGATGTCGGATTCGGTCTTCATCACCTCGAACATCACTTTTGACAACCTCGCCCCCCTGTCCACTTATCTGGGCAAGCCCGGCGATGCCGCAAAGGGTGGGCTTGCCTTTGGTGAATACCAGCGCAGACAGGCCCAGCACGGTCAGGCCGAGGTGGCCGCCATGCTGGACACCACCCGGTTTATTGATCGGGCGCAGGATTTGTATGGTTACAATCACTTCGTCTGCGACACATCGGGTTCGATTTGTGAGGTGGTTGACGCAGACAACCCCACCGATCCGGTGATGGCGGAAGTGTCGTCCCATCTCTTGCCGGTGTGGATCAAAGGTTCCGAGGCGCACCGGGCCGAGCTGTGCCGCCGGTTCGACCGCGCCCCGAAGCCGATGTATTATCGGCCCGAGTTTCTGCTGACCGTCTGGGCTGATTACTTGGCCGAAACCGGCCTGACAGCAGAAACCGCCGATCCTGACGCGTTTTTGCGCTTTGGTTACGCGCGGCTTTTGGAAAGCCGCCAACCGCGCTATGCCGCTATGGCGCGCTGGGGCGTCACGGTCACCGCCGAGGATGTGGCCAAGGCGACCAGCCCCGCCGCGTTTGACGCGCTGATCGCTTCCGCCCTTGATCATCGCAACTCAGCCGCCTAACTTACTGTAAAATATCAGGTTTCCCAAAAATGCCCATCACGCTCCCCGCCAACCTGCCCGCCTTTGACGTTCTTAGGAACGAAGGCGTCATGGTCATGACGCCGGACCGGGCCGCACAGCAGGACATCCGCCCGCTGCGGATCGGGCTTCTGAACCTGATGCCGAAGAAGATTCAGACCGAAAACCAATTCGCCCGGTTGATCGGCGCGACGCCCTTGCAGATCAACTTCCATCTGATCCGCATGACCGAGCATCAGACCCGCAACACTGCGGCCGAGCACATGGAAACCTTCTATCGCCCCTTTGCCGAGGTGGAGGCTTCGGGTGAAAAGTTCGATGGTCTGATCATCACTGGCGCGCCGATTGAACATCTGCCCTTCGAGGAGGTGACCTATTGGGACGAATTGCAACGGGTGATGGACTGGACGCAGACCCATGTACATTCGACCTTTGGCGTGTGCTGGGGCGGCATGGCGATGATTTATCACTTCCACGGCGTGCAGAAACACATGCTGAACGCCAAGGCCTTTGGCTGTTTCCGCCACCAGAACCTAAACCCCACCTCGCCCTATCTGCGCGGGTTCTCAGATGATTTTGTCATCCCCGTCAGCCGCTGGACCGAAGTTCGGCAAGCCGAGATTGAGGCCGCGCCGGGCCTTCGCACGCTTTTGGGCAGTGAGGAGGTCGGACCTTGCTTGGTGGAAGATGCAGGCCACCGCGCGCTCTATATCTTTAACCATTTTGAATATGACAGCGACACGCTGAAACAGGAATATGACCGCGACGTCGCCGCTGGTACGCCGATCAATGTGCCGTTGAACTATTACCCCGACGACAACCCCGCCAACCCGCCCAAGAACCGCTGGCGCAGCCATGCGCATCTTTTGTATGGCAATTGGTTGAACGAAATTTACCAAGGAACGCCTTTTGATCTCAATGACATAGGTAAGTGAAGGAGTAACGAATGGACCTGCCCTTTGACGGTGCAATCAGCCGCTTTTTCCGCGAAACCGCTCCGGATAAGCTGCGGCGTGCCATCGAGACTGCTGGCAAGGATGACATCCTGAACCCCGACTACCCCTACCGCGAGGAAATGAAGGGCAAGGCCTATGACGCCCATATGGAGGCCTTGCAGATCGAACTGGTCAAGATGCAGGCGGGCCTCAAGGCCAGTGGTCAACGCCTGATCGTGGTGTTCGAAGGCCGTGATGCTGCAGGTAAAGGCGGCACCATCGGCGTCATGCGTGAAAACCTGAACCCACGCTTTGCCCATGTGGTCGCGCTGTCAAAACCGACCGAGCGTGAGGTCGCGCAGTGGTATTTCCAGCGCTATGTCGATTGGTTGCCCGCCACGGGCGAAATGGCGATCTTGGATCGCTCTTGGTATAACCGAGCCATGATCGAGCATGTTTTCGGCTTTTGCACTGTCGAGCAGCGCGAGAAGTTCTTCCGCCAACTGCCTGAATTTGAACGCATGATCGTGGATGAGGGCATCACGCTTCTTAAGATCTGGCTCGAGGTTGGGCAGGCTGAGCAGCTCAAGCGGTTCTTAGACCGCGAGCAAGATCCCCTCAAGCAATGGAAGCTGAGCCAGATCGACATTGATGGACTGTCAAAATGGGACGCCTATTGCGCCGCGATTGACGACACCATGGCACGCAGTGATTTCAAGTATGCGCCTTGGACGGTCATCCTGTCGGATGATAAGAAGCGCGCCCGAATTGCGGCACTGCAGACGGTGCTGCGGGCGGTGGATTACAAGGGGCGCGAA
>JBMSKG010000158.1:0-7127 GCA_049419625.1 Paracoccaceae bacterium | reverse complement strand
GAGCGGATCATCCGTGTCCTCCCCCTTCGTGGTCGTTTCAGCCTTGTTTTCGGGCTGTTGCAGCCGCCACCGATTGTTTTTCACCCGGGACTATAGGCAAAATTCTTGCTTTCGCACAAACGTTTTTCAAGCAGCCAGGGTTCGGAATGGCAAAGAGGCCCCGCCTTTCGGCGGGGCCTCTTGCGATTGTTTCCAATCTGACGCCGTCAGATCACTTGTTGCCGCCCTTGAGCGCGGCACCAAGGATGTCACCCAGCGAGGCGCCCGAATCGGACGAGCCATACTGTTCGACAGCTTCTTTCTCTTCCGCGATCTCGCGCGCCTTGATCGACAGACCCAGCTTGCGGGTCTTGGGGTCGATGTTGGTGACGCGCACGTCGATCTTGTCGCCGACGTTGAAACGCTCGGGGCGCTGGTCGCCACGGTCGCGCGACAGGTCCGAACGGCGGATGAACGACTTGGCGCCGTTATACTCCACCTCGACGCCGCCTTCTTCGATGGCGGTGACAACAACGGTGATGATCGCACCGCGCTTCACGCCGTCAACCGCATCCGAGAAGTTGTCTTCGCCAAGGGCTTTGACCGACAGCGAGATACGCTCTTTCTCGACATCCACTTCGGTGACAGCGGCTTGCACCATGTCGCCCTTGCGGTAGTTCTGAATGGCGTCTTCGCCGCGCTGGTCCCACGACAGATCCGACAGGTGAACCATGCCGTCGATGTCGTTTTCCAGACCCACGAACAGACCGAATTCGGTGATGTTCTTGACTTCGCCTTCGATGGCCGAGCCAACGGGGTGGTTTTCAGCGAACACTTCCCACGGATTGCGCTGGGTCTGCTTCAGGCCAAGCGACACGCGACGCTTGGCGCTGTCGATTTCCAGAACCATGACTTCGACTTCCTGAGAGGTCGACACGATCTTGCCGGGGTGCACGTTCTTCTTGGTCCACGACATTTCCGAAACGTGAACCAGACCTTCGACACCGGCTTCCAGCTCCACGAAGGCGCCGTAATCGGTGATGTTGGTGACGCGGCCCTTGTGCACGGTGCCAAGCGCATAAAGCTTTTCAACCGCATCCCACGGATCGGACTGCAACTGCTTCATGCCAAGGCTGATGCGGTGGGTGTCTTTGTTGATCTTGATGACCTGAACCTTGATGGTTTCGCCGATCGTCAGGATCTCCGACGGGTGGTTGACGCGACGCCAAGCCATGTCGGTGACGTGCAGCAGGCCGTCCACGCCGCCAAGGTCAACAAACGCACCGTATTCGGTGATGTTCTTGACCACGCCGTCGACGATCTGACCTTCGGTCAGGTTGCCGATGACTTCGGCACGCTGTTCGGCGCGCGATTCTTCCAAGATGGCGCGGCGCGACACAACGATGTTGCCACGGCGACGGTCCATTTTCAGGATCTGGAAGGGCTGCTTCATGCCCATCAACGGGCCAGCATCGCGCACGGGGCGCACGTCAACCTGAGAGCCGGGCAAGAAGGCCACAGCGCCGCCCAGATCAACGGTAAAGCCGCCTTTGACGCGGCCAAAGATGGCGCCGTCAACACGGGTTTCCGAAGCGTAAGCTTTTTCCAGACGATCCCAGGCTTCTTCGCGGCGAGCTTTCTCGCGGCTGATCTGGGCCTCACCACGGGCATTTTCCACGCGGTCAAGGTAAACCTCAACTTCGTCGCCCACGTTGATATTCGGGGCTTCGCCGGGGTTTGCGAATTCTTTCAGATCGATGCGGCCTTCCATTTTGTAGCCGACGTCGATGATGGCCTGACCCGCCTCAATGGCGATGACGCGGCCTTTGACAACCGTGCCCTCTTCGGGGGTGTCAATTTCAAAGCTTTCTTTCAGAAGGGCTTCGAATTCGTCCATAGTGTTTTTAGCGCACATGTAGTTCAGTTCCTTTTCTCGTGTTTTCACTGGCCTTGCGGTGGGCTCCGCCGGTCTTGATGCTCAAATACCAAAAGGGCCACGGCAGCGCCGGACCCTTCTCGATGCGCGTCTTTAGGCGCAGCAGCCCTTCTTGGCAAGGGAAAACCCGTCACCTTGGGGCCCAAAACGCAAACGGCCCCCGTCGCCGGGGGCCGCTGCGCAAAACCGCTCAGGATCAGGCGATTTCGGTAACCAGTTCGGCCAAAGGCTTGCGGACTTTGGCCGCACCTTTCAGCCAGTCGCCTTCCGCCGCGCGGTAGCCCAAGGGCATCAGCGTGACCGAACGCAAGCCTTTGGCGCGCAGGCCAAGAATCTCATCCACCTGGGCCGGATCAAAGCCTTCCATCGGGGTGGCGTCCACCTCTTCAAAGGCCGCCGCCGTCAGCGCCACGCCAAAGGCGATATAGGCCTGACGGGCGGCATGTTCATAGTTCACCTCTGCCGCACGCGGCAGATATTGGGCCTTCAACCCGTCGTAATAGGCGTTCAGCATCTCAATCGGCGTGCCGCGCTGCTTGTGGGTCTCTTGCACGACGGCATCAATCCGCTCGGCGGTGTAATTGTTCCATGCCGCGAACACCAGAACATGGCTGCCGTCGACCACCTGCTTTTGGCCATAGGCGGCGGCCGAGAGCTTGGCCTTCACCTCGGGGTTCGTGACCACGATGATCTCAAACGGCTGCAGGCCCGACGAGGTGGGCGCCAGATTGGCCGCCTCAAGGATCGCGTTCACCTTGGCCTGCGGCACGGCCTTGGCCGGGTCCATCGCCTTGGTTGCATAGCGCCAGGTCAGTTTTTCTTTCAGCATGATGTAAGCCTTGTCCTTCAAAGTCTATGACAGGGCGCGGCATGGTGATCATGCGGCTGCCCGGTCTTGTGCTTTGCTATGTGGGGCAACGGGCCGCCGGGGCAATCCCTGATCGCTGTGCGCAAATGCAAAGGGTCTGTGCATGGGGCGGTGTGCGCGGCTCAAGCGGGAAGCAGGGCAGGGCCTTAGAGCCGCGCCGTCACCAGGGCGATGGCGCGCGCCACGGCCTCATCAATGGTCATGGTGCTGGTGTCGATCTGCACGGCATCCTCGGCGGGACGCAAAGGCGCATCGGCGCGGCCCATGTCGCGGGCGTCGCGGTCTTTCACCAGCGCCAGCACCTCAGCCTCATCGCCGCCCAGCTCCAGCCAACGCCGATGGGCGCGGACCTCGGCACTGGCGGTGACGTAAAGCTTGACCTCCGCCTCGGGGCAAATGACCGTGCCGATGTCGCGGCCATCCAGCACTGCGCCGCCCGTCCGGCGGGCAAAGCGACGCTGAAATTCCAAAAGGGCCGCGCGCACCTCGGGGATCACCGCCACGCGGGATGCGGCTTGGCCTGCCTCCAGCGTGCGCAGATCGTCGCGGGCAAGGTCAGCGGGGGTCAGCGCCTGCGCGGCCTGAATCGGATCGCCGCCCTTGACGCCAACCGCCCGATAAAGCGCGCCAGTGTCGAGATGGGCAAAGCCAAAGCGATCGGCCAGAGCGCGGCCGATCGTGCCCTTGCCCGCCGCCGCTGGCCCATCGATGGCCACGGTAAAGATCATCTCCACCTCCTCGTGCGCCTGCGGCTTCGCGTCGGTTCAACCGCGCCGGATACTGGCCCCAAGCCCGTTCATCAAGCTCTCGAAGATCGGGAACGAGGTGACAATCGGGCTGGCATCATCGACCGCAACCGGCTTTTTCGCCGCCATGCCAGCCACAAGGAAGGACATGGCAATGCGGTGATCAAGATGCGTCGCGCAGGTCGCCCCACCCGGCATGCCGCCCACGCCCAGCCCGTGCACGATCAGCGTGTCTTCATCCTCTTCGATCTTCACGCCATTGGCCTCAAGGCCCCGCGCCATGGCGTCGATGCGGTCCGATTCCTTGACGCGCAATTCCTTGACCCCACGCATCACGGTCTTGCCGCTGGCAAAGGCGGCAACCACCGACAGGATCGGATATTCATCAATCATCGACGGCGCGCGCTCGGGCGGCACCTCGATGCCCTTCATGTTGCCGCTGAAACGCACGCGCAGATCGGCCACCGGCTCGCCGCCCTCTTCGCGGGGGTTCTGGAACTCGATCTCCGCCCCCATCTCGACCAGCGTCAGGTAAAGCCCGTTGCGCGTGAGGTTCTGACTGACGCCGGGCACGAAAATGTCCGACCCCTCAACGATCAGCGCCGCACAGACCGGAAAGGCGGCCGAGGACGGATCGCGCGGCACCGCCACGGTCTGCGGGCGCAATTCGGGTTGGCCGGTCAGGGTGATGACATTGCCCTCAGCCGTCTTTTCCACCGAAAGCTCGGCCCCAAAGCCCAAAAGCATCCGCTCGGAATGGTCGCGCGTCGGCTCCCGCTCGATCACCACAGTCTGGCCGGGCGCATTGAGACCGGCGAGAAGCACCGCCGACTTCACCTGCGCGCTGGCCACCGGCAAAGCATAGCGCACCGGCACAGGATTGGCCGCGCCGACGATGGTCATCGGCAGACGGCCACCCTTGCGACCATAAGCCTGCGCGCCAAAAAGGCTCAGCGGATCGGTCACCCGCCCCATCGGCCGCTTGCGCAAGGATGCGTCCCCGGTGAACGTCGCAGTCATCGCGGTTGTGGCCATACAACCCATGATCAGCCGCACCCCGGTGCCCGAATTGCCGCAATCGATCACATCGACCGGCTCCTGAAACCCGCCAACGCCGACCCCATGGACCGACCACGCGCCCTCGCCATGGCGGGTGACAGTTGCCCCAAAGGCCCGCATGGCCTTGGCCGTGTCCAAGACGTCTTGGCCTTCCAAAAGCCCGGTGATCTTGGTCTCGCCGACCGCCATCGCCCCAAAGATGAGCGAACGATGCGAAATCGACTTGTCGCCGGGCACTGATGCGGTGCCTTTCAGCGGCCCGCTTTTCGCGGAGGTCATCGGTTGCGCGTCACCATGGCCGGACATCTTGTCTCTCCTTCACTCCCGTTGCCCGCCTGATAGCGCAAGCCACGCGCGGGGTCCATTGCTTCGCCACCTGCGCCCGGCACCTTCGGCAGAACGCTCCGCGGGGGGTATTTGGGCCAAGATGAAAGCGCTTTCACTTTGGCTGAAATACCCCCGCCGGAGGCTCCTGACCTGTCAGCCCGCGCGCCGTCGGAAGGTCAGATAGTTCGGCGGGCGGCCTTCGCGCAGCGCCTTTTGTTCATACCGGGTTGAAAGCCAGTCGTCCCAAGCGTCCCCAGCACCGGCTCGATGCACCAGATCAAAGCCGGCGGGGGGCACTTCTTCCAGCGTTTGGCGGACATAGTCGGCGATGTCGGTCGCCACGCGCAGCTCTGCACCGATCTGCATCGTGCGGGCGAGGGGGAGAAGGTATTCCGGCGTCACAAAACGGCGGCGGTGGTGGCGGGCCTTGGGCCAAGGATCGGGGTAGTTGAGAAACACCTTGGACAGGCAGCCTGTCGGCAGGACATCGAAGAGATCGCGCACATCACCCGGATGCAGGCAGAGGTTTTGCACCTCGGCCTGCCGGATCTTGCCCAAGAGCATGGCGATGCCATTGACGAAGGGCTCGCAGCCGATGATTTCGACCTGCTGGTAGGTGGCGGCCATATGCACCAGATGTTCACCGCCACCAAAGCCGATTTCCAGCCACAGGGGTTTGCCGTGAAACCGCGCCAGTTCAAGCGGGTTGCGCGCGGGGTTCTCCTCCAGCGTCACGCCGGGCAGGGACAGGCGGGCAAGATCTTCGTCCAGATAGGTTTTCTGGCTTTGCCGCAGGGTCTTGCCATGGACACGGCCATAGAAGTTGCGGCGTTCGGCAGGATTGTACATGGCAAGAGGCCCCGGAGATGATCCGGGGCCTCTTGGCGGAAGCTTGCGCGCGGGTCAAGCGGGCGCTGTCACGGTCTTTCCGTGGCAACGCGGGCGAGCGGGGGCTCGATGCCCCCCGAGCCCGCCCCCTCTGTTGGGTCACACCGCCTTTTTCAGCGCCTCGATCAGATCGGTCTTTTCCCATGAAAAGCCACCATCCGCCTCGGGGGCGCGGCCAAAATGGCCGTAGGCGGCGGTGCGGGCATAGATCGGGCGGCGCAGTTGCAGGTGTTCGCGGATGCCGCGCGGGGTCAGGTCCATGCACTGCATGACCGCGCGTTCAATCGCCTCGGCCTCGACCTGACCGGTACCGTGGGTGTCGACATAGATCGACAAGGGCTTGGCCACGCCAATCGCATAGCTGACCTGCAGCGTGCAGCGCTCGGCCAGACCTGCGGCCACCACGTTCTTCGCCAGATAGCGCGCGGCATAGGCCGCCGAGCGGTCCACCTTGGTCGGGTCCTTGCCCGAAAACGCGCCACCACCGTGGGGGGCCGCGCCGCCATAGGTGTCGACAATGATCTTGCGGCCGGTCAGGCCCGCGTCGCCATCGGGGCCGCCGATGACAAACGTTCCCGTCGGGTTCACCCACCATTCGGTTTTCTCGGTGATCCAGCCCGAGGGCAGGATCTCGCGGATATAGGGCTCGACAATGGCGCGGATCGCGTCGGAATCCTGCGCCTCGTCCGAATGCTGGTGGCTCAGCACGATCGAGGTCACCTCAACCGGCACACCGTCTTCGTAGCGCAGCGACAGTTGCGACTTGGCATCCGGGCGCAGCGTGGGCTCGGCGCCCGATTTCCGCGCCTCGGCCAGACGGCGCAGGATGGCGTGGGAATACTGGATCGGCGCCGGCATCAGTTCCGGCGTCTCGCGGCAGGCATAGCCGAACATGATGCCCTGGTCGCCCGCCCCGTCGCGGTCAACGCCCTGGGCGATATGGGCTGATTGGCTGTGCAGGTAATTCTGCACCTTCAGGGTGTTCCAGTGAAACTCGTCCTGCTCATAGCCGATGTCCTTGACGCAGGCGCGGACGATGTCCTCCACCCGGTCCTTCATCGCCTTCAACGCCTTCTTGTCCGACAGCCCGACCTCGCCGCCGACCACAACGCGGCCTGTGGTGGCAAAGGTTTCGCACGCCACGCGGGCATGGGCTTCTTCGGTCAGGAAGGCATCAAGAACCGCGTCCGACACCCGGTCGCACAGCTTGTCAGGATGGCCCTCGGACACCGATTCCGAGGTGAAGACATAATTCTTTCTGCTCATGGAAGTGCTCCGTTATGAGAAAACCTGCCACGCCAGGAAGCCGTTGTGACAGTCTGTG
>JBMSKG010000157.1:0-7176 GCA_049419625.1 Paracoccaceae bacterium | reverse complement strand
CCGCTCAGCCCGCAGCACTTGGGTATCCGTCACCGACACCACGCCAATATGGCGCGTCTCTGCCGGAGGGGCTTCCGAAGGCGCCGGATCGGGGGCCTCACTGGGCAGCGCATCCGGAAGATCCGGCGCGCCGTCGTCTGGCATGTCAGGCTCGACCTGCGGCAGTTCTTCGGGAGACCTCGGTTGATCCTCGCGCGGCGGCCTGCGCGGGGGGGTCGCCAAGGTCAGGGGCAATAGCTGCACGGCCATGGCGCCCCCCTAATGCTTGCGCGCCCAGTCATCGACCTCGCGCTCGGCGGCGTCTTTGGCGATGCCGTAGGTCTCTTGCACCTTGCCCACAAGCTGGTCGCGCTTGCCGGCGATCTTGTCAAAATCGTCATCGGTCAGCTTGCCCCATTTTTCCTGCGCCTTGCCCTGAAACTGCTTCCACTTGCCTTCGATCTGATCCCAGTTCATCGCGCGTCTCCATGCTAAGCTGTCACCGAGCCCCGGCCGAATGACCCGGCCACGGCAATCTTAGCGGTCCTGAAACGGGCCGCGTTGACGCAGATCAGCGTGTGGAGGGATCAGGCCTTTTGGCAGGCGCTGCGGGCTGGGTCAGATCAGCCCACGCCAGCGCAACAGCGCGATGAGCAGCAATGCCAAGACAAGCAACGACACCGCAATCGAGGTCACAACGGCCAAGGTGCCAGACCAAAAGCCCGAATAGGGCTTCAGCGCCGTCAAATGGTGCAGGCAGATGTCATAGTTCTGCGCCAAGGCGGCATGGTCGATTTGCAGCAACAGCTTCGGGTTTTGCGCCATCGCAGCGGCTTCGGCCACGGCTTTTGCGGCATGTCGCACCTTGCGCGGCAGGGCGCGGCCGCGCGAGGTCAGTTTCGCCTCAAGCCCGGTGCCGCGCGCGCCAAGCCGGTCTTGCATCAGGCTGGCAATACGGTCAGCCATTTGCTGAATGGAAATCGCGCTCATTGAAAATGCTCCTTGGCGCGCATGATAAGGGCCCAGACACGGGGCGCGCAACGGCTCTGGCCCTTTCGGGCAGCGCTGGCTAAAACCCGTGCCATGCTTGCAACCATTCACCACCCTGCGACCACCCCGACCGACGCGCCCGCCTTGGTGATCGCACATGGGCTTTATGGCTCAGGGCGCAATTGGGGCGTGATTGCCCGGCGGCTGGCCGATATCCGCGACGTGGTCGCGGTGGATATGCGCAACCACGGGGCCAGTGCTTGGACAAAAAGCCATTCCTATCCTGATCTGGCCGATGATCTGGCCGCGGTGATCGCTTCCTTGGGCGGGCGGGTGGACCTTCTGGGCCATTCGATGGGCGGCAAGGCGGCTATGCAATTGGCGCTGACCCAAGGGGCGCTGGTGCGGCGGCTGGTGGTGGCCGATATCGCCCCGGTGGCCTATAGCCATGACCAGACCCGCCATATTCAAGCGATGCGTGCGCTGGATCTGACCAACCTGCACAGCCGGGCCGAGGCGGACCAGAGGCTTTCTGCGGCGGTCGAAGATGCCGGGCTGCGGGCGTTTTTCCTGCAGTCGCTGGACCTCAAGGCCGAAGGCGGGCCGCGCTGGCGGCTGAACCTTGACGTGCTTGAGGCCGAGATGCCGAAAATCGTCGGCTGGCCCGGCACGGCGGGCAGTTTTGACGGCCCAACCCTGTTTCTGACCGGGGCCGACAGCCATTACGTGCAGCCAGAATACCGCGAAGCGATCCGCGCCAAGTTTCCCAAGGCCCGCTTTGCCAAGCTGATCGGCGCAGGCCATTGGCTGCACGCCGAAAAACCACGCGAGTTTGAAGAGGCGGTGCGGGTGTTCCTGACGTCCTAAGGGGCCTTCCAACCCTCAATCTTGCGATAAAGCGTCGAGGGCGACAGTTCCAACACCCGTGCCGCGCGCGGCACCGATCCGCCGTGGCGCGCCAAGGTTGCCTCGATCACCGCGCGTTCAATCTCGGCCAAGGGTCGGCCGATCAGATCGTCCAGCGACAGCGCGGCAGGCGCGGGCGGGGCGGCAACCCCGCGCGGCGTGGCGGTGTCAATCTGGCGGTCCAGCGTGTCGGGCAGCATGTCCAGTGTGACAAGGCCTCCCTCGTTCAACACCACGATATTGCGGATCACGTTCAGCACTTGGCGCACATTGCCCGGCCAAGGCAGGGCGCGGAACAGCGCCTTCACGGGCGCGTCCAGCCCGTCAAAAGGCTTACCCTCCTCGCGGGCAAAACGCGCCAGCGCGGTTTCCGCGATTTCCAGCACATCCTCGCCCCGGTCGCGCAAAGGCGGCATGTGCAGGGGCACGACAAACAGGCGGTAATAAAGATCCTCGCGGAACTCGCCGCGCCGCACGGCGTCCAAAGGATCGCGGTTGGTGGCGCAGATGATGCGGACATTCACCTTGCGCGGACGGGTCGCCCCCACTGGCACCACGGTCGAGGTCTGCAAGAACCGCAACAGCTTGGTCTGCAGGGCCGGCGCCATTTCACAGATTTCATCCAAGAAAAGCGTGCCGCCATCCGCCGCTGTCGCCGCCCCCGGCTTATCGGAAATCGCGCCGGTAAAGCTGCCCTTCATATGGCCGAACACTTCGGATTCCAAAAGATCCTGCGGGATCGCCCCACAGTTCAGCGCGATGAACGGACCCGCCGCGCGTGGCGAGGCGGCATGCACTGCCAAGGCGCACAGCTCTTTTCCCGTGCCGCTTTCGCCGGTGATGAACACCGTCGCCATCGACCGCGCGACCGAGCGGATTTTCTGGTGCAGCCGCTGCATCACCTCGGACGAGCCGATAAACCCCGACCCGGTCAGACTGTCGGCGCTGTCATGCGCGGGCAACTGCGCGCGCGCAGCGCGGCGCGGGGCCACGCTGACTGGGCCATTCTGCGCATTGGACACCGCCGCCAGCAGCTGCCCCTCGTCAAAGGGTTTGACCAAAAACTCATGCGCGCCCGCGCGCATCGCCGCCACCGCCTTGTTGACCGAACCATGCGCCGTTATCACGATCACCGCCGTGTCGGGGCGCAGGGCCAGCATGTCTTGCATCAAGACAAGACCATCGCGGTCGGGCAGCACCAGATCCAACAGCACAATGCCAATCTCGCTTTGCGCAAAAAGCCGCAGCGCATCGCTGGCCGTGGCGGCGCTGACCACCTCATGCCCCGCCTTGACCAGCACGCTGCGGTAAAGGACCTGCAGCGACTGGGTATCCTCGACCAGCAACAAAGGGGCGGGGGTGCCGGTTGTGGGCCGTTTCATGGCTGACACTCCCGTGCCATCTGTCGCACCCGGTCAATCAAACGGGTGACGGCGCGGTCAATCAGGGCAACCAACCCCTGCAGCGCGTTGCTGGCAAGGGGCAGATCGGCGCGTGCCTCATGGGCCCATTGGTTCAGCCGGATGGCCAGATCATGCAACTCCGCCTCCCCCGCCGTGCCCGCCAGCGCCACCAGCACATGGCTGTGGCCGCGCAACGCGGCCAAATCACCCAAGGCCATCGCGCGGATCAGACCGCTGTGCGCGGTCTGCAAATCTTCCTCCAGCCGGGCAAACAGCTCTGCCGCGTTTGCGGGTCCCGCCATCCGCGCCAGATCGTGCAAAGGGTCGCTCACCGGGGCCGCCATCAGCCAAGCTCCAGCCAGGGGCTCTGACCGCGGCGCGGCGGCGCGCAAGCCAGCTGCCCCAAAGCCGGGCAGGGCCAAGACGCGCGGGCTTTGGTCAGGCGGGCGGCACAAAACATCATGGCGTGGCAGGTTAGCCCTTGCCACGCCATTGTCCAGTCAGCCTGTGGTTGGGAAAGGCCTATTTGCCGCCCGCCAGCCCCAGCGATTTCAGCGCCACGGTGATTTCATCCAAAATCGCCGGATCGTCGATGGTCGCAGGCATTTTCCACTCAAGCCCATCGGCGATCTTCACCATCGTGCCGCGCAAGATCTTGCCTGACCGGGTTTTCGGCAGCCGGTCCACCACGACGGCGCGCTTGAAATCGGCCACCGGACCGATCTTCTCGCGCATCAGCTTGACACATTCCGCCACGACCTCGGCCGCCTCGCGATTGGCCCCTTTGTTCAGGCACAGGAACCCCAAAGGCGACTGGCCCTTCAGATCATCCGAGACACCAATCACGGCACATTCCGCCACATCCTTGTGTCCGGCCAAAACCTCTTCCATCGCCCCGGTCGAGAGGCGATGCCCCGCCACGTTGATCACGTCATCTGTGCGGGCCATGATGTAAAGATAGCCGTCCTCGTCGATATAGCCCGCATCGCCAGTTTCATAGTAACCGGGGAAATGGTTCAGATAGCTCTTCTTGAACCGCTCTTCGGCGTTCCAAAGCGTCGGCAGCGTGCCGGGGGGGAGCGGCAGCTTGATCGCAATCGCACCCAAGGTGCCCGGCGCCACCGCATGGCCGCCCTCGTCCAACACCTGCACATCAAACCCCGGCATCGGCACCGAAGGCGAGCCGATCTTGATCGGCAGCGCCTCAATCCCGATGGGGTTCGCGGCAATGGCGTAGCCGGTTTCGGTCTGCCACCAATGGTCGATCACCGGCACCTTCAGGTGCGCTTGCGCCCACAAAATGGTGTCAGGGTCTGCCCGTTCCCCGGCCAGATACAGCGCCTTCAGCTGCGACAGGTCATAATCGCCCACCAGCTTACCCTGAGGATCCTCGCGCTTGACCGCCCGAATGGCGGTCGGCGCGGTGAAAAACGCGCGGACCTTATGCTCGGCAATCACCCGCCAGAAGGTGCCCGCATCCGGGGTGCCCACCGGTTTGCCTTCAAAGACAATCGTGGTGCAACCCGCAATCAAGGGCGCATAGCAAATGTAGGAATGGCCCACGACCCAACCCACATCCGAGGCCGCCCAGAACACATCGCCATGCCCGCAATCATAGATCGCCCGCATGGTCCAGTTCAGCGCCACCAAATGGCCCGCCGTCGGGCGCACCACGCCCTTGGGCGCCCCGGTGGTGCCCGAGGTATACAGGATATAGGCCGGATGACCCCCCTCAACCGGAACACATTCGGCAGGCTCCACGCCATACTGGAAGGTATGCCACGCCACATCGCGGCCTTCGATCAGCTTGGCAACCTCTTGTTCGCGCTGCAAGATCACGCAGAACTCGGGCTTGTGGGTCGCCATGTCGATGGCCGCATCCAACAAGGGCTTGTAATGCACGACACGGGTCGGCTCGATCCCGCAGCTTGCCGCGATGATCGCCTTCGGCGTGCAATCATCAATCCGCACCGCCAGTTCATTGGCCGCAAAGCCGCAGAACACCACCGAATGGATGGCACCAATCCGGGCGCAGGCCAGCATCGCCTCCACCGCCTCAAGCACCATCGGCATATAGATGATGACGCGGTCACCCTTGGTCACACCCTTGGCGCGCAAGGCACCGGCAAGCGTGGCGACACGGGTCTGCAACTCGGCATAGGTGATCGCATGTTTGCTGCGGGTCACCGGGCTGTCATGGATGATCGCCACCTGATCGCCGCGCCCGGCCTCCACATGACGGTCCACCGCGTTCCAGCAGGTGTTGACCGTGGCATCGGTGAACCACTCATACAAAGGCGCGCGGGCATCGTTCAGCGCGCGTGAAGGGGGCTTGACCCAATCAATGCCTTGGGCCGCCTGCAGCCAATAGGCTTCGGGATCGGCTTTCCAGCCGTCATAGATGTCACAGTATCCCATGGTATACCCTCCTCCAAGGTCTGCGCGAGTGTTACGCAGGCTTGGGTGAGTCGGGCAAGATTTGCGACACGGGCGCAGACAAAACTTTGCAGAATTTTCGCGCGGTCCGCGGCAAAGTTTTGCAAACTTCGGCAGTTTGTGCGGTAAACCGCGAAAGGCGGCAGAGTTTGCAAACCCTGCCGCCCGATTTTGCGAAGATCAGCCGTAATGCGACACAGGCGTGCCCGCGATGGCGGACATGTTCAACAGCCCCCGCGCGGTGATCGACGGCGTCACCACATGGGCAAGGTTGCCCATTCCCATCAGGATCGGCCCCACCTCCAGCCCCCCCGCCTTCATCCGCAACATGTTGCGCGCAGTGGATGCCGCATCGGTGAAGGCAAAGATCAGGATATTCGCCGCCCCATCCATCCGGGTATGCGGGAAAATCCGGGCGCGTAGCTCCGGGTCAAGGGCGGCATCCACGTTCATCTCGCCCTCATAGGCGAAATCCACCTCGCGGTTGTCCAGAATTTCCATCGCCGCCCGCATCCGGCGACCGGAATCGCTGTCCAGATTGCCAAAGGACGAATGGCTGCACAGCGCCACCTTGGGAATGATGCCAAAGCGCTTGGCATGGCGCACCGCGCCGATCGTGGTCTCCACAATCTGCTCAGGCGTCGGCACCGGGTTCACGGCGGTATCAGCAATGAACAGGGGGCCATCTTCCTGAATCATCAGGCTCAGCGCGCCATGCGGGCGCAAACCACCCCGCGCCAGCACCTCGCGAACATATTTCAGATGCCACAGATACTGGCCAAAGGTGCCGCAGATCAGACTGTCGGCATCCTTGCGATGCACCGCAATCGCGCCGATCGCGGTGGAGTTGGTGCGCAAGACCGCCCGCGCGGTGTCCGGTGTCACGCCGCGCCGCTCCATCAACTCGTGATAGGTCTGCCAATAGTCGCGATAGCGCATGTCACTTTGCGGGTTGATGATCTCAAAGTCGCGATCAGGGCGAATGGGCAGGCCCGCGCGCTCACAGCGCCGCGCGATCACATCGGGGCGGCCGATCAGGATCGGCTTGTCGGTGGTCTCTTCCAGCATCGCATTCGCGGCACGCAAGACGCGCTCATCCTCGCCCTCGGCAAAGATGATGCGGCGGGTGGCATTGCGGGCGGCCTCAAACACCGGGCGCATGATCAAGGCGGATTTGAACACCGACCCATCCAACCGCTCGCGGTAAGCGTCCATATCGGCAATGGGGCGGGTGGCCACCCCGGTCTCCATTGCGGCCTTGGCCACGGCGCTGGCGACCACGCCAATCAGACGCGGATCAAAGGGCTTGGGGATCAGATAATTCGCCCCAAAGGTCAGATGCTCTCCCTTATAGGCCGCCGCTGCTTCGGCACTGGTCGTGGCCCGGGCAAGTGCCGCGATGCCGTCGATGCAGGCCAGCTGCATCGCATCGTTGATCTCGGTCGCCCCCACATCCAAGGCC
>JBMSKG010000156.1:0-7263 GCA_049419625.1 Paracoccaceae bacterium | reverse complement strand
GACCTTGTCGCCTGTGTTCCGCTGGCTGGCCAAGACCGCCAATATGGCCGAGCCCGAACTTCTCAAGACCTTCAACTGCGGCATCGGGATGATCGCTTTCGTCGATCAGGCCCGCGCCGCTGACCTCGCTGATCTGTTCCGCGATCAGGGTGAAACGGTGGTCGAACTTGGCCGCGTCGTCAAAGGTGAGGGCGTGATCTATAAGGGCCGCCTTCTGTGAAACGCGTCGCCATCCTGATTTCCGGGGGTGGCTCAAACATGCTGGCGCTGCTGCGCGACATGGCGTCCGGGCCGCACCCCTGCACGCCCGTGCTGGTTACCTCGAACGATCCCGCAGCGGGCGGGTTGGCCAAAGCAGCCGCCCTTGGCATCCCGACCGCCGCCGTTGATCATCGCCCTTTTGGCCGCGACCGCGCAAGTTTTGAGGCGGCCCTTTTGCAACCGATCCTTGCCGCGAAGCCCGACATCCTGTGTCTTGCCGGGTTTATGCGGATCTTGACGCCTGCGTTCATTCGCCACTTTGAGGGCCGGATGCTGAACATCCATCCCTCGCTGTTGCCCAAGTATCCGGGCCTGCATACCCATCAGCGCGCGCTGGAGGCTGGGGACACAGAGGCTGGCTGCACGGTGCATGAGGTGACGGCCGAGCTTGATGCCGGCCCGATCCTTGGTCAGGCCCGCATCGCCGTTCAACCGGGCGATACTGCCGAAACCCTTGCCGCGCGGGTGCTTGAGCAGGAGCACCGGCTGTATCCGGCAGTCCTGCGCCGCTTTGCCCAAGGCGAGCGCGTTCCGCTCTATCTGGCCTGACAGGGGCAAATTCCTGTCCTGCGGCCTTGGCGCAGAACGGCGTCTTGACGATCGTCTTTTGGCCGAACCCCTGACCTTTTCCACTGCACCCCGGCTTGAGTTTGCCGAGCGCTGGGCCTAGGTTCGGAGGGATATTCAGGGGAAGAACATGCGCATTCACAGCGATCTGGCCGATACCATCGGCAACACGCCACTGCTGAAGCTGAGGCGGGCGTCGGAAATGACCGGCTGCACCATCTTGGGCAAGTGCGAGTTTCTCAATCCCGGCCAGTCGGTCAAGGACCGCGCGGCGCTGTTCATGATCCGCGATGCGGTGGCCAAGGGGCTGTTGCGCCCCGGCGGCACGATTGTCGAAGGCACCGCTGGCAATACCGGGATCGGCCTTGCGTTGGTCGGGGCCTCGATGGGGTTCAAGACGGTCATCGTCATTCCTGAAACCCAATCTCAGGAAAAGAAGGACATGCTGCGGTTGGCGGGGGCGGAACTCGTTCAGGTGCCCGCAGCCCCTTACAAGAACCCCAACAACTATGTGCGCTATTCTGGCCGTCTGGCCGAGGCTTTGGCGCAGACCGAAGCCAATGGCGCTGTTTGGGCCAATCAGTTCGACAATGTGGCCAACCGCCAGTCGCATATCGAAACCACAGGGCCCGAGGTTTGGGAACAAACTGGCGGCAAGGTTGACGGCTTTATCTGCGCCGTTGGATCAGGCGGCACGCTCGCCGGGGTGGCGATGGCCTTGCAGCACAAGGGCGTCAAGATTGGTCTGGCCGACCCTGAAGGCGCAGCCCTGCACAGCTTTTACACCACGGGTCACTTGGATGCCCCCGGCTCATCGATCACGGAAGGCATCGGGCAGGGGCGTATAACCGCGAACCTTGAAGGCTTTACGCCCGATTTCAGCTACCGCATCCCCGATGCAGAGGCGCTGCCTTTGGTGTTCTCCATGGTGGAAGAAGAGGGCATCTGCCTTGGTGGATCCTCGGGCATCAACATCGCCGGCGCCATCCGCATGGCGCGCGAGATGGGGCCGGGGCATACCATCGTCACCATCCTGTGCGACTATGGCAACCGCTATCAGTCCAAGCTCTATAATCTCGCCTTCCTCAAGGAAAAGGGCCTGCCCGTGCCGCGGTGGCTGGACCGGGCACAGATGGCGATTCCTTCGGTCTTTCTGGACGCATGAAACAGGGCTTGCGCCTTGGTCTGGGTCTGATCCTTGCCGCGCTGGTTTGGGTGAGCCCCCTGCACGGGCCCTCCGCCCAAGCCCAGGATAGCTTGCGACAGGTGGACGAGACCGGTGCTTTGCTGCCGCGGCAGGGGCCCGGACTTATCGCCCCGGTCGCCAGTGGCACCGAAGAGACGGTCTCGCTGGATTATGCCGCTTGGGAGCGGCTGGCTGAACGCGCCGAAAAAGCGGCCGCCAACCGCAACATCGGGTCCGAGGCTTTGGAGGCGATCCGTCGGCAGATGGTGGATTGGCGCAGCGCCCTTTTGGGAGAGCAAAACGCCAATGCCGCCCGCATCGCCACGCTGCGCGCCCAGATTGCCGCGTTGGGCCCCCCTCCGGGCGAGGGTGTGCCCGAGGTCGAGGAGATCGCTCATCGACGCGCAGTTCTGGCAGAACAGCTTGTCACCCTGCAGGCCCCCGGCCTTGCAGCGGAAGAGGCTTATCGCCGCGCCGACGGATTGATTGCCGAGATTGACCGGGTGGTGCGCGAGCGGCAGGCCGACCAATTGCTGCAACTTTGGCCAGCGCCGATCAACCCAGCCAACTGGCCCGAAGCGGTGATTGGGCTGACAGATACGGGTGTGCGCATCTGGGAGGAAACAGCCGAGAGATGGGCCGACACCAAGGCGCGGACCGCTTTTGGGGACAACGTGCCGTTTATCCTGCTTTTGCTGGCCTTGGCGGTGGGTCTTTTGGTCTATGGTCGGTCTTGGGTGCAGGGCCTGTCCAGCCGCCTGCAGGACCGCGCCTCGCTGCGTGGTCGCAAGATCTTGGCGCTGTTCGCCTCGCTTGGAGAAATCGCGTTTCCCTTGGTGGGCATCGCCTGTGTCCTTCTGGCCCTATCGCTGACCGAGATGCGGGGCGAGGTCGGCACGCGTCTTGTCGATGCGGCGGGCGATCTGGCGCTTTTTGTGATCCTTGCAGCTTGGCTTGCTGGGCAGGTCTTTCCCCGAGGTCTGTCAGGTGGGCCTTTCGGCCTGCCGTCCGAGCGCCGTGCGGAGGCACGCTATAACTCGGTTCTCATGGCGGTGCTGCTTGGGCTAGATGACATGCGCTTTGCCGCCATGGACGCCCAGTCCTATTCGGAAGGCACCACCTCGGTGGCGAGCTTTCCAGTTTTGGCGGTCTCGGGGCTTTTGCTGTTTCGCATGGGCCAGCTGTTGCACCGCCACCTCCTGCGCGAACGCCGCGAGGGTGAGGCCAGCAGCTATGGCATGCAGCTGATCGGATTTCTGGGCCGTGGCGCCATGCTTGTGGGGGTGGTCGGCCCCGTTCTGGGCGCGATCGGATATGTCCCTGCCGCAGCCGCATTGATTTATCCGGCTATGCTAAGCCTGTTTGTCGTGGGGCTGTTGCTGGTGCTGCAAGAGTTGGTCAGCGACGTCTATGGTGGCATCACCCGCAGCGACGGAGATCCCGCCGAGGCGCTGGTGCCAGTTTTGGCGAATTTCGCGCTGGCCCTTCTGAGCTTGCCGGTTTTCGCGCTGATCTGGGGGGCGCGCCCATCGGATTTGACGGAACTCTGGACACGGTTTCGCGAAGGCTTTTCACTGGGCGACACCCAAATTTCGCCAACCAACTTTCTGATCTTCGCCACGGTCTTTGCGCTGGGTTATCTGCTGACGCGGCTGTTTCAGGGCGGCTTGAAGAACTCTATCCTGCCGCGCACCTCGCTCGATCAGGGGGGACAGAAAGCCATCCTTTCGGGTGTGGGTTATATCGGCATCTTCTTGGCAGCGGTTGCGGCGATCAATGCCGCCGGGATTAACTTAGCAGGTCTGGCCATCGTAGCCGGTGCCTTGTCGGTTGGTATCGGTTTTGGCTTGCAGACTGTGGTGTCGAATTTTGTCTCGGGCATCATCTTGTTGATCGAACGGCCGGTCAGCGAAGGAGACTGGATTGAGGTTGGGACGACGCAGGGCATCGTGAAATCCATTTCGGTACGCTCGACCCGGATCCAGACCTTTGACCGTTCCGATGTCATTGTGCCGAACTCGGACCTGATTTCGGGCAGGGTTACCAACTGGACACGCTTTAACCTGACAGGCCGCCTGATCGTGCCGATCAGTGTTCCCCTGTCGGCGGACAGCCGCAAGGTCGAGGCTGTGTTGCGCGAGATTGCCCAGGCCCAGCCCTTGGCCATCCTTCAGCCGCCGCCCATTGTGGCATTGGTCGGCTTTGGGGCCGAAACGATGAACTTCGAGATCCGGCTGATCTTGCGGGATGTGAATTTCCAGCTGCAAGTGCGCTCTGAAGTCAATCACCAGATCGCCGCGCGGTTCGCGGCCGAAGGCATCTTGCCCGTACCAGCCAAAATCCCCACCGAACGCGCGGCGCTGCCTGCAACCCGTGCTCGAAAACCCGGTTCCAAGGACGCTTCTCCATCATGATGACCCACCCCTTGTTTCGTGACGACGCCTATCTGCGCGAGGCGCAGGCCCGGGTGATCGGCCATACGCCTGAAGGCGGGATCGTAGTGGATCAATCGCTGTTCTATGCCACCAGCGGCGGCCAGCCCGGTGACAGCGGGTTGATCGATTGGGATGGCGGGCGGCTGACGATTGCCACCGCCGTGAAGATCGAGGGCGGCTCCATTGCCCTTGTGCCAGCCGAGGCGCGGCCGCTTCCCCCGATTGGGGCCGATCTGCGCCAGCGGATCGACTGGGACCGTCGTCACCGCCACATGCGCGTGCACACCGCTTTGCACTTGCTCTCTGTGGTGATTCCCCTGCCGGTAACGGGCGGGCAGATCGGAGCGGACAAAGGTCGGCTTGATTTCGACATGCCCGAAGCCCCAGCGGATGTTCCGGCGCTGAACGCCGCCCTCGCAGCCCTGATCGCGCGCGATCTGGCGGTCACTGAAAGCTGGATCACCGATGAAGACCTTTTGGCCAATCCGAGCCTTGTGAAAACCATGTCGGTGCGCCCGCCGATGGGGCAGGGAAAGGTGCGTCTTGTGCGGATTGGCGACGGCGAGACCCAGATCGACCTTCAACCCTGCGGCGGCACCCATGTCGCGCGCACCGCCGAGATTGGCGAGGTCGAGATCGGCAAGATCGAGAAGAAGGGCAAACTGAACCGCCGCGTCAGCCTGATCCTGTTGTGACCCGCGGCTGATCACGGCTCTGTGCCGAGTTTAACCTTCGTGAATTTCGGCCTCCTCCCCCCTTGAGTGCCCCCGAACTTCCCGTTAAACACCCCCCAACGGATCGGTGGCCGAGTGGTCGAAGGCGCACGCCTGGAAAGTGTGTAGGCGGGGAACCGTCTCTAGGGTTCGAATCCCTATCGATCCGCCACTTAATCCATGTAAGTCCTTGATAAATAATCGATATTTTTATGGGGAATGGTGGCTATCCCCATATCTGTCCCCAAGTGCGTTCTGTTGTGCGTCCTGTTGCTGAGCAAGCGATTTGAGCGGGCAGCTGGCTCGCGGCGGGCAGGTTGCGTGGAAAAAACGCCAGAGCGACTGGTCATGTGGCGCTTGCTCACCCACCCCAAAAGCGAGTCCAACATCCGCGTGACCCCACATGGGGGGTACCCGCCTGTTTCACGCTTGACGCACTATGGTCGCTATACACGTGGATCGGCTCAACCGAAGCACCCGTGCCTCATGGTCGCCGCATCGACCATCGTGCAAAAGGACTCCGGTGGAGCGCGTTCTCTGTTCTCGTGTGGGGGAGGTAGCCCGGACGCGAGATGGCGCTCTAGCGGTCTTCTTTGGGCCTGTAATGGGGCTCTACAGTCGAGTTCTTGCACGTGGGCCCAAACTGCGTGGCAACGCCAGCTGGGCGCCGTGTGTCAGTCCGAGCGCTAGATAGGGAAGGGGTGTGCCTCAGCGCTGCTTGGCCCGATTGGCTTGCTTATTCACCCGGCGCAGGTGCCACCGGTAGATCGCTGGGGCCAGCGCATAGTCATAGGTGGCTATCGCGATCTGCTTGATGCCCGGTAGCCCCACGAGACGCCCCAGAAAGCGATAGCGCGGCATCTGTGCCCAGAGGACCAGAAAGGCGGGTATGCCTGAAGACAGGACTCCGTCATGCAGCACATAGAGCCGCCGTGCAGCGGTGTCGGCATCGATGCCCCATTGATCGCGGGCGTCGGTGTTTAGGTCATCAAACCGGATCGGCAGGCGTGACTGGTCCGCATACCTAGCATAATGCCCGATCTCAAAGTTGCAGACTGGGCAGTTGGCGTTGAATAGGACGCGGGTGTCGGGCTCATGTTCCATGTCTGTCAGGTAGATCGGACGCGTCAGAAATCCATTGCCCCAGCAGCCCCATCGCAAATATCGTGGAGGCGCCGTGCATTTATTGATCTGCATGGCCCGAGACCTCGCCGCCAAGAACGCGGCGTGTGTCTCCTCAACCTTTTTAGCCCATAGCCCAACCCCCAATCGGCCCCGCGCTGTGATCAGGATCGTGAGATGAGCAAAGCAAAGAAAGCAGAGGACACGCAAATCCTCGAACTGTCCGTCGCCCTCGAGATCACCAAGTTCCAACGCGACGCCTACCGTGAGCAAATCGCAAAGCTAGAGCAGCGTCTGGCAGACGCAGATCGCCGTGCTGAGCGCGTGGAAGAACGTTTGCACGAGGCAACTCTAATGCTCTCGAATCTCGCAACACAGGCCGTAACCGCGACCACGCAATCAAATGCCACCGAGGTGCTGGTCGATGGCAAGAGCATCTTGAGGCTCAACAACCCCGTCGCAATCGCATCGAAGGGGCGGACGCCGATAAAGCCTCAGGCATGACCACCTCCCTTTTGAAATGATGCGATCGCGCGGACCCCACCGGGTGGGCCCCCCCCTTAATGCCCGGAAGACGCACCATGCGCGCCTTGCATGCGGTTTTGCTCAGGCACCCTTTATAGCGACCTTGCGGCTAGATGACCCTTACTGCGCATCTGAGCGTCGTTGGAGCGCATGAATGGCCTACGGCAGGTATCGTGGTAGCCAAAAGGTCAGGTGAACCTCTACCGACTGCAATTCGCATCTTCCGCCACGGCTGTTGAACGGCTGCAGCTATAGACTGCGACCGTGCAATGCGCCGCAATCAAATGGCTTGATTGTCTCGGTGGATCGGGCAATGCTTACCTACGAAAACAGAATTTAGTGAAACTTATCGCAACTTCCTATGAGAGAGGTCACGATGTGCTTTAGATTAGTTTTGCTATTGGCCTGCCCCGATCGAGTGGTCTGATTTCAGTCTTAGTGCATAACGGGTCTT
>JBMSKG010000155.1:0-7266 GCA_049419625.1 Paracoccaceae bacterium | reverse complement strand
ATGGCACCGAGGTGGGCAATCTGGTGGCGCAGATGGGCGTGCAGGTGCATGGCGGTATGGGGTTCATCGAAGATACCGGGGTGGCGCAGTTTCTGCGCGACGTGCGGGTGACAACGATTTATGAGGGCACCAACGGCATTCAGGCGATGGATCTGGTGGGGCGCAAGATGATGGATGGGGGCGAGGCGGCCTATCGGCTGATCGAAGAGATCGAGGCAGGGGCCGAGGCGGCTCGGGCGGCATGGCCCGATCTGGCAACGCCGGTCTGGCATGCCGCCGAGGCGCTGCGCGAGGGGACGGAACTCCTTTTGGCCCAAGGCCGCGAAGATCGCGACGCGGGGGCCGTGCCTTATCTGCAGGCCTTTGCGCGGGTTCTGGGCGGGCATTATCATCTCAAGGCCGCCATGGCCGACGCGGCGCGCGGTGATCTGGCACGCGTCTATATCCGCCGTTTGATGCCTGACCATGCCGCGCATTTGGCGCAAATGCGCGAGGGTGCCGCCGGGCTTTATGCGTTGACGCCCGAGGCCTTGCAGGCGTGAGCTTGCGCTTTCCGTTCGAGATCCCGCCTGCGCCCGGTGCGGCGGTCAAGGTGGCCGAGGGTGTCTTGTGGCTGCGCCTGCCGCTCCCGATGGCGCTGGACCATGTGAATGTCTATGCGCTGGCCGATGAGGATGGCTGGACGCTCATCGACACCGGAATGAACAGCCGAAAGACCCGCGACATCTGGGAGGCCGCTTTGGCTGGCCCACTTGCGGGCAAGACGGTGGCGCGGGTGCTTTTGACACATCATCACCCCGATCATGTCGGGCTTGTGGGATGGTTTCAGGATCGGGGGGCAGAGCTTTTGACCACCCGCACCGCGTGGCTTTATGCGCGGATGCTGACTTTGGATGTACAGGACCGGCCCAGCGCCGAGTCCCTGCAGTTTTACAGACGCGCAGGCACGACCCCGGAGATGCTGGCGAAGCGGGCGAATGAGCGGCCCTTCAACTTTGCCGACATGGTGGCGCCAATGCCCTTGGGCTTTACCCGGGTTGAGGAAGGGGAAACCTTGACCCTTGGCGGGCGGCGCTGGCGGGTGCGACTGGGCCAAGGCCATGCCCCGGACCACATCACGCTGTGGAGCGAGGAGGATGGGTTGGTCATCGGCGGCGATCAGTTGCTGCCCGGGATCTCGCCCAATATCGGTGTCTATCCGACCGAGCCTGAGGCCGATCCCTTGACCGAGTGGCTGGAGGCGACCGCGCGATTTGTGCCCCACGCGCGCGACGATCAGCTGGTGCTGCCGGGCCATAAGCTGCCCTTCACCGGCCTGCCCTTCCGTTTGCAGCAAATGGCCGAAAATCATCATCAGGCCCTAGAGCGGTTGCTGGACCACTTGCGCGAACCCCAAACGGCGGCAGGGTGTTTTCCCGCGCTTTACAAGCGCCCCATCGGCGAGGGGGAATACGGGCTTGCGCTGGTTGAAGCGGTGGCGCATCTGAACTGCCTCTTGCGTCGCGGGCAGGTTTGCCGTTCGCTGGGCGACGATGGGGCTTGGCAATGGCAGGCCGTGTAAGGGGTGATTTCTGCCGCGCAACATCGGCGCGCAGAGAAAGGAGAGACAGATGACCAAGACCGATCCGGAAGCCGAGGCAAAGCTTGCAGCGGCGGTGCGGAGCGCCAGCGGCCTGCCCGAACGGATGCACAGCGACAGCGCGCAGGCCGTGGCCGAGGTGGCAGCCGCGTTTGAGCCCGAGCTTGCCCACGAGCAGAAAAGCCCCGCGCGCTGGGCCTATGAGCGGATGGTGCAATATATCCGCAACTTTGAAGCGCAGCTGAACGCCAATGAAGAGGTGGCGATGGGCTTTGCCGGATCAGATGCCGGTGTCGTCAGCATTGAGGGTTTTGGCTATTATGACCCTGATATCCTGACCTTTTATGGCCGCGACGAAGACGGGATGAAAACCCAGCTTGTGCAGCATGTCACGCAGCTTTCGGTGATCTTGCGCGCGGTGCCAAAGGTAACACCCGAAATCCCGGCGCGGCGCATTGGATTTCACCTCGCGCCCGGCTGGACGGGCGGCGAGGCAGGGGACGGCTCGGTCTAGGCGTCTTGCCAGTGCGCAGGCGGCCGTGGCGGCCATGCCCCTGTAACGGACGAAACAGATATGCGGCCACCTGCCCCCGTGACAGCGCCCCGTGAATCAGCTAAAGCCAGCCAAACACGACAAGAAGGAGCTTTCAAATGGCCGAACACAAGCATGGCTCGATGGACATCCGCGACCAAGAGAAAACCTTTTCAGGCTTTATCAAGTTCAGCATCTGGACCGCCGGCATCGCGATTGGCATCCTGATTTTCATGGCGCTTGTGAACGCCTAATTACCCCCTTTTCGCCGCCAGAATTGGACCTGTCGCAATGATGCGCACCTCACTTGCCCTTGTGGCGCTGGTTTTTCTGGCGGCTTGCGGTGCAGGCGGGACAAGTTCGGCGCCCAATGCCTCGGACAGCGCCATTCTGGCGGCGCGGTATGTGGATGGCGGCCAGCCCTCGGTGACCCTGTTCACCGTTGTCAACAACCAGACGGGTTCTGGTGCCCATTCGGGCCTTTTGATCAACGGCTCCGAGCGGGTGCTTTTCGACCCTGCCGGCAGTTTCAACCACCCCCGGCTGCCCGAACGTGGCGATATGCACCATGGCATGTCCGACCCGATGGTGGCCTTCTACATCGACTATCATGCGCGTGAAACCTATCGGGTGATCGAGCAAAAATTGCCCGTTTCGCCCATGGTGGCCGAGATGGTGATCGCGCGGGCCAAAGCGCGCGGCGCGGTACCGAAGGCACATTGCGCCAATTCGATTTCGGCCATCCTGCGCGATGTGCCGGGGTTTGAGAGCCTTGGAATCACGTTCTTCCCCAATCGTCTGGCCGACCAGTTTGGCGCGTTGCCGGGCGTCACGACCCGCGTCATCACCGACGACGATGCCGATGACAATCACGGGGTTTTGTTGATTGATCCGATCACTGTGGCGCCTACGATCCTCATCAACGAGAACTAAAATCGGTTGGCCAGGTCAGGCCGCGCCAAGCACCATCGGCAGCAGATAAAACGCCACCCCACCCGCCGCAATCGCGGCAATCATGTTGCGGGTCAGCACCCCGGCCAGAATCGTCACCGCAATGGCCCCAAGGCGCACCGGATCAAGCGTGCCTGCAGTAGCAGGCGGCCAAAGGATCGCCGGGGCCACCAGCGCAGGCAGCACTGCCACCGCCGTATAGCGCAAGGATCGCACCAGCCAGAGCGGCAGGCGTCTGTTGCCCAAAAGGCCCAGAAACGACAACCGGATCAGATAGGTGCCGATCCCCAGCACCACGACCACGAGCCAAAACGTCGGACGGTCGATCATGCCCGATCCCTCCACGCTTCGGTGATCGCTCCGGCGGCCATGCCCACCGCTGCGCCAACCAAAAGCCCGGTGCCATAGGGCATGGCCCACAGCATCAGCGTCACACCAACCGACACCACCATGGCCACGGCATGGGGCAAGGTGGTCAGCATGGCCGCTGTCATGCCGATAAAGGTGATGGGCATCGCAAAATCGAGCCCCCAACTGTCCGGCACCGCCCGACCAAGATGCGCCCCTACCGCTGTAGAAACGTTCCAGATCGCGGTAATCGGCGCGACGGTGCCGAAGAAAAAGGCCACCTTCTCGCGAACGCTAAGGCTTCGGTGCTTTTCAAACTCGGCCAATGACAGGGCAAAGCTTTGATCGACAAGGAAATAAGCGATGGTGGCGCGGATCCCCAAGGGGGCGCCACCCAGATGCGGGGTCAGCGCGACAGAATACATCATCATCCGCAGATTCACGGCAAGTCCGGTGGCCAAGATCACCAAGACCGGTGCCTGATCCTGCATCAGCTGCAAGGCCGCCAGCTGGCTGGCCCCGGCAAAGACCGCGATCGAAAAGATCTGCGTTTCCCACGGGCCAAGCCCGGCTTCGGCGGACAAGACGCCAAACAGCATGGCAAAGGGTACGATGACCACGAAAAAGGGCAGCGCGCGGGCGGCACCTTTGTAAAAGGCCTTTCGGGTCTGGGACATGGGTTTAGGCAATCCGGGGGCAATCCGCTTGTCGAACGCGCGCCTTGGGCTTACGGCTTTCGTAAGCGAAGGGAAAGGGCCGGATGCGGATCTTTGGGGTGATCCTTGCGGGCGGACAAGGCCAGCGCATGGGCGGGGTGGATAAGGCGCTGCTGCCTTTGGCCGGTGCGCCTTTGCTGTCCCATGTGATCGCGCGGCTGGAGCCGCAGGTGGAGCGGCTGGCGCTCTCGGCCAATGGAGATGCCGCGCGCTTTGCCCGCTTTGGCCTGCCGGTGCTGCCCGATGCAGGTGGCGCGGGACCCTTGGCCGGAGTTCTGGCGGCACTGCGGTGGGCCGCACCTTTGGGCGCGACAGCGGTTGTGTCGGCCCCGGTGGATGGCCCCTTCCTGCTCGGTGATCTGTGCCCGCGCCTGTGTCTGGCGGCTGAAAGCGCAGCCGAGGGGCTGGCCTTGGCGCAGGCGGGCGGACGGTTGCATCCGACCTTTGCGCTGTGGCCCGTCGGCTTGGCCGGACCTCTGGCCGCGTTTCTGGCGTCAGGTGCCAAGCCCAAGGTGATGGATTTCCTGGCCGCCCATGGCGCCACCGAGGCGCGCTTTGCCGAAGCGTCGGGGTTTGACAACCTAAACACGCCCGAAGATTTGGCCCGCGCCGAGGCCGCCTTGCGGGGATCACCCAAATGAGGCCCTTTGACCGGGTGATCGTGGCTGATTGGTCAGCGGCGGGGTCTGTGTCACCCGCGCGGCCTTCGGCCAATGCGATCTGGCTGGGAAGCACCGACAGCGCGGGCACCGAGACGCGCTATTTCCGCAGCCGCGCCAGCGCCGAGGGATATTTGGCCGAAGCGGTGGCGGCGTGCCAAGGTCGGCTTTTGATCGGGTTTGATTTTCCGATGGGCTATCCAGAAGGCTTTGCGGCGCGGCTGACAGGGGTTCCCAGCGCCCGCGTGGTCTGGAGTTGGCTCGCACAGCATCTCACCGATGCCCCCGACAACCGCAACACCCGATTTGAAACAGCGGCCCGGATCAACGACCTTCTGGGCGGCGCGGGCCCCTTTTGGGGCCGTCCACGCAGCCTGCCTCTGCCCGCCCTGCCCGAGACCAAGGCGGTGGATTACCCGGCCCTTGGACTGGCCGAGCGGCGGCAGGTCGAAACCGTGATCCCGCGCGCCCAACCGGTGTGGAAGCTTTACACCACGGGCGCAGCAGGCGGTCAGGGTCTGGTGGGGCAACCGATGATCCATCGGCTTTCGGCGCGACCGGGTGTGGCGGTCTGGCCCTTTGATCCGGCCGATGCGCCAGTGGTTCTGGCCGAGGTTTACCCCTCGCTTTTGGCGCGTGCCGTGGCGGCAGACCCGGCCCCGATCAAGGATGAGGCGCAGGTGCGGCTGTTGTCGCGCGCATTGTGGCGGTTGTCGCAGGGCGGACAGATCGCGCCCCTCGTTGCAACTCCGGGGGGCGCGGTCATCACCGAGGAGGGCTGGATCTTTGGCGCGGGCCACGGGCCAGCGCTGGAGGCGGCGGCAGGATGACCGGGCGGATTGACATCTCGCTGGGTCTGCCACCCTCGCTGCGACATGAGGCGGCGGCGATCTATTGGCAGGCATTTGGCGGCAAGCTGGGCCGGATTATGGGTCCCGATGCCCGCGCTTTGGCATTTCTGGCGCGAGTCATGCGGGCCGATCATGCGCTGGTGGCGCGCGATGAGGCCGGGGCGCTGCTGGGCCTTGCCGGGTTCAAGACGCCACAGGGCAGTTTTGCGGGCGGAAGTTGGGCCGATATGCAGGCGATCTATGGGCTGGCGGGGGTGGTCTGGCGCCTGCCGCTTCTGGCGCTGTTGTCGCGTGAGGTGGACAATGACCGCTTCCTTCTGGACGGCATCTGCGTGGCCCCTGCAGCGCGCGGGCTGGGGGTGGGGTCTGCGCTGATGGCTGCGATCGAAGATGAGGCGCGGGCGCGCGGCTATGGCTATGTGCGGCTGGATGTCATCGACACCAACTGGCGGGCGCGGGCGCTTTATGAGCGGTTGGGGTATATGGGCGTCAAGACCGTGCCCTTGGGGCCCCTGCGTCATGTCTTTGGGTTTGACGCGGCCGTGACCATGGTGAAGCCGGTCTGACCGCCGAAAGGCTCAGCGCGCCAAAGCTCCCCACGCTATCCCTCTCCACAAGGGGGAAGGGCCCTTCAAGGGGTCCTAGTCGAACACTCCAGTCACCCGGCCCAAGAGCATAAAGGCGCGCACGGTGCGGGTTTCGGCCAGATCGGTCAGCTCACTGTCTGTGGCGACCTTTTCGAATTCAAGAAACACCTTGTCAAAGCTACGCAGGAAATGATGGACCGCATCCTTGAAGATCGCATCCTCGCGCAACCGACCCGCCGCCAGCGCCAGCGACGCGCGGTCCCGCACCCCGCCCAAGGCCGCGATGCCACGCCCGCGTTCACCCATCGCAAACCGCCGCCAGATCTCGGGGCGGGCGCGGTCAGGCTTGAGGTCATCCATATAGATGCCCTCTTGGCTGAGCAGGGTCAGCACATCCTGCGCCGCGCGGATCAGCTTGGCGACGTTGCGATCCTCCAGTGCGGCACGAAGGGCGCGAAAGCCTTCCTTGTCGTCAGGGTTTTCCGGAAACTGCAGCGCGCGGATGAAGTCGGTGTTTGACAAAGGCGGACGCATAGTCTCGGCCGGGGTGCCAAGCGCCAAAGCGGGCTGTTCGGCGCCCGGATCGGGCTGAGGGGCGGCCATCGCCGCTTTGCGATCCGCCGAGGGCTGCACCAGCGCCGTGTCACGCCGCGAGGTAAAGGTGGCCAGCGCGGTTTCGGTTTGCCGCGCGGTTTGGGCGATCTCGTTGATCTTGCGTTCGACCGAGGGTTTGATGCCACCCTGCTGGCCAGCCAAATAGGCGCTGCGCATGGCGTCCACCGTGGCCTGCAGCCGGGCCGCCTCATGCCGCAGGCTGCGCACGGAGCGCAGGGTCACTGCCGCCGCCCAGATCAGGGCCAAGGGCAGGAACACCACCAAAAGTGTCAACACAAGACCAAGTGGCGCCACATCGGGCGGGGCCTTCCAGATATAGGCGACCACCGCCACGACCCAGACCACACAAAGACCAATCGCCACCCATTCTGTCGATGCCAGACGTGGCTCGGCTCCACGGGGTGCATAAAGCCCAAGCTCCACAGGTC
>JBMSKG010000154.1:0-7311 GCA_049419625.1 Paracoccaceae bacterium | reverse complement strand
CCTGGAACACCCAGATCAACCCCGAACTGCAGGCGGCAATGGCTGGCGGCGGCAACGGCGTGTTCCTGAACGGCTTTGGCACCTTGGTCGAGCGGATCGAGATGAACATGACCGATCCTTCGGCTGACCTGCCCGAGGGTGAGCGTTCGACCGTCAAGCATCCGCACCCGATCCTGACCGACATCAAGGTGCGCACCGCGCTGTCGATGGCGATTGACCGTCAGATCCTCGTCGATGTCGGCTATGGCGCAGCCGGCCGCCCGACGTGCAACCTGGTGCCCGCGCCCGAGATGTTTGCCTCGGACAACACCGGCTGCTTGACCCAAGACCTCGAAGGCGCCAAGGCGCTTTTGGATGAGGCTGGCTGGGTCGTGGGTGCTGACGGCATCCGCGAAAAGGACGGCAAGAAGCTGAAGCTCTTGTACCAAACCTCGACCAACCCCGTCCGTCAGGACTTCCAGGCGCTGATCAAGGGCTGGTGGGGCGAGATCGGCGTGGACGTCGAGTTGAAGAACATCGACGCCTCGGTGTTCTTCGGCGGCGATGCGGGCTCGCCCGACACGTTCCAGAAGTTCTACTCGGACGTGGAGATGTACGCCAACAACTTCGACGGCACCGATCCCGAGCCCTATCTGGCGCAGTACATGTGCGATAAGATCCCGGGCCCGGACAACCAGTGGCAGGGTGAAAACATCAACCGTTTCTGTGACCCGGCCTATGACGCCTTGGTCAAGGAAATGTCGGCCACCGCCGAGATGGGCAAGCGCGCCGAACTGGCCAAGAAGATGAACGACATGCTGACCAAAGACAGCATGGTCGTGGTGCCGCTGGTTGACCGTGGCCGCCTGTCGGCCGCGTCCACCACCCTTGGCGGCGTGGTTCTGAACACCTGGGACACCGAATTGTGGAACGCCCAGGACTGGTTCCGCATCAAGTGATCTAGGCGTTTGAGGGGGCGGGCCCGCAGCGGCCCGCCCCTTTTTCACCCCCTCGTAAAGACTGCTGACCAAAGGCGCACCGCCCCATGCTCACTTACACGCTGAGACGGCTTTTGCTGGCGATCCCGACGCTTTTGCTGATCAGTCTTGTCATTTTCCTTCTGGTCGATCTGGCGCCGGGCAGCCCCGCGTCAGAGATTCCGCTGACCGTGCCGCCCGAAGTGCGCGAGAAAATCCTTGAATCCTTGGGCGTGAACCAGCCGATCTATGTGCGCTATCTCCTTTGGCTGAAACAGTTCTTCTGGGTCGAACCCCTGAACGGCATCGATGGGCTCTTGGGCACCACCTACGCCGAAGGCATGCAGCGCATCATCAGCTATCAGACCCGCAGCCCGGTGTTCCCGCTGATCGCCGAGCGTCTGCCGCAAACTTTGACGGTGATCGGAACCGCCTATCTGGTGGGCGTGCTTATCGCGCTGCCCATCGGCATTTATTCGGCCTACAAGCAGTATTCGCTGTTTGACCAATTCGGCACCATGTTCGCCATGATCGGCTTTTCGGTTCCGACCTTCTTTACCGGTACGGTGTTCATCATCATCTTTGGCGTTTGGTTGGGCTGGTTCCCGACCAAGTATGACACCACGCTGGAAGTGACCGACTGGGAAAGCTTTCTGAAACAACTGCGCCAGATGGCCATGCCCGTCATGGTGCTGGGTCTGGCCAATGCCGCCGCCATCAGCCGCTATATGCGCTCCTCGATGCTGGACAACATGAAGCAAGACTACGTCCGCACCGCCCGCGCCAAAGGCATGTCAGAACGCACGGTGGTTCTAAAGCACGTGCTGCGCAACTCAATGATCCCGGTGGTGACCATCATCGCCCTTGGCATCCCGTCGATCTTTGGTGGGGCGATCATCACGGAAAACCTGTTTGGCGTAAGTGGTATCGGCGCAGCCCTGATCGGGGCGATCCATGCCAATGACCTGCCCATGGTGCAGACGCTGGCCTTTATCTTCGCGATCCTGATCGTGACCTTCAACCTGATTGCCGATGTGCTGTACGGCCTTCTCGATCCGAGGATCCGCTATGACTGATACCTCTGCCTTCGACAAACCCGAAAGCCAGTCAGCCGCGATCTGGCGGCAGTTCCGCCAGCACAAAGGCGCGGTCTTTGGCCTGTGCGTCTTGGGCTTTCTGGTGGTGTTTGTGCTGATCGGCCCCTTGTTTTGGCACGCGCCCGAGTTGACCACCACCCAACAGATCCTGAACAAGAACAAGCCGCCCAGCTGGGCCCACCCGATGGGCACCGACCAGATCGGCCGTGACATTCTGGAACGCATGATGCAGGCGGGCCGGGTGTCCTTGGCGGTGGGCTTTGCCGCCATGATGATTGCGATCTTTGTGGGCACCTTCATTGGCGTGCTGGCGGGCTATTTCAAGCGGCTCGACGGCCCCTTGATGCGGCTGACTGATATGTTTCTGGCCCTACCGCTGATCCCGCTTCTCCTCGTCATGGTGATGCTCTTTCGCGACAAGATCGCGGGCATTGTGGGGCCGGAAATGGGGGCGTTTATCCTGATCGTCTTTGCCATTGGCGTGACAAGCTGGATGCAGGCCGCCCGCATCGTGCGCGGCGAAGTGCTGGCGCTGAAGGAACGCGAATATGTGCTGGCCGCGCGCTCCATCGGCACGCCGCCGCGCCGGGTGATCCTGCGCCATATCCTGCCCAATGTGATCTCGCCCGTCATGGTGGCCGCCACCTTGGGCATTGCCGAGGCGATCATCACCGAATCGGTGCTTTCGTTCCTTGGCCTTGGCTTTCCGCCCGATTTCCCGACATGGGGGCGGCTGTTGTTTGACGGGCTGCAATACATGCAGCTTTACCCCGAGCGGGTGATCTGGCCCGGCTTGGCGATTTCACTGACCGTGCTCAGCGTCAACTACATCGGCGACGGGTTGCGCGATGCGCTGGATCCCAAAGCGCGCGGGCGCTAATCCCGCGCGCGCGCCTCGCAAGACATCGGCTTACTGCATCGCTTTGCGAATGCGCCGCACCATGAACCAGACCGCGCCCACCACCGGCAGCACCAGCGCTGCAGTCAGTTCTTCTTTAGAAAGCCCAAGCCCTTTGCCAAAGGGCGCCGCCAGATAGGCCACAAGGCTGACCGCGTAATAGCTGATCGCCACCACCGACAAGCCTTCCACCGTATGCTGCAGCCGAAGCGCCAGATCGGCGCGGCGGTCCATGCTTTCCAAAAGCTTCTGGTTCTGGGCAGAGCGTTCCACATCCACCCGCGTGCGCAAGAGTTCCGCCGCCCGTTCGGCCCGTTCCGCCATTTCCTTCAACCGCTTTTCGGCCGACTTCACCGTCCGCATCGCCGGATCATAGCGGCGCATCATGAACTCGCCAAAGGTCTGCCGCCCCGCCACCCGCTCTTCGCGCAAGACCTGCACCCGCTGGGTCAGGATCGCCTCATAGGCCGCCGTCGCGCCAAAGCGGAACGAGAACTTGACCGCAAGGCTCTCCAACTCCGCCGAGATGGCCAAAAGGTTGTGCAACGCCGCATCTGGGGACGGCTCGGTGTCATCCAAGGCCCCGACCAATGCCGCAAGCCGCGGATCAAGCGCATTGAGCTGTGCCGTCAACTGCCGCGAACGCATCAACCCCAGCATCGACATCGCGCGGTAGGTTTCAATCTCGCACAGCCGCTGCACGATGCGCCCCACCCGCCGCCCTCCGGTGCCGGGCTGCACAAAGACGGCAAAGCGCATGTGGCCCGCCGGATCAATCCGGAAATCCCCGGCAATCACCGCAGCCCCGTCCACCACACGGGCCACAGCAAGGCTTTCGGCCACAAACCAATCATCCAGCCGCTCGACAAGCTCATCCTCATCCGCGGGCAGCGTCTCGACCCGGATCAAGATCGAGGTGAGCCGCTTGCCGGGAGCATTCGCGATCCAATCAGATGGGAACACCTCGGCCTCAATCGGATCAAAGGCGCGTGCCGACAGGCCGGGGGTAAAGGCCGAATAGGTCACGAATTCGGTATGGCTTTCCCATTTCAATTCCGACCGGCCAATCGGGCTGGCGAAATGCGTGGCGTCGGGCTGCGGATGCGGCGCGCCGTTGCGATCCAAAAGCGCCAAAAGATGCGCCCGATCGCGCGCCCGATCCCGGTTCGCGGCCTCAACCGGTTCCTTGATGGCGATGTAGGCCGCCATGCAGGGCGCCTCCAACACGGGAAAGGGCCGCGCGTGCAGCTCGTTCACCATGGCATAGCGCTGGGGATGGTCAGGCAGATTCGGCAGGCTGGGCATCGGTGTCATCCGGATTCTATGGCCTCCTGATTGCCCAAGGCCCGGCCTGCCGCGCCATGCAAAAACGCAGCATACCGGCGTATGCCCCCTACCTGTTGCCGAAATGCAAAGGCCCCGGGGGTTTCCCGGGGCCAGATGCCTGATTTTGACGCCACGCGCTTAATCAATCAGCGGCAAAAGCGCATCCAGAGACTTCTTGGCATCGCCATAGAACATCCGGGTGTTCTCTTTGTAGAACAGCGGATTCTCGATGCCCGAATAGCCCGTACCCTGCCCGCGCTTGGAGACAAACACCTGCTTGGCCTTCCAGCATTCCAGAACCGGCATGCCAGCAATGGGGCTGTTGGGATCTTCCTGCGCGGCCGGGTTCACGATGTCGTTCGAGCCGATCACGATGGCCACGTCGGTCGACGGGAAATCGTCGTTGATCTCGTCCATCTCCAACACGATGTCGTAAGGCACCTTCGCCTCGGCCAGAAGTACGTTCATGTGCCCCGGCAGTCGGCCCGCCACTGGGTGGATGGCAAAGCGCACCTCCTTGCCCTTGGCGCGCAGCTTGCGCGTCAGTTCCGACACGCTTTGCTGCGCCTGCGCCACCGCCATACCGTAGCCCGGAATGATGATGATGCTGTCCGCCTCGTTCAAAGCCGCCGCCACACCTTCGGTGTCGATGGCAATCTGCTCGCCCACCACTTCCATCGCCGGGCCCGTGGTGCCGCCAAAGCCGCCCAAGATCACGCTGATGAAGCTGCGGTTCATCGCCTTACACATGATGTAGGACAAGATCGCGCCGGACGAGCCGACCAGCGCACCGACCACGATCAAAAGGTCATTCGACAGCGAAAAGCCAATCGCCGCCGCCGCCCAGCCGGAATAGCTGTTCAGCATCGACACGACGACGGGCATATCCGCACCGCCAATGCCCATAATCAGGTGATAGCCGATGAAGAAGGCCGCAAGGGTCATCACAATCAGCGCCCATGTGCCGGCACCGTTGAAATACATGACCAACAAGATCAGCGACAAAGCCGCAGCGCCCGCGTTCAACACATGGCCGCCGGGAAGCTTGGTCGCCTTGCCGTCCACCTTGCCCGCCAGCTTTCCATAGGCGATCACCGAACCGGTGAAGGTCACCGCACCAATGAACACGCCAAGGAAGGTTTCAATCTTCAGAATGGCGATTTCCGAGGCCGATTTTTCGGCGATCTTATGGGCAAAGCCTGACAAGGCTGCCAATGCATCGGCATCACCTGCCGCTTGCAACGCGGCAATGCCAGCCATCTCGATCTCGGTGTTATAGCCGATGAAGACCGCCGCCAGACCCACAAGCGAGTGCATCGCCGCCACCAGTTGCGGCATCTCCGTCATCTGCACACGCTGTGCGACGATCCAGCCAATGGCACCGCCAACGGCAATCATCACCAGCGAAATCAGCCAGTTGCCATAGCCCGGCCCCATAAGCGTAGCCGCCACGGCCAAAGCCATGCCCGCAATGCCATACCAAACCGCGCGTTTGGCGCTTTCTTGTCCCGACAACCCGCCCAAGGACAGGATGAACAAAACAGCCGCAACCACATAGGCCGCCGTGGTAAATCCGTATTCCATTTCGGCCCCCTTACGACTTTTGGAACATGGCGAGCATGCGCCGGGTGACCATAAAGCCCCCGAAAATGTTGATCCCCGCCATGAAGACCGACAACGCCGCCAGAACGACCACCAACCAGTTGCCCGATCCGATTTGCATCAGCGCACCCAGAATGATGATCGACGAAATCGCATTGGTGACCGCCATCAGGGGCGTGTGCAGGCTGTGGCTGACATTCCAGATCACCTGGAAGCCGACAAAGCAGGACAGCACGAAGACGATGAAGTGCGACATAAAGCTGGCCGGGGTAAACAGGCCCGCCAACAAGATCAACACGCCACCAATGACCAGCATCCCCACTTGGGTCCGCGTCTCGGCCTTGAAGGCCGCGGCTTCTGCGGCGCGGCGCTCCTCGGGGGTGGGCTCCTTGACCTTTTCCTTGGGCTTGGCGGCAGCAATCGCCGCGATCTTGGGCGGCGGTGGCGGATAGGTCACGGCCTTGTCCTTGGCCACGGTCGCGCCGCGGATCACGTCATCCTCCATGTTGTGGAAGATCACGCCATCTTTCTTAGGGGTCAGGTCCGTCAGCATGTGGCGGATGTTGGTAGAATAAAGTGTGCTGGCCTGCGCCGCCATCCGGCTTGGGAAATCGGTGTAACCCACGATGGTCACGCCATTTTCCGAGACGATCTTTTCATCGGCAATCGTCAGATCACAGTTGCCGCCACGCTCGGCCGCAAGGTCGATAATGACCGAACCGGGCTTCATCATGGCGACCATGTCCTTGGTCCACAGCTTCGGCGCAGGCCGACCGGGGATCAGGGCGGTGGTGATGACGATGTCCATCTCTGGCGCCAATTCGCGGAACTTGGCCAATTGCTTGGCCGCGAACGCCGGGCTTGAGGGCGCTGCATAGCCACCCGTCGCGGCCCCGTCGGGCAACTCGCTGGCGTCAAACTCCAGATAAACGAAAGACGCGCCCATCGATTCAATCTGCTCGGCAACCTCAGGGCGCACGTCAAAGGCATGCACAATGGCACCCAGAGACACGCTGGTACCAATGGCGGCCAGACCGGCCACACCCGCGCCCACGATCAGCACCTTGGCCGGTGGCACCTTGCCTGCGGCGGTCACCTGACCGGTGAAGAAACGGCCAAAGTTGTTGCCCGCCTCGATCACCGCGCGGTAGCCCGCGATATTGGCCATCGACGACAGCGCGTCCATCTTCTGCGCCCGGCTGATGCGCGGCACCATATCCATGGCGACCACGGTCGCGCCACGCTCGGCCACCAGCTTCAGCAGTGCCTCATTCTGGGCGGGCCAGAAAAAGGAAATCAACGTCTGGCCATCGCGCAGAAGCTTGGCCTCTTTTTCTTCGGGCCCGCGCACCTTGCCCAGCACATCTGCCGCCTCGACCACGGCTTTGGCGTTCTTCAACACCTCAACCCCGGCGGCTGCATAAAGTGCGAG
>JBMSKG010000153.1:0-7364 GCA_049419625.1 Paracoccaceae bacterium | reverse complement strand
ATGCGAAAATCGATCCGCGTCTCGTCGCATTCCACCGCCAGACAGCAGGCCCCGGCCATCACGGCGGCCAAGGGTTGCGCGCCGCCCATGCCGCCAAGGCCACCGGTCAAGATCCACTTTCCGGTGAGATTGCCGCCGTAATGCTGGCGGCCCGCTTCGGCGAAGGTCTCATAGGTGCCCTGCACGATGCCTTGGGTGCCGATGTAGATCCACGACCCCGCGGTCATCTGGCCGTACATGGCCAGCCCTTTCTTATCCAGCTCGTTGAAGTGATCCCAAGTGGCCCAATGCGGCACGAGGTTGGAGTTCGCGATCAGCACGCGGGGCGCATCCTTGTGGGTGCGGAACACGCCAACCGGTTTGCCCGATTGCACCAGCAAAGTCTCATCTTCGTTCAGCGTTTTCAGCGTGGCGACGATCTGGTCAAAATCTTCCCATGTCCGCGCCGCGCGACCGATGCCGCCATAAACCACCAGTTCATGCGGGTTTTCTGCCACATCAGGGTGCAGGTTGTTCATCAGCATCCGCATCGGGGCCTCGGTCAGCCAGCTTTTCGCGGTGATCTCGGGGCCGGTGGCGGGATAGACGTCGCGGGTGTTGTGACGGGAGTTCATGGGAACCTCGGGGCTGGGGGCCGTCAGACGGCAAGTTGCGGCATGGGGGTGGCGGTGGCGGCGACAAGATCGCCGGATCCGATCAGATGGGCCGCAGCGGTCAGGTCATCGGCCATATAGCGGTCATCACCCAAGGCGGGCACATCACGGCGCAGGCGCGCAACGGCGGCTTGCAAGGGCGCGGATGTGGGCAGGGGCGCGCGGAATTCGATGCCTTGGGCGGCACAAAGCGCCTCGACCCCCAGAATGACGTTGAGGTTCGCCACCATCCGCCCCAAACGGCGCGCGCCATGGGCGGCCATCGACACATGGTCCTCTTGGTTGGCGCTGGTGGGGGTGGAATCGATCACCGTCGGATGGGCCATGTGTTTGTTTTCGCTCATCAAGGCGGCGGTCGTGACCTCTGCGATCATAAAGCCCGAATTCAAGCCAGGCTTTGGCGTCAGGAAGGCGGGCAGGTCAAAGGACAAGACCGGATCGACCATCAGCGCCACCCGGCGTTGGGCAATTGCGCCAATTTCCGACAGCGCCATGGCGATCATGTCGGCGGCAAAGCCCACAGGCTCGGCGTGGAAGTTGCCGCCCGAAACGATCATCCCCGCGCTGGTGAGCACCAAGGGGTTGTCGGTGGCGGCATTGGCCTCGATCTCTAGGGTGCGGGCCGCCTGACGCATCACATCCATCGCTGCACCTGTGACCTGTGGCTGGCAGCGGATGCAATAGGGGTCTTGCACGCGGCTGTCGCCCTCGCGGTGGCTTTCGCGGATCACCGAGCCGTCCAAAAGGGCGCGCAGCGTGGTAGCGGCGTCGATCTGGCCGGGTTGGCCACGCAGCGCGTGGATCTCGGGCTGCAAGGGCGCGGTGGAGCCCATGATTGCATCGGTCGAAAGCGCCGAAGTCACCAACGCGCCTTGTGCCGCGCGCCAGCCATCGAAGAGGCCCGCCAGCGCATAGGCGGTGGAAAACTGCGTGCCATTGATCAGCGCAAGGCCCTCTTTCGCGCCAAGGACGATGGGGGACAGCCCGGCTTCGGCAAGGGCGTCTGCGGCGGGTTTGATGACCCCGCCAATCTCGGCCTGCCCATGCCCCAGCATGGCGGCGGTCATATGCGCCAAAGGTGCCAGATCGCCCGAGGCCCCGACCGAGCCCTGCGCCGGGATCACGGGTGTCACGCCCTTGTCCAGCATGCCTTCGATCAGCGCCACCACCTCATGACGTACGCCCGAAGCCCCGCGTCCGAGCGACAGAAGTTTCAGCACCATCATCAGCCGGGCCGTGGCACGCGGCATCGGTTCGCCCACGCCGCAGCAATGCGACAGGATCAGGTTGCGCTGGAGCGTCTCTGTATCTTCAACGGCGATCTTGATCGAGGCGAGTTTTCCAAAACCGGTGTTCACCCCGTAAACCGCCGCGCTGCCATTGGCCGCGGCGGCGATCATGGCGGCGGCGCGGTCAATCCCGTCGCGGGCCGAGGCATGCAGCCGGGCAGGACGCTCTTCGCGCCAGATGCGTTCAAGCTGGGCAAGTTTGGTTTCGCCGGGAGTAAGGATTTCAGGCGTCAAGACGGCCTCCGAAGATGCGGGTGTGAAGCGGGGTAGCCCCGATGCGATAAGACAGTTCGGCCGGGTGGCTGGCGTCCCACAGGCACAGATCGGCGCGCAGGCCGGGCGCGAGGGTGCCGCAGTCGGCCAGACCCAGCGCGCGGGCGGCGTTGACCGTGGTGCCCTGCAGCGCCTCCAGTGGCGTCATGCGAAAAAGCGTGCAGGCCATGTTCATGGCCAGGGGCAGGCTGGCAAGCGGAGAGGAACCGGGGTTGAAATCGGTCGCCACCGCCATGGGCACGCCTGCGGCCCGGAAGGCCGCGATGGGCGGGCTTTGCGTTTCGCGCAGCGTGTAGAAGGCACCGGGCAGGATCACGGCCACGGTCCCCGCCTGCGCCATCGCCGCGACGCCATCCGTGCCGATGTATTCGACATGGTCACAGGACAGGGCACCGAGACCTGCGGCCAGAACCGCGCCCTTCAGATCTGACAACTGCTCGGCATGGAGTTTGATCGGCAGGCCCAAGGCTTGGGCGGCCTGAAAGAGCCGCGCCACCTGCGCGGGCGAAAAGGCGATGCCTTCGCAAAAGGCGTCAACCGCGTCGATCAGACCTTCCGCATGAGCAGCCCACAGCGAAGGGATCGCCACCTCGTCGATATAGGCATCGCTCCGCCCTTTGTATTCGGGCGGAATGGCATGGGCGGCAAGATGGGTGGTCAGCACGCGCACAGGCCGATGATTGGCAATCTGGCGCGCCACGCGCAGCATTTTTAGCTCGTCTTCCAAAGTCAGCCCATAGCCCGACTTCACCTCAATGGTCGTGGCCCCCGCCGCGATCATCAGGTCGGCGCGGGCAAGGGCCGAGGCCAGAAGATCGGCCCCCGAGGCAGCACGGGTCGCGGTCACCGTGGAGAGAATCCCGCCGCCAGCGCGCGCAACCTCTTCATAGCTTGCCCCGTTCAGCCGCATTTCGAATTCCGCCGCGCGATGGCCGCCAAAGACGATATGGCTGTGACAATCGATCAGGCCGGGCGTCACCAGACGGCCCGCGCAGTCATGGGCGGGCAGGGCGCGATGCACCTCGGGTAGGTCGCACATCTGTCCAATCCACGCGATGCGGTCGCCTTCGGTGACCACGGCGGCATCGTCAATCAGCCCATATCCTTCGGACATGGTGGCCACGGTGGCATGGGTCAGGAGAATCGCCATGGGTCTTGCCTTTTGTCTGCGCTTGGTTCTAATATGTCTGCACATAATAGCCGCTGTCAAGACGAGGCCCCGATGACCGTGATTCATGCCAAGACCGCGCTTTTGCCTGATGGTTGGGCGCGTGATGTGCGGGTCAGCATCGCAGATGGGCGGATCGAGGCGGTCTGCGCTGAGAGCCCTGCAGAGGGGCAAAAGGTCGACTGCCTCTTGCCGGCGATGGTCAATTTGCATTCCCACGCCTTTCAGCGCGCCATGGCCGGAATGACGGAATATCGCAGCGCGGGCCAAGACAGTTTCTGGACCTGGCGCACCCTGATGTATCGCTTTCTGGACCGGCTTTCGCCCGAAGATGTGCAAGCGATTGCTGCCATGGTCATGCTGGAGATGGCCGAGGCGGGCTATGCCGCGGTGGCCGAGTTCCACTATCTGCACCATGCGCCGGGCGGCGCGCCCTATGATGATCTGGCCGAGATGTCGGCGTGCATCGCGGCCGCGGCGTTGGAAACTGGTTTGGGGCTGACCCATCTGCCGGTGCTTTATGAACGCGGCGGCTGTGACGGGCGGGCGCTGACATCGGGGCAACTGCGCTTTGGCAATGACCCCGAGCGCTTTGCGCGGCTCTGGGAGGGGGCGGCCAAGGCGCTGAAATCCCTGCCGAAGGACGCGAACTTGGGTGTGGCACCCCATTCCCTGCGCGCGGCCAGCCCCGAGGGGATCCGTGCCGCCGCCGCGCTGAACCCCAAAACACCGATCCATATCCATGTCGCTGAGCAGATGGCCGAGGTGGCCGAGGTTCAGGCCGCCACCGGGGCGCGCCCCGTTGAATGGCTGATCGCCAATGCCGATCTGTCGTCGCGCTGGTGCCTGATCCATGCCACCCAGATGGAGCCTTTTGAAACGGAAGCCATGGCCAAGTCCGGCGCGGTGGCGGGGCTTTGTCCGATCACCGAGGCCAATCTTGGGGATGGCATCTTTGACGGCGTGCGCTTTCAGGCCCATGGCGGGGCTTATGGGGTGGGGTCGGACAGCAATGTGCGCATCTCGCTGTCCGAGGAGTTGCGGCTTTTGGAATACTCGCAGCGGCTGGCTGGCAAGGGCCGGGCGATGCTGGCGGTTGAGGGGCGCTCGACCGGGCGCGTGCTTTATGAAACCGCCTGCAGGGGTGGGGCACTGGCCGCCGGGCGGCAGGGCGGGGCGATTGCGATCGGCCAATGGGCCGATCTGATGGCGCTGGACTGTTCTGGCCCCGATCTCGGGGCCAGTTCGGGCGACATGCTGCTCGACACCTTCCTCTTTGCGGGCGATGACCGCATGGTGGCCGAGGTCTGGTCGGCCGGTCGCCATATTGTCAGCGCTGGCCGCCATGCCGGGCGCGAGGCGGTCATCGCGCGCTTTCGCGCCGTGATGGCGCGGCTTCGTAGCGCTTTGTAAGCAGGGGACGCAGGCCATGGGCATCAAGGGCTGGGAAGATATCCGCGCCGAGGTCTTGCGCCGCATCCGAGCGCGCGACTGGCAGCCGGGCGCGCAGATTCCGACCGAAGAGGATCTGGCGACCGAATTCGGCGTGGCCCGCGCCACGGTGAACCGCGCCTTGCGCGAATTGGCCACGGCGGGTGTGCTGGAACGGCGGCGCAAGGCGGGCACGCGTGTGGCGGCTCTGCCGGTGCGCAAGGCGACGCTGGACATTCCGGTGATCCGCCAAGAAATCGAAGCGCGCGGCCAGAGCCATAGCTTTCAAGTGTTGAAACAGGCCTTCATGGAACCGCCGGTGCCTGTTGCCTCACGGCTTGGCCTGCCGCCGGGGATCAAACTTTTGTATCTGGAAACCCTGCATCTGGCAGATGGCAAGCCCTTTGCCTTTGAAAGCCGCTGGTTGAATTCAGAGATTCTGCCGCGCCCGATGCCGGATTTTCAGGCGCTGAGCGCCAATGAATGGCTGGTGGCCCATGTGGCCTATGTGACCGGCGACATCGCCTTTAGCGCCGAGGGCGCAAGCCCGCGCGAGGCGGCGGTGCTGGGGGTGGCACCCGGCACGGCGCTGTTTGTCACCGAGCGCATGACATGGACCGCTGACAGCCCGATCACGCTGGTGCGGCTGGCGCATGGTCCGGGCTACCGGGTGCAGACCCTCGTCTGACCTCGCGCGCGGATGGCCGCTGTTGCATGCCTCCGGCGGGGGTATTTGGGCCAAGATGAAACGACGGGTCTAGCGTTGGCGGTCAGCGGTGGCCAAACATCTTGAGCACGGTTTTGGTCAGCCGTTTGTGCATGCGCTGCGGGCGGTGGCGTTGGTGCATCATGACATAGACCGGCTGGCTGATGGGTTCGACATCGCTGACGGCCGTGAACTTGCCGGTCTCGGTCAGCGCGGCCGCCGTGCGATCCAGCACAAACGCGGCCCCGCCCAAAGATTGCAAAAGCCCCGCAACCGCCGCCTCTTGCCCTGAGGCGAAGGGGGTGGCCGACATTTCGGGCAGGGCTTGGGCATGGGCGGCGTCAAAAGCCGGGGCGTAGCTCGCGCGGATATAGCGCGTTGGGCTCAGATCGGCACGGCGTTGGCCGGTTGAGGAGATCAGGTGATACGTCACCTCGCCGACCGAAGCGAAATGCAGGTCGGGCTGGGGTTGGGGCGAGAAGATGATGGCATAATCCAGCGCCCCTTTGGCCACATCTTCACACATCTGGATCGAATAATCCGGCTCGATGTAGAAGGCGCAATCGGGCAGGGCTTTGCGAAAGGCCGCCATCCAGTTGCCAATCCGGCCAGCGGCCAGGTCATGCTGGATGCCGATGCGAAGCGAGACGGCGGCATCCCCCGCCGGTGCGACCGAGCGCTGCGCCTCGGTCCAGGCGTGGCGCAACCCGCGCGCATGGGGCAGGAATTTCAGCCCTTCGGTCGTCAATTGCGTGCCTGCACGCGAGCGCGAAAAGAGCCGCGCCCCGATTGCCTGTTCCAGCACTTGCACCCGCGCCGAAACAGTGGATTGGGTGATCGAAAGCCGTTCGGCGCTGCGGTGAAAGCTGCGCGTTTCCACGAGGTCAAGAAAGGTGTCAAGGAGTTCAATCTGCATCTGGCACGCCCCAATGCTACAAGCCGGCAAGTTCTGATCGGATTGATCGATCAATAGACTGGGATTGCCCAGATTGAAAGGTTTTTTCGCACAAGTGATATTGGCGCCAGAATGCTTTGGAGGCGCGTCATGTCGGATTTTCCAACCTCGGCCCGTGTGGTCATCATCGGGGGCGGCGCGGTGGGGGCGTCCGCGCTTTATCATCTGTGCAAAGCGGGCTGGACCGACTGCGTGCTTTTGGAAAAGAACGAGCTGACGGCGGGCTCAACCTGGCATGCCGCCGGCAACGTGCCGACCTTCTCGTCCAGTTGGTCCATCATGAACATGCAGCGCTATTCGGCCGAGCTGTATCGCCGTCTGGGCGATGAGGTCGATTACCCGATGAACTACAACGTCACCGGGTCGGTGCGCTTGGGCCATTCCAAGGAACGTCTGCAGGAGTTCCAAAAGGTCGTCGGCATGGGCCGTTATCAGGGGATGGATCTGAACATTCTGAGCCCCGAGGACATCAAGAAGGTCTACCCCTTCGTTGAAACCCATGACCTGACCGGCGCCTTGCATGACCCCTATGACGGCGACATTGACCCCGCACAGTTGACCCAAGCCCTTGCCAAGGGTGCACGCCAGATGGGCGCGCGGATTGAGCGGTTCTGCCCGGCCACCGGCGCGCGGCGCGAGGGGGATGAGTGGGTGATCTCGACCCCCAAGGGTGAGATCCGCTGCGAGATCGTCGTCAATGCAGCGGGCTATTATGCCCGTGAGGTTGGCAAGTGGTTTGGCCGCGATCTGCCAATGATGGTGATGAGCCACCAGTACATGCTGTTCGAAGCGGTTCCCGAGCTGGAGGCCTGGACCAAAGAGGTCGGCCACAAACTGCCGCTTTTGCGCGATGTGGACAGCTCATATTACCTGCGGCAAGAAAAGAACG
>JBMSKG010000152.1:0-7420 GCA_049419625.1 Paracoccaceae bacterium | reverse complement strand
GGCTCCCTGTTTTTGTTGATTGACGAGTCAATAAACTTCACGCTTTATCGGTTTGGCAAGAAGATTCTTGGAGCCAGACCGAAATGCCCAAAGTTGGGATGGAGCCTATCCGAAAGGCGGCGCTCGTCAAAGCGACGATCGTCGAAATTGGGCGTGCCGGGTCTTTGGATGTGACGGTCAGCCAGATTGCCAAGCGTGCGGGCATGTCCAGCGCGCTGGCGCACCACTATTTCGGGTCAAAAGAAGAAATATTCCTGGCCGCGATGCGCCATATCCTGTCGCTCTATGGGGCCGAAGTGCGCGGCGCGCTGCATCTGGCGACCGGGCCCGAGGCGCGGCTGAAGGCCATTCTTTGGGCCAGTTTCAGCCCGGCAAACTTCCGACGCGAGGCGGTAGGGGCGTGGCTGAATTTTTGGGTCTTGGCCCAGACCGTGCCCGAAGCCAAGCGGCTTTTGGCGGTGTATCAAAAGCGGCTGCGGTCGAATCTGTTGGCGGCATTGCGCCCTTTGGCGGGCAGCAAGGCTGAGGCCGTGGCCGAGGGTCTGGGCGCGCTGATCGACGGGTTGTATTTGCGAGAGGTCCTGAAATCCGGTGCGCCTGATGGCGCGGCGGCGGTCGACACCGCGATGGACTATCTGAACTCCCAGCTCGAAGGACGTGACGCATGACGGCGCGGCCAAAAGCGGCAACGGTTCGGATCAACGCCCATAATCTTGCCCCCCGAGTATGCACCCGACTAAGCCATTGATGACCAGAAGAAATACGGAAACAAGGCCGCCCGGTGGGCGGGAGGGAATGATGCAGGCAGACTATGTAATCATTGGCTCGGGTTCAGCAGGGTCGGCCATGGCCTACCGTTTGGGCGAGGCCGGCAAGCGGGTGATCGTGATTGAACAGGGCGGGTCGGATGCGGGGCCTTTCATCCAGATGCCTGCGGCGCTCTCCTATCCGATGAACATGCCGCTTTATGACTGGGGCCTGTCGACCGAACCCGAACCGCATCTGGGCGGGCGGCGGTTGGTGACGCCGCGTGGCAAGGTGATTGGAGGATCTTCCAGCATCAACGGCATGGTCTATGTGCGCGGCCATGCCCGCGACTATGACACATGGGAGAGCATGGGCGCGCAGGGTTGGTCCTATGCCGATGTGCTCCCTTATTTCCAGCGCATGGAAAACTGGCACGGCGCCGAAGATGCGGGGGCGGCGGGCGATCAGGGTTATCGCGGCACGGATGGGCCGCTGCACATCACGCGGGGGCCGCGCAACAACCCCTTGTTCAATGCCTTTATTCAGGCCGGGCATCAGGCCGGATACCAGATGACCGGCGATTACAACGGCCAGCGCCAAGAGGGTTTTGGCGCGATGGAGGCGACGATCTGGAAGGGCAAGCGCTGGTCTGCCGCCAGCGCCTATCTCCGCCCGGCGATGGCCAGGGGGAATGTGGAACTGGTGCGCGCCTTTGCCCGCAAGGTGGTGATCGAGAACGGTCGCGCCGTGGGGGTGGAGATTGCCCGCGGGGGCGCTATTGAGGTGATCCGCGCATCGGCCGAGGTGATCGTTGCGGCCTCTTCCATCAACTCGCCCAAGCTTTTGATGCTGTCAGGGATTGGCGATGCAGCGCATCTGAAGGATCACGGGATCGAGGTGGTTGCCCACCGCCCCGGTGTGGGGGCAAACCTGCAAGACCACCTTGAGATTTACATGCAGTATCAGGCGGCCCAGCCGATAACGCTTTACAAATACTGGAACATTTGGGGCAAGGCGCTGATCGGGGCGCAGTGGCTGTTGACCAAGAAAGGCCTTGGCGCGTCGAACCAGTTTGAGGCATGCGGCTTTATCCGGTCGGATAAGGGCGTGGAGTATCCCGATATTCAGTATCACTTCTTGCCCATTGCCGTGCGCTATGACGGGCAAGCCGTGGCGGGGGGGCACGGGTTTCAGGTGCATACCGGGCCCATGCGCGCCAAGTCGCGCGGGTCTGTCACCCTGCGGTCAGCCGACCCGATGTCGGTGCCGAAAATCCAGTTCAATTATATGTCGGACCCGCGCGACTGGCACGATTTCCGCAAGGTCATTCGCCTGACGCGCGAGATCTTCGAGCAGCCCGCCATATCGCCCTATATCAAGGCCACGATCCAACCCGGCCTTGATCTGCAAAGCGATGCGGAGCTGGACGCTTTCGTGCGCGACCATGCCGAAAGCGCCTATCACCCCTGCGGCACCTGCCGGATGGGGGCGGCCAATGATCCGATGGCGGTGGTGGACCCCGAATGCAGGGTGATCGGGGTTGAGGGGCTGCGGGTGGCCGACAGCTCGATCTTCCCGCAGGTGACCAATGGCAACCTGAACGGTCCGTCGATCATGACCGGTGAAAAGGCGTCAGATCACATTCTGGGCCGGCAATTGCCACGGTCAAACTTGGGGCCGGTCATGTCGCAAAACTGGCAGACCAGCCAGCGCTGAAAACTGCGGCGGATTGATCCGTGTCAAAGCCCTCTTGTCAGGTCCCGCTAGACTGGGGCCTGACAAGAAGAAGGAGACACCCATGTCACACACGCCGCACGCGCTTGCCCTTGAGTTCCCTGATAAGGCTAGCAAAATCAGCGCCTTGAAGGGGGCGGATGCCCATTTTGCCAAATTGGTGGCCGAGTATGCCGAGGTAAATGAGAAGGTGCATCGCGCCGAGAAGCGGATCGATCTCATCACCGAAGAGGATGAAGAGCATCTGCGCAAGAAGCGGACGCATCTGAAGGATCACATCTGGCAACACCTGAAGTGATCAGGGTCTGAGTTGAACGGAACAGGGGGCCTATTGGCCCCCTCTTTTAATCAGCAATATCATAGGGCAAAAGCCCGCGCCGGTCGGGGTTGACGCGCAGGCGGCGCTCTAGCGGGGGGACCGAGCGTTGGTGGCAATCGTGCCGTTCGCAGATGCGGCAAGAGATGCCGATGGGTTCAAAGCGGCCCTTCAGATCCAGCCCGTCGGAATAGACAAGGCTGGCCGCATGGGTGATTTCGCAGCCCAGCGAAATTGCATAGCGGCGCACGGGGGCGAGGAAAGCGCCGCCCGGTTTCGACACATCGCGCGATAGGCACAGATAGCGCACGCCGTCCGGGGTTTCGGCCAGTTGGCGCAGGAAATGGCCCGGGGTTTCAAAGGCGCGGTGGGCGTTCCACAGGGGACACGCGCCGCCGAAGCGGGCGAATTGTAGCCGGGTGGCCGAATGGCGTTTGGTGATGGTGCCCGCTTGGTCAACGCGGACGAAGAAAAACGGGATGCCCTTGGCGCCGGGGCGTTGCAGCGTGGAAAGTCGGTGGGCCACCTGTTCGATCGAGGCGCCGAAGATATCGGCAAGGCGTTCAAGGTCGTGCCGGGTTTTCTGGGCGGTTTCCAGAAAGGCCCGATAGGGCATCAGCGCCGCGCCAGCAAAGTAATTGGCCAGACCGATCTTGGCGATATCGCGGGCCTCGGGCGTGGTGAAGCGGGCGAGGTCGAGGGTGGCCTCCAGCAGCTCATTCTGGGTTTGCAGCGCGACCTGATAAAGAAGCTGGAAGCGCTGGGTCGGGGCTGCTGCACGGGCCGAAAGCTCTAGCCGCCGGGAAGTGGGATCAAACTGGCGCAGAGGGCCAGTGTCGGAAAACTGCACATCCAGCCCGCGCTTGCGAAGGGCCTCGGTGGCCGAGATAAGCACGTCTTTTCCGGGACCTGCGCCACTTGCGAAATGTTCGGCGGCCCGGTCAATGGCATCAACGTAATTGTCGCAATAGTGAAAGAAATCACGGACTTCTTCCCAAGGGCTGGCGCGCAGGCCGGCATCGTCGCGCCCCAAGGCCTCATCCAGGGAGGCAAGTCGTTCATGGCTTTGGCGGTATGCGCGGTGCAGGTCCAGAAAGGCGCGGGCAAGGGCGGGCGCGTTTGAGGCGGCAAGGCGCAGATCGGCCAAGGGCGGGGCGGATTTGGCAAAGACCGGATCGGCCAGCGCCTCGCGCATGTCAGACACCAGCCGCTCACCTTCGCCAACAGTCAGTTCGGTGACATCCAGCCCAAACTCTTGCGCCAGCGCCAAGACGACCGATGCTGAGACCGGGCGATGGTTGTTTTCCATCTGGTTCAGATAGGGCAACGAGACGCCGAGCTTGTCGGAAAAAATCCGCTGCGTCAGGCCAAGGCGACTGCGCAATTCGCGCAGCTTGGCCCCGGCATAAAGTTTCTGTGTGGCCATGCGCGCCCCCATTTGCAAAGCCTAAACTGGCTTTGCAAACCGCAGGCGTCAAGTGCCTGTCAGCTGGCCAGCCCCAGCGCGCGGGCGCGGCGGATCACCAGCAGGATCGAGGCGACCGAGCCAATCGACGAGACCAGCATCAACAGGATCAAGGGCATCTCGCTTGACCCCGGCCCCAAAAGCCACCCCGCCAACGCCGCCAACCCCGCGCCGCCGCCGATCATGATCGCGCCACCCAGACCCGAGGCGGTGCCCGCGAGTTCCGGACGCACCGAGAGGATGCCCGCATTGGCATTGGGCAGTGCCAGCCCGTTGCCGATGCCCATAGGAACGGTGAGGGCGAAGAACACGATGGGACCAGATAGCCCGGCAAGTGTTAACAAGGTGAGAACACCTAGACCGGCCGTGGTGGTCATGCTGCCCAAAAGGATCATCCGGTTCAGCCCCAGCCGCACCGAATAGCGTCCGGCCAAAAAGTTACCGATCAGATAGCCGATGGCTGTCAGCGCGAAGAGAAGGCCGATTTCCTGAGAGGAAAGGGCAAAAACCTCGGTCCCGACATAGGGCGCGCCGCCGAGATAGGCGAAAAAGCAGCCCGAGGAGAAGGCCGCGGCCATGCAATAGCCCCAGAACCGGCGCGAGGACAGGAGGCCGGGGTATTGCCGGACTTGGGCGGCAAAGCTGGTGTCCTTGGGCGTGGAGGTTTCGCCAAGATCGGCCCAGGCAAGGGCTGTAACTGCCAAACCTACCAGCAAAAGAAGGGCGAAATTGGCCTGCCACCCAAAGGCGGCATCCAGATAACCGCCAATCGCCGGGCCGATCATGGGCACAAGGCTCATCCCCATGGTGACATAGCCGATCATCGAGGCGGCCTCGGCGTCGGGGACCATGTCGCGCACGATGGCGCGGCTGAGGACCATGCCGGCGGCGATCACCGCTTGGGCCATGCGGAAGAAGAGGAAGGTTTCGGCATTGGGCGCCAGAAGCGTGCCGACGGTGGCCAGAAGGAACAGAACCAGCGAGCCCAGAACGACCTTGCGCCGCCCATAGCGGTCAGAGATGGGGCCGATCACAATCTGTAGGGCTGCGGACAGGGCGAGGTAGAGCGCGACCGACAGTTGCATGAGGGCGTAGGGCACCTCGAACCACTTGGCCATGCCGGGCAGCGAGGGCAGGTAGATGTTCATCGTCAGCGCCGACAACCCGGCCAGCAACACAAGCGTGATGACATGGGGGGGCGTGGTGCGGTTCAGGAATTTGACTGTTGTGCGCATGGCCTAGCGCTACGCCTGTGCGGCGGGGGAGTCTAGGGGGGATCAGCGGTCTTTTCAGGCCCATTTGTGGAAGATGAAAAACGCTCCGGTGGCGATGAAGCCAAAGCCGACGAGGTGGTTCCATGACAGGGGCTCTTTCAGGTAGGTCACGGAAAAGACAGCGAAAACCGTGAGCGTGATGACCTCTTGGATGGTCTTCAACTCGGCCGCCGAGAAGTGGCCGTGGCCGATGCGGTTGGCGGGCACCATCAGGATGTATTCGAAAAAAGCGATGCCCCATGAGATGAAAATCACGGTGACTAGGCTGGTGGTTTTGAACTTGAGATGGCCATACCAGGCGAAGGTCATGAAGATGTTGGAGGCCAGCAAGAGGCCGATGGTGACAGCGGGGACGGGTAGGGACATGGCGGCTCCTCGGGCGGCTTGGGGCTGTTATAGGGGGGCCAAAAGCTTGGGAAAAGGCGTCTGGTCTGCGTCGGGTTTGCGTCGGGTTTGCGTATGGCATCTGTCCCGACACGGGACCGACACGGGGCCGCTACGGGGCCGCCAAGGGAGACCAACGCAGTCGAAAAAGTTTGCAGATTTGCAATTAGCAAAATATGATCTGCCAATGATATGCAAATTTACCGATTTGCCCTTTGTTCCCCTCGGCCTCACCGATATGGTGCCAGCGATTTTGGGGAGGCCTGCCATGAAAGACATTCTTGACCAGTTGGAAAAGCGCCGCGCGGTTGCCCGTCAGGGCGGAGGTCAGCGCCGTGTGGATGCCCAGCATGCCAAGGGCAAGCTGACGGCGCGCGAGCGGATCGAGCTTTTGCTGGACGAGGGGTCGTTCGAAGAGTTCGACATGTTCGTCACCCATCGTTGTATTGATTTCGGCATGGAGGCCGAAAAGCCCGCCGGGGATGGTGTGGTGACCGGCTGGGGCACGGTGAATGGCCGTCAGGTCTATGTGTTCAGCCAAGACTTCACGGTGATGGGCGGGTCGGTGTCGGAAACGCACGGCGCCAAGATCTGCAAGATCATGGATCTGGCCATTCAGAACGGTGCGCCGGTGATCGGGATCAACGATTCTGGTGGGGCGCGGATTCAGGAAGGGGTGGCGTCGCTTGCCGCCTATGGTGAGGTGTTCCAGCGCAACATCATGGCCTCGGGCGTGGTGCCGCAGATTTCGCTGATCATGGGGCCTTGTGCCGGGGGCGCGGTCTATTCGCCCGCGATGACCGACTTTATCTTTATGGTCAAAGACAGCTCTTACATGTTCGTGACCGGGCCTGACGTGGTGAAAACTGTCACGAATGAGGTGGTGACGGCCGAAGAATTGGGCGGGGCGTCGACCCATACCCGCAAATCGAGCGTGGCCGATGGCGCGTTTGAAAACGATGTTGAGGCGCTGGCCGAGGCGCGCCGGTTGATTGACTTTCTGCCATTGAACAACCGCGAGAAGGCACCGACGCGGCCCTTCTTTGATGATCCGGCGCGGATTGAGACGAGCCTTGATACCTTGGTGCCGGACAATCCGAACCAGCCCTATGACATGAAGGAACTGATCCTGAAGATCGCCGATGAGGGCGATTTCTTTGAGATACAGAAGGAATTTGCCGCCAATATCATCACCGGCTTTATCCGGCTGGAAGGGCAGACCGTGGGGGTGGTGGCCAACCAGCCGATGGTGCTGGCCGGCTGTCTGGACATTGATGCAAGCCGCAAGGCTGCGCGGTTCGTGCGGTTCTGCGATGCGTTTGAAATTCCGATCCTGACGCTGGTGGACGTGCCCGGCTTCTTGCCCGGCACGGGGCAGGAATATGGCGGCGTGATCAAGCATGGGGCGAAGCTTCTGTTCGCCTATGGCGAGGCGACGGTGCCCAAGGTCACGGTTCTGACCCGCAAGACCTATGGCGGGGCCTATGTGGTGATGGCGTC
>JBMSKG010000151.1:0-7498 GCA_049419625.1 Paracoccaceae bacterium | reverse complement strand
TCGGGTTGCCCGCGTCGTTGCGCACAGGCTCACCGGTCGCCGGATCCATCACGATCACCTCGGGCTTGAGATCGCCGCCCTTCGGTGCCGAGCGCCAGTCAGACACGATCTTTTGCGTCATGCCGGTGGCTTCGTCGGTTTCTTCGCGCACCGAGATGCCGTTGATCAGGTCCTTGAACCGCGCGACACCGGCCTTTTCGGCGATGATCGGCAGGGTGTAGGGGTCCCATTCGAACAGCTTGGTGCCACGCTTGACCGTTGCGCCTTCGCGGACATGCAGCTTGGAGCCGTAGGTCAGCTTGTGCACGGCGCGTTCTTGGCCGGCCTCGTCGATGATCGCCATCGACATGTTGCGGCCGATCACGATCTGCTCGCCATGCTCGTTGGCCAGAAGGTTCGGGTTGCGGAATTCAACCTTGCCCTCTTGGCTGGCTTCCAAGAACGACTGCTGGCCACCTTGGGCCACGCCGCCGATGTGGAAGGTCCGCATCGTCAGCTGGGTGCCGGGTTCACCGATCGACTGGGCGGCAATGATACCCACCGCTTCGCCTTGGTTCACCAGCGTGCCGCGTGCGAGGTCGCGACCATAGCACATGGCGCAAACGCCCTCTTCGGCCTCGCAGGTCAGCGGGCTGCGGATGCGCATCACGGCCACGTTCGCCTGTGCGATCATGTCCGCACGACGTTCGTCGATCAGCTCACCACGCTGCACGATCACCTCACCGGTGCCGGGCACGGTGACATCATCAGCCGCCACACGCCCAAGCACACGCTCGGCCAAGGGCAGCACGACCTCACCGTCGTTGACGGCGGCTTCGGCGGTGATGGCGCGGTCGGTTCCGCAATCGTGCATGCGCACGATGCAGTCTTGCGCCACGTCCACCAGACGGCGGGTCAGGTAACCCGAGTTTGCCGTCTTGAGCGCGGTGTCGGCCAGACCCTTACGGGCGCCGTGGGTCGAGTTGAAGTATTCAAGAACGGTCAGACCTTCCTTGAAGTTCGAGATGATCGGCGTTTCGATGATCTCGCCCGACGGCTTGGCCATAAGGCCGCGCATACCGCCCAACTGCTTCATCTGCGTGACCGAACCCCGGGCGCCGGAGTGGGCCATCATATAGACCGAGTTCGGCTCCATCTCGGCACCGGCCGCGTCGAAACGCGGAGCGGAGATGGTGGTCATCATCGCCTCGGTCACCTTGTCGTTGCACTTCGACCAAGCGTCCACGACCTTGTTGTACTTTTCGCCCTGAGTGATCAGGCCGTCCATGTACTGCTGTTCAAAGCCGGCGACCTGTTCCTTCACCTCGTTGACGATGGTCCACTTGGTGTCGGGGATCAGCATGTCGTCCTTGCCGAACGAAATGCCGGCCCTGAAGGCCTCACGGAAGCCCAGACCCATGATCTGGTCGCAGAAAATGACCGACTCTTTCTGACCGCAATAGCGGTAGACGGTGTCGATGACGGTCTGCACGTCCTTTTTGCGCAAGAGGCGGTTCACCAGATCGAACGGTGCTTTCGCATTCAGCGGCAACAGGTTGCCCAGACGCAGACGGCCGGGGGTGGTGTCAAAGCGCTTCCAGACGATGTTGCCCTCGTCGTCAACCTGACGCAAACGGGCTTTGATCTTGGCATGCAGATGCACGGCACCGGCGGCCAAGGCATGTTCCACCTCGTCCATATCGGCAAAGGCCATGCCTTCGCCAACCATGCCCTTACGCTCCATCGTGGCGTAGTAAAGGCCCAGAACCATGTCCTGCGACGGCACGATGATTGGCGCACCGTTGGCGGGCGACAACACGTTGTTCGTCGACATCATCAGAACGCGGGCTTCCAACTGGGCCTCAAGGCTCAGCGGAACGTGGACGGCCATCTGGTCGCCGTCGAAGTCGGCGTTGAAGGCCGAGCAGACGAGCGGGTGCAGCTGAATGGCCTTGCCTTCGATGAGGATCGGCTCAAACGCCTGAATGCCCAGACGGTGCAGAGTCGGCGCGCGGTTCAGAAGAACCGGGTGTTCGCGGATGACTTCGTCAAGGATATCCCAAACCTCGGGACGTTCCTTTTCTACCAACTTCTTGGCCTGCTTGACGGTCGAAGAAAGCCCTTTGGCTTCAAGCCGCGAGTAGATGAAGGGCTTGAACAGTTCGAGCGCCATCTTCTTTGGCAGACCGCACTGATGCAGCTTTAGTTCCGGGCCGGTCACGATAACCGAACGACCCGAGAAGTCGACGCGCTTGCCCAAAAGGTTCTGACGGAAGCGGCCCTGCTTGCCTTTCAGCATGTCGGACAGCGATTTCAGCGGGCGCTTGTTGGTGCCGGTGATGACACGGCCGCGACGGCCGTTGTCAAAGAGGGCGTCCACAGCTTCCTGCAGCATCCGCTTTTCGTTGCGCACGATGATAACGGGCGCACGCAGTTCGATCAGGCGCTTCAAACGGTTGTTGCGGTTGATGACGCGGCGATACAGATCGTTCAGGTCAGATGTCGCAAAGCGGCCACCGTCCAAGGGAACCAGCGGGCGCAGTTCCGGCGGGATGACCGGAAGAACAGTCAGAACCATCCACTCGGGACGGTTGCCGGATTCAAGGAAGCTTTCGACGATCTTCAAACGCTTGATGATCTTCTTCGGCTTCAATTCGCCGGTGGCTTCTTTCAGGTCAGCGCGCAGCTGTTCGGCGGTCGCGTCCAGATCGATCGCGGCAAGCATTTCGCGGATCGCCTCAGCGCCGATATTGGCGGTGAAGGCGTCGGCGCCATACTGGTCTTGCGCGTCCAGATAGTCCTCTTCGGTCATCAGCTGACCATAGGTCAGGTCGGTCAGACCGGGTTCGATCACCACATAGTTTTCGAAATAGAGGATGCGTTCCAGATCACGCAGCGTCATGTCCAGCATCAGGCCGATGCGCGAGGGCAGCGACTTGAGGAACCAGATGTGGGCAACCGGCGAGGCCAGTTCGATATGGCCCATCCGCTCACGGCGGACCTTTTGCAGCGTGACTTCCACACCGCATTTTTCGCAGACAACGCCGCGATATTTCATGCGCTTGTACTTGCCGCAGAGGCATTCGTAATCTTTGATCGGGCCAAAGATACGGGCGCAGAACAGACCGTCACGCTCGGGCTTGAACGTGCGGTAGTTGATGGTTTCGGGCTTTTTGATCTCGCCGTAGGACCACGACAAGATACGCTCGGGCGAAGCCAAGCTGATCTTGATCTCGTCAAAGGTCTTGACGGGGGCAACCGGGTTGAACGGGTTGGTGCTGAGTTCCTGGTTCATTTTGATTCCTAAGAATTAAGGCCGCGGGGGAAGGGTTTGGCGGGAAGGTGCGCAATGAATGCGCACCCTACGTAGGGTGCGCCTTTAGGGCGCACCTACCGCATCACTCTTCCTCCGCATCCAGGAGTTCCATGTTGAGGCCGAGGCCGCGCACTTCCTTGACAAGGACGTTGAACGATTCCGGAACCCCGGCTTCGAAATTGTCCTCGCCCTTGACGATTGCCTCGTAGACCTTGGTCCGGCCTGCCACGTCGTCCGACTTCACCGTCAGCATTTCCTGCAGGGTATAGGCGGCGCCATAGGCTTCCAGAGCCCAGACCTCCATTTCCCCCAGACGCTGACCGCCGAACTGTGCCTTACCGCCCAAGGGCTGCTGGGTGACCAGCGAGTAAGGCCCGGTCGAACGGGCATGCAGCTTGTCGTCGACAAGGTGGTGCAGCTTGAGCATGTATTTCACGCCCACTGTCACCTTGCGCTGGAACTTCTCGCCGGTGCGGCCATCGAACACCTCGGACTGGCCCGAAGTGTCAAAGCCCGCGCGACGCAGCGCCTCGTTGACGTCAGCCTCTTTCGCCCCGTCAAAGACCGGGGTGGCAATCGGCACGCCACGGGTGACGTTGCCGGCCAGTTCAAGGAACTCGGCCTCATCACGGTCGGCCAGCGCCTCGTCATAGGTCTCGTCGCCATACGCCAGACGCATCGCCTCACGCACCGGGGTCAGGTCGCCCGAACGACGATACTCTTTCAAGGCATCGTCGATCTTCAGGCCCAGACCGCGCGCGGCCCAGCCCATGTGGGTTTCCAAGATTTGCCCGACGTTCATACGCGACGGCACGCCCAAGGGGTTCAGCACCAGATCAACCGGGGTGCCATCGGCCAAGAAGGGCATATCCTCGGCCGGAACGACCTTGGAGATAACACCCTTGTTGCCGTGACGACCGGCCATCTTGTCGCCCGGCTGCAGCTTGCGCTTTACCGCGACGAACACCTTGACCATCTTCATCACGCCCGGAGGCAGATCGTCGCCGCGACGCACCTTTTCGACCTTGTCGTCGAACCGGTTGTCCAAAGCGCGCTTTTGCGCCTCGTACTGATCGTGCAGGGCTTCAACGTCCTTGGCCTCGGCTTCTTCGCCAAGGGCAAGCTGCCACCACTGGCCACGGCTGAGCGACGACAACAGATCCTCGTCAATCGTCGAACCGGCCTTGATGCCTTTCGGGCCTTTGACAGCCGTCTTGCCCATCACCAGCGTTTTCAGGCGCGAGTAGATGTTGCGCTCAAGGATCGCCAATTCGTCGTCGCGGTCACGCGCCAGACGTTCGACTTCTTCCCGTTCGATCTGCAGGGCGCGCTCGTCCTTATCCACACCGTGGCGGTTGAACACGCGCACTTCCACCACCGTGCCATAGGCACCGGGCGGCAGACGCAGCGAGGTGTCACGGACGTCAGAGGCCTTTTCACCAAAGATGGCGCGAAGAAGCTTTTCTTCCGGCGTCATCGGGCTTTCGCCCTTGGGGGTGATCTTGCCCACCAGAATGTCGCCCGGCTGCACTTCGGCACCGATGTAAACGATGCCCGCCTCGTCGAGGTTGCGCAGCGCTTCTTCACCGACGTTCGGAATGTCGCGGGTGATTTCTTCCGGACCCAGCTTCGTGTCGCGCGCTGCGACTTCGTATTCTTCGATGTGGATCGAGGTGAACACGTCGTCTTTCAGAATGCGTTCCGAAATCAGGATCGAGTCTTCGTAGTTGTAGCCATTCCACGGCATGAAGGCCACGATGACGTTCCGGCCAAGGGCCAGTTCGCCCATGTCGGTGCAGGGGCCATCGGCCACCACTTCGCCGCGCTTGACCACGTCACCCACCTTCACCAGCGGACGCTGGTTGATGCAGGACGACTGGTTCGAACGCTTGAACTTGCGCAGACGGTAGATGTCGACGCCCGGCTCGCCGGGTTCCAGCATCTCGGTCGCGCGGATAACGATACGGCTGGCGTCGACCTGGTCGATCACGCCGGCGCGGCGCGCCATGATGGCCGCACCCGAGTCCCGCGCAACCACCGCTTCAATGCCGGTGCCCACGAAGGGCGCATCGGCCTGCAACAGCGGAACCGCCTGACGCTGCATGTTCGAACCCATCAGGGCGCGGTTGGCGTCGTCATTTTCCAAGAACGGGATGAGCGAGGCTGCAACCGAAACAAGCTGCTTCGGGGACACGTCGATCAGGTCGATCGCATCCGGCGGGTTGAGCATGAATTCGCCAGCTTTGCGCGACGAAATCAGATCATCCTGGAAGCGGCCTTCGCCGTCTTGTGCTGCGTTGGCCTGCGCCACGGTGTGGCGCATTTCCTCGGTTGCCGACATGTACACCACATCATCGGTCACCTTGCCGTCGATCACCTTGCGATACGGTGTCTCGATGAAGCCGTACTTGTTCACCCGGGCAAAAGTGGCCAGCGAGTTGATCAGACCGATATTCTGGCCTTCGGGCGTTTCAATCGGGCACATCCGGCCATAGTGGGTCGGGTGAACGTCGCGGACTTCAAAGCCCGCACGTTCGCGGGTCAGACCGCCCGGGCCAAGGGCCGACAGGCGGCGCTTGTGGGTCACTTCGGACAGCGGGTTGGTTTGGTCCATGAACTGCGACAGCTGCGACGAGCCGAAGAATTCACGCACCGCCGCCGCCGCGGGTTTGGCGTTGATCAGGTCTTGCGGCATGATCGTGTCGATTTCGACCGAGGACATGCGTTCCTTGATCGCACGTTCCATGCGCAACAGGCCGACGCGATACTGATTTTCCATCAGTTCGCCGACCGATCGCACCCGGCGGTTGCCGAGGTGGTCGATGTCGTCGATCTCGCCCTTACCGTCGCGCAGTTCCGTCAGGGCCTTGATGCAGGCCACGATATCATCGCGGTCCAACGTGCGCTGGGTGTCGGGCTTGCCCAGATCCAGACGCATGTTCATCTTGACGCGGCCAACGGCCGAGAGGTCATAGCGCTCGCTGTCAAAGAACAGCGTGTCGAAGAGCTGCGAGGCAGCCTCTACGGTCGGCGGTTCACCCGGACGCATCACGCGGTAGATGTCCATGAGCGCGGTGTCGCGGCCCATGTTCTTGTCTGCCGCCAAGGTGTTGCGGATGTAGGGGCCGACATTGACGTTGTCGATGTCGAGAACCGGGATATCGGTGATACCCTGATCCAGTAGGGTCTTGACGGTGCCGCCTTTCGGCTCGCCGTCACGGTCATAGTCCATCGTCAATTCGTCGCCGGCTTCAGCCCAGATTTCGCCGGTTTCTTCGTTGATGATGTCCTTGGCCACATAGCGGCCCATGATGTGATCAAACGGCACCAAAAGTTCAGTGACCGCGCCCTCATCCTTCCACTTCTTCACCATCCGCGGCGTGGCCTTTTCGCCGGCCTTCAGGATGATCTCACCCGTGGCAGCGTCGACCAGATCATAGGTCGGGCGGGTGCCCGACACGCGGTTCGGGAAGAACTTGGTAATCCAGCCTTTGTTCTTCACGTGGCGGAAGCTGATGGTCTCATAATAGGCATCCATGATGCCTTCCTGATCCATACCCAGCGCATACAGCAGCGTCGTCACCGGCAGCTTGCGGCGACGGTCGATGCGCACGAACACGATGTCTTTGGCGTCGAACTCAAAGTCCAGCCATGAGCCGCGATATGGGATGATGCGGCAAGCGAACAACAGCTTGCCCGAGGAATGGGTCTTGCCCTTGTCATGGTCGAAGAACACGCCCGGCGAACGGTGCATCTGGCTGACGATGACGCGCTCGGTGCCGTTGACGACGAAAGTGCCGTTGTCGGTCATGAAGGGGACGTCGCCCATATAGACGTCCTGCTCCTTGATGTCCTTGACCGAGCGGGCGCCGGTTTCCTGGTCCACATCGAACACGATGAGGCGCAGCGTCACCTTGAGCGGCGCGGCATAGGTCATGGAGCGCTGCTGGCACTCCTCGACATCATACTTGGGCTCCTCGAAGTGGTAGTCCACATATTCGAGCAGCGAGGATTCACTGAAGTCGCGGATCGGGAAGACCTGGCGGAAGACCGATTCCAGGCCCTCGTCCCTTCGCCCCTCGGCCGGTTTCTCCAGCTGGAGGAACTGGTCATAGGAGGTCTTCTGAACCTCGATGAGGTTCGGCATTTGCGCGATCTCGGCGATCTTGCCGAAAGTCTTGCGAAGGCGTTTGCGACCGGTGA
>JBMSKG010000150.1:0-7545 GCA_049419625.1 Paracoccaceae bacterium | reverse complement strand
ATGGGCGGGCGGCGTGTCAGGCAAAAGAGGTTCAACGACCGTGTCCTCAGGCAAGGCAGGCCGGGCGTCCCGCACAGCGGCATGCCAGCGGTCAACGCCCTCGACAAAGCCGCGCAACTGCGCCGCCCCCTTGCCGCCAATCCCGCCCTTGGCCAGCAAAGAGCGCGCGCCTTCCAACAGGTTCATGCCCAAGGATCGCGCCTCGATCTGGATCGATTGCACCGCCTTGTCGCCAAGGCCGCGCTTGGGGGTATTCACCACCCGCTCAAAGGCCAGATCATCGGCGGGCGACACCGCCAGCCGGAAATAGGCCATCGCATCGCGGATTTCCTGGCGTTCGTAAAACCGCGGCCCACCAATCACGCGATACGGCAGACCGATGGTTAGAAAACGGTCTTCAAAGGCGCGCATCTGATGCGAGGCGCGGACAAGAATGGCCATCTGTTCCAGCGAGCGCGGATCGCGATGCCCCCTGCCCCGCTGCAACCCTTCAATTTCCTCGCCCACCCAGCGTGCCTCTTCCTCCCCGTCCCAATGGCCGATGAGGCGGACCTTTTCGCCCTCTTGCTCTTCGGTCCACAGCGTCTTGCCCAAGCGCCCCTCGTTGCGGGCGATCACGGCAGAGGCGGCGGCCAGAATATGCGGGGTCGAGCGGTAATTCTGTTCCAGCCGCACCACGACCGCGCCCGGAAAATCCTTTTCAAACCGCAGGATATTGCCCACCTCGGCCCCGCGCCAGCCATAGATCGACTGGTCGTCATCGCCCACGCAGCAGATGTTCTTGTGCGATTGCGCCAAAAGCCGCAGCCAGAGGTATTGGCAGATATTGGTGTCTTGATATTCGTCCACCAGAATAAAACGGAACCAGCGCTGATACTGTTCCAGCACATCGGGGAACTTCTGGAAGATCACGACACAATGGAGGAGCAAATCGCCAAAATCGGTGGCGTTCAGATTGCGCAGGCGCTCTTGATACTGCTCATAAAGCTCGGTCCCACGGTTGTTGAAGGCCGAAGCCTCGGACGAGGGCACGCGGTCCGGCGTCAGCGCACGGTTCTTCCAACCGTCAATAATCCCGGCCAAAAGCCGCGCGGGCCAGCGCTTTTCGTCGATATTGGCGGCAGAAATCAGCTGTTTCAGCAGGCGCAGCTGGTCGTCAGTGTCCAAAATGGTGAAGTTCGACTTCAGCCCCACCAGTTCCGCATGACGGCGCAGGATTTTCACCGAAAGTGAATGGAACGTGCCCATCCACGCCATGCCTTCGGCCACATCGCCCAGCATCCGCCCCACCCGCAGACGCATTTCGCGCGCGGCCTTGTTGGTGAAGGTGACGGCCAGAATTTCATTCGGCCGGGCGCGGTTCATGTTGAGCAGATGTACGATGCGCGCCGTCAGCGCCTTGGTCTTGCCGGTGCCGGCACCTGCCAGCATCAGAACCGGGCCGTCCAGCGCCTCAACCGCGGCGCGTTGCGCGGGGTTCAGATCATCCAGATAGGGCGCAGGGCGCGCCGCCATGGCGCGCTGCGACAAAGGCACGGCGGCCTCAAAGGCCTCGCTCTCATCCCATCCGTTCATGGGGCGACCATAGACCGGGATTTACCGGATTTAAAGAACTGTTCTGGTAATGTTCACAAAATACCTGCCAAAAGTCACCAATTTCGCCGGAAAGTGCGGATTGGGCCAAATTCCTGCCCGGTTCTGCCCGCATCTTGGCTGCCGAAACCTTTGGGGCACTGCCATGCTCGACTTGCCTATGAACCGGATCCTCATCGCCTTTGCGGTCTTTATCGGCCTTGCCGCCGTCATGCGCCATGTCATGACGCGGCGACCAGCGATTGAGGCCGATCCCGAAGGGGAAACCGGCCAGATCGCGCCCAACCGCGCGCTTTTGGCGGTGATCTGCCTGATCGGCGTGGCACTGGCCGGAACGGCGCTGTTTGCCGTGCTGAACGGTGTGGGCGGCCTGCCGGTTTTGGCTGTGGCCCTTGCCGCCTTGGTGATGACCGGTATGATGGTGACGGCCTTCTTCCCCTTTTATGACATCACTTGGGACGCCGATGGCATCGAAGGGCCGACTTTGCTGCTTCCTCCCCCCGTCGGCCCAAAACGGCGCAAGATCTATTGGGAAGACATTGAGGTGGCCAAGCATGAAAAGGGCCGCCATTGGTATCTGGAAGATGGCGCAGGCAACCGCATTGTCTGGAGCTTCATCTACTACGGCCACCCCGCGCTGATCCGCCGGGTTGAAGAGGAATGTCCTTGGCTCTTCGGACCTCAGCAAACCGCAGCCCCCACGCTCGATGATGACCCCGAGGCGATTCCGCCGGTCAAACGGCGCTTTATCAAGCTGAACTTTGCAACTGCAAAGTCGGCCTGAATATTTCGCAAAAATTTGCAGGACGTCGCTTTCCGCCCTTGTGCTGCGCTGCAGCGTGCCTAAGCTGCCCGCCGAACGCATCCCCGCGCCCGGAGGTCCTGCCCATGCCCGAATTCAAGAAAATCCTTGTCGCCAACCGTGGCGAGATTGCCATTCGCATCATGCGCGCGGCCAATGAAATGGGCAAGAAAACCGTCGCGGTCTATGCCGAGGAGGACAAGCTGTCGCTGCACCGTTTCAAGGCGGATGAGGCCTATCTGATCGGTCAGGGCCTGTCGCCGGTGGGCGCCTATCTCTCGATCCCCGAGATCATTCGCGTGGCCAAGATGGCCGGTGCCGACGCCATTCACCCCGGCTATGGGCTTTTGTCAGAAAACCCCGATTTTGTTGAGGCTTGCGATCAGGCGGGCATCACCTTCATCGGCCCGCGCGCCGAAACAATGCGCGCCTTGGGCGACAAGGCATCGGCCCGCCGCGTGGCGATTGAGGCAGGTGTGCCGGTTATTCCTGCGACCGAGGTCTTGGGCGATGACATGGCGGCCATCAAACGGCAGGCAGCCGAGGTTGGCTATCCCCTTATGCTCAAGGCCTCTTGGGGCGGCGGCGGGCGCGGCATGCGTCCGATCCTGTCGGAAGACGAGCTGGAACTGAAAGTCCGCGAGGGCCGGCGTGAGGCCGAGGCCGCCTTTGGCAATGGCGAGGGCTATCTGGAGAAGATGATCCTGCGCGCCCGCCACGTCGAGGTGCAGATCCTTGGCGACAAGCAGGGCAATGTCTGGCACCTGTGGGAGCGGGATTGCACCGTGCAGCGGCGCAACCAAAAGGTCGTGGAACGCGCGCCCGCCCCCTATCTGACCGAAGCCCAGCGCGCCGATGTTTGCGAAATGGCCCGCAAAATCTGCGCCCATGTGCAGTATGAATGCGCAGGCACCGTCGAATTCCTGATGGATATGGACGATCAGAAATTCTACTTCATCGAGGTGAACCCCCGCGTTCAGGTCGAACACACCGTCACCGAAGAGGTGACCGGCATCGACATCGTCCAGGCCCAGATCCTGATCGAAGAGGGCAAGGCCCTGCCGCAGGCAACCGGGGTGGCCTCGCAGGCCGATGTCAAGCTAAACGGCCATGCCGTGCAGTGCCGCGTCACCACCGAAGACCCCTTGAACAACTTCATCCCCGACTATGGCCGCCTGACCGCCTACCGCTCGGCCACCGGCAACGGCATCCGGCTGGATGGCGGCACGGCCTATGCGGGCGGCGTCATCACGCGCTATTACGACAGCCTTCTGGTCAAGGTGACCGCCCATGCCCAAACGCCGGAAAAGGCGATTGCGCGGATGGACCGCGCCTTGCGCGAATTTCGGATCCGCGGCGTGGCGACGAACATCGAATTCGTTATCAACTTGCTGAAACACCCCACCTTTCTGGATTACAGCTACACCACCAAATTCATCGACACGACGCCTGACCTCTTTGCTTTCAAAAAGCGGCGCGACCGGGCGACCAAGATCCTGACCTATATCGCCGATATCACCGTCAACGGTCACCCCGAAACCGCAGGCCGCCCCAAACCCGCCGCCGAAGTCAAGGCCCCGAAGGCCCCCGTTCCGCGTGTCGAACCCGCGATGGGCACCCGCAACCTGCTTGAACAAAAGGGCCCGCAGGCCGTCGCCGACTGGATGCGCGCGCAGAAAAAGGTGCTGGTCACCGACACCACCATGCGCGACGGGCACCAGTCGCTCTTGGCCACGCGGATGCGCTCAATCGACATGATCAAGGCCGCCCCCGCCTATGCCGCCCATCTGCCGCAACTCTTTTCGGTGGAATGTTGGGGCGGGGCCACGTTCGACGTGGCCTACCGCTTCTTGCAGGAATGCCCCTGGCAGCGCCTGCGCGATCTGCGCGCCCAGATGCCAAACCTGATGACCCAGATGCTTTTGCGCGGCGCCAATGGCGTGGGCTACACCACCTACCCCGACAATGTGGTCCAAGGCTTTGTCAAACAGGCCGCGATCACCGGCGTCGATGTGTTCCGGGTGTTTGACAGCCTGAACTGGGTGGAAAACATGCGCGTCGCGATGGATGCGGTGCTGGACGCCAACAAGGTTCTGGAAGGCACGGTCTGCTACACGGGGGATATTCTTGACCCCAACCGCGCCAAATATGACCTGAAATACTACGTCGCCCGCGCACAGGAATTGAAGGCGGCAGGTGCCCATGTGCTGGGTCTGAAAGACATGGCCGGGCTGATGAAACCGTCCGCGGCCAAGATCCTCATCAAGACGCTGAAACAAGAGGTTGGCCTGCCGATCCATTTCCACACCCATGACACGGCCGGCGGTGGCGTGGCCACGATCATGGCCGCCTGCGATGCCGGCGTGGATGCCATCGATTCGGCCATGGACGCGTTTTCGGGCGGGACCTCGCAGCCCTGCCTGGGGGCCATCGTCGAGGCGTTGCGCCATACCGAACGCGACACCGGGCTCGACATCAGGGCGATCCGCGAAATGTCGAATTACTGGGAACATGTGCGCGCGCAATATGCGGCCTTTGAATCCGGCATCCCGGCCCCTGCCTCAGAAGTCTATCTGCACGAAATGCCCGGCGGTCAGTTCACCAACCTCAAGGCACAAGCGCGCAGCTTGGGGCTCGAAGAGCGCTGGCCCGAAGTGGCGCAAGCCTATGCCGACGCCAACCAGATGTTCGGTGATATTGTGAAGGTGACGCCCTCATCAAAGGTCGTCGGCGACATGGCCCTGATGATGGTGGCCCAAGGTCTGACACGGGCTGAGGTCGAAGATCCGGCGGTGGACGTGGCCTTCCCCGACTCGGTGATTGACATGCTCAAGGGCAATCTCGGCCAACCCCACGGCGGCTGGCCGCAGGGTATTCAGGCCAAGGTTCTCAAGGGCGAGCCTGCACTGACCACGCGTCCGGGTGCCGATGTGCCACCGGTGGACCTTGAGGCGGTGCGCGCCAAGGTCTCGGCCGATCTGAACGGCTTTGTCGTCGATGACGAAGATCTGAACGGCTATCTGATGTATCCCAAGGTGTTCCTCGACTACATGGGTCGCCACCGGATGTATGGCCCCGTGCGGGCCCTGCCGACGCGCACCTTCTTTTATGGCATGCAGCCGGGCGAAGAGATCACCGCCGAGATTGACCCCGGCAAGACGCTGGAAATCCGCCTGCAAGCGGTGGGTGAGACCACCGATGACGGCGAGGTGAAGGTGTTCTTTGAACTGAACGGCCAGCCCCGCGTGATCCGCGTTCCGAACCGCGCGATCAAGGCGAAAACCGCCGCCAAACCCAAGGCGCAAGAGGGCAACCCCAACCACATCGGCGCGCCGATGCCCGGTGCCGTGGCAAGCGTGACGGTCGCCGTGGGTCAGAAGGTCAAGGCGGGCGACATGCTTTTGACCATCGAGGCGATGAAAATGGAAACCGGCCTGCATGCCGACCGCGACGCCACCATCAAGGCGCTTTTTGTGCATGCGGGCAGCCAGATCGACGCCAAGGATCTGTTGATCGAACTGGAATAGCGGGTCACCTGAAACGCAAAAGGCCGCCGCATCGCTGCGGCGGCCTGCGACGGCCCTCTGTCCAACCTAGGGTCGGATTAGCCAGCGAAGGCGTTCGCGGCAACAGCGGCAGCCAGTTCTTCAGCCGACAGCTCACCCGAAGCGTCGGTGTCAGCGGCCTTGAAGGCCTCTTCAGTGGCGGCAGCGTAAGCAGCCTGCACTTCAGCCAGCGAGAAGGTGCCGTTTGCATCAGCGTCAGCAACGACCGGAGCTTCCTGAGCGAAAGCAGCGGTGGCGGCCACAGCCGAAGCGGCCAGAGCGAGAGCGAACTTTTTCATAGTCTTCATCCTGAATTATGCGGCCCCGCACAACGCGGCAGCCAAACAGAAGGCAACAGTGCCTTCGCCGCGCAACATAGGCACTGAACCGGAAGAATCCACTGTAATTACAGCCTGTTAACGCAATCGTCACGCGGATGTGAAGGCCCGTATTTCCCGCTTGACCGCCGTCCGGCACAAGCGCACAGAAGGCGATTTCGCCGCTACAAAACCCGCAGGCTTTCGGCCATCCACGGCCATTCTTGCCGCGCTGGCGCCACCACCTGCGCCGCGATCAGCCCGCGCATCCGGTCGGCCACCTGTGCCGGGATATCACGCAAAACCCCGGCCCGCGCCGAGAGGGACAAGGTCCGTCCAAATGGCGCAAAGGGCAAGGGCATGACATCTATGCCTTCACGAAACCGGCTGGCGTGATGCAGCGCCAGCGGGGTCAGAATGGTCCAACCTGCCCCGCCCGAGACCATCGCCAAAATGGCGCGATAGCTGTCCAACTCAAACCGGTGGGTCAGTTTCAGGTTCTGCCGCGCCAGATGGCTGGCGATCTGACGGCCCATCAGATGGCGCGCGGTGTAAAGGATCAGGGGCAAATGGGCCGGATCCTGCCCGCGCGGAGCCACGGCAACAAAGGGTTCTGCCATGACAGGATGCACCTCGCGCCAGCCTTCATGGGTCACCTCGCTGTCAAGATCGGCGGCCACCACCATATCCAGCGCGCGCGCCTCCAACTGGTCCAGCAGCCGATGGCTGGCCCCGGTTTCCAACAGGAACCGGCACCCCTTCAGATCACTTGCCAACCCCTGCAGCAAAAGCGGCGTGACCTGCGCGTCAAAATCCTCGATCACGCCCAACCGCAGTGTGGTCAGGCCCGATAGATCCGCCATCGCCAACTCGCTGCGCGCCTCGGCCTCGGCGTTCAGAATGGTTTGGGCATGGCGGCGGAACATGGCGCCCGCCGGGGTCAGCCCCATGGGCCGGACGGAGCGGTCCAAAAGCACCGCACCCAGCGCCGCTTCTAGCCCGGTCAACTGCTGCGAAATCGCCGACGGTGACACCCCCAGCCGCCGCGCGGCCGCCGAAATGGCGCCCTCCTCGGTGACGGCGAGGAACACCTCGATCCCCCAGAGCGTGACGCGGCCCTGCCCTTCGGTCATTGCCGATCAGAGCTTGGAGAGTTTTTGCTGCAACTCAGCCAACTGGCGCTTGATCTCGGCCAGATCCTCGGGCGCCTCCTTGGCGGGTTCGGCTTCCGTGCGGGCGGGTGTCGTGCCACCCCAGCCCGGCATCCCGGCCATCATCGTCTTCATGA
>JBMSKG010000149.1:0-7547 GCA_049419625.1 Paracoccaceae bacterium | reverse complement strand
TCCGCGCCCGGCCCGCCTTCGCCCATATCGCCGCGTGCCGCAGCCACTTTGCGCCGGATCACCCCCTCAGACACCATACCCTCCGCAGCTTTGCAAAGTTTAGAACTGCCACAAACAGGTTGCCAAAGGCTTTATGCCAACCCGCCTTATCCCTGCGCCGTCCCCGCCACAGGCTTTTCCAGCCGCAGGGGCAACATCACCCGGAACGCCGCTCCGCGCTGGCCGGGAAGATAGGTTATGGATCCGCCCAGATTGCTCATGATCTCGCGCACGATGGCCAGCCCAAGCCCGGCGCCACCTGCGCGCATCTGATCGGTCAATCGCGCAAACTTCTCGAAGATAAGCCTCTGGGCTTCCTTGGGAATTCCCTTGCCATTGTCGATAAAATCCACCGTGATACGCCCGCCCTTTTGCCGCACCACAATGCGCAGTACGCCCGGATCGGCATCGCAATACTTGCGCGCGTTCGAGATCAGGTTGATGAACACCTGCACCAGACGGTCGGGGTCGGTCAAAAGATGGATCTCTTCGGCCAAGGGGTCGCGGATGATCTCAAACGCGCGGTCTGGACGCGTTTGGCTAGACGCTTGAACGGCCCGGTCGATCATGCCCCCCAGATGCACAAGATCCAGATTCAATTGAACCGTTCCGTTTTCCAAAACCGACAGGTCGAGAAGATCATCCAACAGCCGCGTCAGACGTACCGCTTCAGAATGGATGATCCGACCGGACTCTTGCACCATCGCCGGTGGAACATCGCCCTCGGTCAGAATTTCAGAAAACGCCCGGATTGAGGTCATCGGTGTGCGCAATTCATGGCTGATCTGGCTAAGAAACGCGTCCTTTTGCACCGAGAGCTGCGTGAGCTTTTCGTTCACCTCACGCAACTGCCGTGCAGCGCGGGAAAGTTCGTCCTGCTTGGCCTCCAGTTTGGCCGAGTATTCCATGATCTGCGCCGTTTCATTGGCTACAGCCATCAGATCCTCCACAGTCACCGTCGCGCGACCGAAAAGCTGGCTAATCATCGCATGCGCCGTCGCCGCCCCGACCGAGCCTGCCAGCCGCCGCTCGGCCTCGGCCAGAAACTCGGGCGTCAGGTCTGGCAAGAATCCTTCTTTGCCCTGTGCCCGGGCCTGCGCTTCAAAAAAGGTCAGCGCCTCCTCTCCCAAGATGCGCTGCGCCAATGCCAAAAGCGCCTCAGGCTCGGCCTGACCTTGGCTCCAGCCCAACCGCTCGGCCTGCGCCTCGCGGTCAAAGGCGTTGACGAAGGCAACACCCTGAATCCGCTCAACCGGGTCGGGAAAGGTCACCAACGAAACCAGCGCAAAGACAGTCGCGTTTAACGCCAGCGACCAGAACACCGAATGAACCAAGGGATCCATCCCCTCGGTGCCAAAAAGCGCCCTTGGCCGCAGCCAATCCAGCCCGAACAAACCTTGGCTAAAGACCTGGGCCGACAAAACAGCGCCTTCCCCAAACGAGGGCAGAAAGAGCGTAAAGGCCCACACCACGAACCCAACGATCAATCCGGTCAGCGCCCCGGCCTTCGTCGCACCCCGCCAAAAAATCCCACCCAAGAGCGCGGGCAGAAACTGCGCCATACCAACAAAGGCAATCAACCCGATGGCCGCCAAAGCGGCCGACCCGCCCGAGATGCGGTAATAAAGAAACCCAAGTCCCAAGACCCCGACAATCGCCAAACGCCGCGTCAGCAAGACCCCACCGCGCAGATTGCCCGACATCGCCGCCTCGGGGCGCAGGCGCAGCCAAAGCGGCATGACGACGTTGTTGGAAATCATCGTGGCCAAGGCGATGGTTTCCACGATCACCATCGAAGTGGCACTGGAAAACCCACCCAAAAAGGCCAGCATCGCCAAAGCGCCCTGCCCTTCGGACAAAGGCAAGGTCAGGACCAACATGTCCGGATTGGCCTCGGCCGGCATCCGTTCCAGCCCCACGACAGCGATGGGCAGGATGAACAGGCTCATCGCAAAAAGGTACAACGGAAACGCCCAAGAGGCGCGCGCCAGATGCGCCTCGTCGACGTTTTCCACCACCATGACCTGAAACATGCGCGGCAGACTGATCACCGCCGCCGCTGACACGGCGATCAAGGCAAGCCAGCGGTCGGGCTGCATCTTCCAACCCTCGGACTCGACCGCCGCGATCTTTTCGATGACCGCGCCGATCCCACCAGCCAGCCCCCAAACCACAAAGATCCCCACCGCGAGCAAGGCCACCAGCTTGACCACCGCCTCAACAGCAATAGCCGTCACAATGCCGTGGTGCTGCTCTTTGGCATCAAGATTGCGGGTGCCGAACAAAATGGTGAACAACGCCAGCCCCGCCGCCACCCACAGCGCAATATCCTCATGACCGGGCAACAGCCACGCCTCGGGCGTGTCTTGCGCGAAGACCGAAAACGACAGTGTCATCGACTGTAACTGCAAAGCGATATAGGGCGTGGTCGCCACCACTGCGATCAGCGTGACCACAACGCCAAGGATGTTCGATTTACCAAAGCGGCTGGAGATTAGATCGGCAATCGACGTCACGCGCTGCTGCCGACCAATACGCACCAGCTTGCGAAGGATCAGCCACCAGCCAACAAACACCAGCGTCGGTCCGAGATAAATCGTCAGAAATTCGATCCCCGACCGCGCGGCATAGCCGACGGCACCGTAGAACGTCCATGCGGTGCAATAGATCGAAAGCGACAGCGTGTAGATCAAGGGCGAGCGCAAGAAACCCATGCGGCCCTGCGTCGCCCGTCGCTCGACCACAAACGCCACCGAAAACAGGAAGATCACGTAAATCAGGCAAGACAGGACCAGCAGATTGAACGGCATCTCAGCGCGGGTCCTCGGCGCTGCTTGGTGCAGATGCCGGTAAATCGGTCGCGGCGTCGCTGTCCTGATCGCCTTCGGTCGATGAAAGGCCAGGGGCGAGAACGGCCGCCGCCGTTATCAGAAAGGCCCACATCAAGAAGAGATAAATCGCATCGCGCACATCACCAGACGTGTCGCGCCCCAGAGCGGGCAACAGCATCAGAAACAGACCGAGCACCGGCAAAAGGCGTGCGGCGTCGCGCAACCTGCGCCGGCGATAAACCGCACGCGCCAAAAATAAGGGAGCGCCCGGCATCGGATCAGCCCTCCATCAAGGCACGCACCTGCGCACGCATTTCAGCATTGGAAAATGGCTTTGACATAAAGGCCGACACCCCCGCCCGTTCGGCGGCTTCCCGATCACGTCCCTGCCCCTTCGCAGTCAGCATCAGAACCCGCAGGGCTTCGGTCGCGGGATTGGCGCGCAGCGAGGACAGAATCTCCAGCCCGCTCATCCCCGGCAGCATAAGGTCAAGGATCACCAAATCGGGTTTGACATCGGCCACGCGCGGCAGCGCCTGCGCGCCATTCTCTTCGACCGTCACATCCCAGCCGTCCCGAGACAGGATAAAGCGGATCGCCTCGGCGATGTTCGGCTCATCTTCAATGAGCAGCACGCGCCCGGACATCGCCCCCTCCTCGCCTTGCTGTCACGTGTCTGTGACTATCGGGGGAAAACGCGGCGCTGTCAAAATGTCTTGGTAGGTCGTCGTCCCATTCTCGGGCTGGTCAGCCGCGCAGGATCGACGGCTCGCGCCGCGCCGGGCAATCGACGCGGGGGCAAATGCGGCAGGTTGAGCCGACCTCCAGCCCCGTCTCTGCTCCGGTCAGTTCAGGCTGCAAAAGCATCGCCGCCTCACGCAGTTCCGGGCCCCGAAAGCCGCCCGGAAAACGGGTCTGGCAAAAGGCACGCGCGCGGAATCGTGCGCCTTGTGGGCCAGGCAGCGCAATCACCGCCTCAATTGGAGTTTCGGGCCGGGTCAAGGCTGAGAACAAAGGCCAAAGCGGACAGGCCGCCCCAAAGCGCGGTGAGGAAAACCCAGCGACCGTTTTGCGCAAGGTCAAAGTACCCGACCCATCGCACAAAAGTAACCCCAGCCCCGATCCGGGGCGCAGCGCTATGCGGCGAAAGGCGGCCAAAACCGGCACCCCAAACAGCCCAGCCAAGGCCAGAGGGTCTGGTCCCAACCGAGCCAACGCTGCAGTAAAGTCGGGATCGGGCATCGCCTTGAGATCGGCCACGAATTGCGACTGCAGCGACGCCGCCAAGGCCCGCCCGGCACCCGAGGCCAAATGGGATGACTGGGACAGATCTTGCAAACTGTCCAGCCGCCAGTCGCAAGACTCAGCCCAAGCCTCGACTTCTTCTTGCGGCGAGGCGATGGATTGTTCCTGCCCCGAGCCCGCTGCATCCAGATATGCGACCAACGCCTCGGCCCCCAAGGCCAAACGCTCACTGTCGGCATGCAAGTTCTGGTGAAAGCGCTGGCGCCATGCGGGGTCAATATCGTCGGTATCGGCCAGAATAGCAGCCGTAGTGCGTACCGAGGAGACCGCGGACAGCACCTCATGCAGACTGGCCGAGAGGTGCGGGTCATGCGCCATACGGTCGCTCAGCACCTCCACCACCCGCCCTAACGCGCGGCTTCGGTCGTGCAATTCGCCCAAGGTGGCGGCCCAACCGGGAAAGCGGCCGACCAATTCGTCTAACCGATCCACCTCAGCCCCCGCCCCCGGCACCGCCGCCGCCGCCGCGCGCAAAACATCCAGCCGCCCCTCGGCATGGCTTTCCTGCAGGCTGTCGAGACTCACATCCAACGCAGCCGCCAACCGCGTCAGCAAATCCTCGGCAATTCGGCGGCGATTGTGCTCAATCAGGTTCAGATAACTGGCCGAAATCCCCATCTGCGCCGCCAAATCAGCCTGCCGCAGCCCCAAGGCCTGCCTGCGTTCCCGCAGACGGGTTCCGGTCAGGGCAGACAGGGCCATGGCATCTCCTTAGGTTTGTAAAGATGTTTACAAGCCTCAGCACAAAGCGCAAGCGCCAGCCGCAAACCCCCGGATTAGCCCCCTTCCATCAAGGCAAAGCGGTGGCCATAAAATCCGACGGCCCGATGTCCACAGGCCTTCAACGCCATATTCAGACGCAGCCGTTCATCCGCCTGCGAAGCGGCATCAGAATAGAAGGCCATGCGCCCAGCCACCTGCGCCTGCCCCGCCCCACGGGCGCGCCAAAACTCGATGCTGTCGGCCAGGAACGCCTCCAACCGCGCCGCCCCCAGACCGCGCGTCAACTCGCGCCCCCGTTCGGCCACTGCAAGGCAATAGCCCGCTTCTGTCGCCGCATCAGCCATGCCAAACAGATAGGCCCCCGGCCCTGGCCGCGCCTCTGCCCAAACCAGCCAGAACAACCCAGCCACCAAAGCCATGATCGGAACCCAAAAGATTCGTTTCACATGAGCCGTCACCGCACTTAACCCCTTTGCAAATCTCAAGCAGGTTAAGCGCACGCGGTTAACAAGGCCTTGCAGATCACAGGCGTCGTCGGGCGCAAAAGAAAAAGGGCGCAAGGTTTCCCCCGCGCCCCCTGTCTTGCCGTCAAGCCGCTGTTATTGCAGCGCCTTGTCGGTGATCGCATGGGTCCATGCACCTTCCGGAGCTTTGGTGATCACCGGGTCCGAGCCGCCCGACATCAGGGCCGCCACGGTGCGATCATAGTCAGCCGGATCCAACGCGCCGTTCGAACCAGCGGTCAGCTTGGCGATCTCGCCCATCATGCGCTTTTGGTGAGCTTCGGTCTGTGCGCCGGTGGCATCGTTCTCCAGAACGATCATCGCCGCTTCATCCGGATTGGCCTCAGCCTCTTTCCAGCCCTTCATCGACGCACGCACAAAGCGCACCATCTTGTCCTCGAATGCCGGGTCAGCCAGGTTGGCTTCCATGACATAAAGGCCATCTTCCAGCGTCGCCACGCCCTCATCTTCATACTTGAAGGTGACCAGATCGTCCGGGCTGACACCCGCATCAATCACCTGCCAGTATTCGTTATAGGTCATGGTCGACACACAAGCCGCCTGCTTTTGCAACAAGGGATCGACGTTGAAGCCCTGCTTCAACACCGTCACGTCGGTGCCGTCGGTCTTGAGGCCCAGCTTGTTCATCCAGTTCAGGAACGGATATTCATTGCCGCCGAACCAGACGCCGAGGGTCTTGCCCTTGAAATCCGCCGGGCTGGTGATGCCGGATTCCTTCAAGCAGGTCAGCATCATGCCCGAGGACTTGAACGGCTGGGCGATGTTGACCAGCGCCAGACCCTTTTCGCGTGCGGCCAAGGCCGACGGCATCCAGTCGACAACCACATCAGCACCACCGCCCGCGATGACCTGGGTCGGGGCCACATCGGGGCCGCCGGGCAGAATGGTGACATTCAGGCCCTCTTCTTCGTAAAAGCCCTTGGCCGCGGCCACATAATAGCCCGCGAACTGGGCCTGCGTGACCCATTTCAGCTGCAGCGTTACGTCATCAGCAGCCTGCGCGCCCGTGGCGAATGCCATGAACAGCGCCGAAGTCAGTAGCTTTTTCATTCCAAACCTCCGTGTTGCGACCCCTTTGCCGGGGCCATTGTTAAGTCCGTTGTGACGGGTGCCAAAACGTCACCCGCTTTTCGATCATCGCGACAAGCCCATAAAAGGCCGAACCGGCAATGGCTGCCACGACAATTTCTGCCCAGATCATATCCAGCGCAAGCTGTCCGATGCTGGCATTGATCCGAAATCCCATGCCCAAGGTCGGGCTGCCGAAAAACTCGGCAACGATGGCCCCAATCAGGGCCAGTGTTGACGCAATCTTTAAGCCGTTGAACACAAAAGGCATCGCCGCAGGCAAGCGCAGCTTGAGCAGCGTTTGGGTATAGCTGGCCGAATAGGTGGCCATCAAATCGCGCTGCATCGCGTCCGAGGCTTTCAACCCGGCCACCGTGTTCACCAGCATCGGGAAGAACACCATCACCACCACGACCGCCGCCTTTGACTGCCAGTCAAAGCCGAACCACATCACCATGATCGGCGCGATGCCGACAATGGGAAGGGCAGCCACGAAATTGCCCACCGGCAAGAGCCCGCGTTGCAAGAACGGGCTGCGGTCGATCAAGATCGCGGTGCCAAAGGCGGCTGCGCAGCCGATGACATAGCCAGACAGCGCCCCCTTCACGGCGGTCTGCACGAAATCACCCCACAGGATCGGCAGGCTCTCGGCAAAGCGCACTGCCACAGCCGAAGGCGGCGGCAGGATGACGGGCGAGACATTCAGCCCGCGCACCAGTCCTTCCCATAGGATCAGGATCGTCACGCCGAAGATCACCGGCACGGCCAACCGCCCGGTTCGTGTCCGCGACAGCGGGGATGCCGCCAGGCGGGTGTTGATCCACCAGCCAAGCGCCCAGGCGCCAAGGGCGATGAAAAGCCAGCTCATCGTGCCATCCCCATTCGCCTAAGCGTCCCGCGTTCGACCGCGCCAATCAGCATGACCATGCCCGCCGCCACAATGGCCGCTGCAAACAGTGCCGCCCAGATCTCCACGGTCTGGCCATAATAGCTTCGCGACAAAAGCCGCGCCCCAAGCCCCGCCACCGCACCGGTCGGCAACTCGCCCACAATCGCG
>JBMSKG010000148.1:0-7561 GCA_049419625.1 Paracoccaceae bacterium | reverse complement strand
CCCCCCCCCGGGGGCCCCCCCCCGGACCCCCGGGGTATTTCTGCCAAGATGAAGCTGGAAGGGCAGGCCTTGGCGATGGGCTTTTCCAAGATGCGCATCTGTGCACCCGATGCGGTGCCCGAGGCGGCGGGGCGGCTGCGCGAATTTCTGGAGGCGGGGCGGCACGGGCAGATGGGCTGGATGGCCGAACGCGAGGCATGGCGCGGCGATCCGGGCGCGCTGTGGCCCGAGGCGCGGTCTGTCATCATGTTGGCGGAGGTGTACACGCCCGAAGGTGACCCGATGGCGGGGTTGGCAGAGCGCGACCGCGGGGTGGTGAGTGTCTATGCGCAAGGCAAGGATTACCATGATCTGGTGAAGCGGCGGCTGAAGCGGCTGGGTCGGTGGTTGCTTGACGCGCAGGGCGGCGAGATCAAGGTGTTTGTCGACACCGCGCCGGTGATGGAAAAGCCGCTGGCGCAGGCGGCGGGTTTGGGCTGGCAGGGCAAGCACACCAATCTTTTGGCGCGCGATCTGGGCAGTTGGTTCTTTCTGGGCGCGATCTTTACCACGTTGGATTTGCCGAAAGATGCGCCCGAGATCAGCCATTGCGGCACATGCACGGCCTGTCTGGACATTTGCCCGACAGCCGCATTTCCCGCGCCCTATCAATTGGATGCGCGGCGGTGCATTTCTTATCTGACCATTGAGCACAAAGGCCCGGTTGATGAGGAATTGCGCGGCCTGATGGGCAACCGGATTTACGGCTGTGACGACTGTCTGGCCGTGTGTCCGTGGAACAAGTTCGCCGCCACTGCGCACGAGATCGGCTATCAGCCGAAGGTGGGCTTGCCGGAACTGGCGGAGTTGGCGCGCTTGGACGATGCCGCTTTTCGTGCGCGCTTTGCCGGCAGTCCGATCAAGCGGATCGGGCGCGACCGCATGGTTCGCAACGTGCTTTATGCCATTGGCAATTCGGGGCGACGCGCGCTGTTGCCTGCCGCGCGGGCCTGTCTCGATGACCTTGATCCGGCTGTGGCCGACGCTGCGCGCTGGGCGGTGAACCGCCTGTCGGGATAGCCGCATCGGCGGTGTTTCGGGCGTTGCAAAAACTTCATTTTTGCAGCGGGCGATTCTGACCTAGGCTCAGCGTCCACCATATCGCAACAGCCTGAGGGAGACTGCCATGTCCAAGCATCTTGCCGACCATCGCACCGCACCCAGCGGGGAGCGCGTCAAAGCCTTTGTCACGATCGCGCGTCGGAGCAGCGGGCGGGTCTGGCAGGCCCTTTGGAAACGCCCGGTCGAGCGGGCGGCAGAGAACCAGCGCCTTGTGCAGTATATCCGCATCGAAAAGGGCCATGAGGCCTAGGGGCACCCCCGACGAGAAGCCGGAGGCCCCCGAGGAGGCTTAGGCGCGCACCAGCTGTTCGTAACTGGACGCGACGCGCTGCGTCAGGTCGCCCACCACAAAATTGTAATCGCCAATCTGGCCCACCGGCGTCACCTCGGCAGCGGTGCCGGTGAGCCAGCATTGCTCGAACCCTTCCAGCTCTTCGGGCAGGATGTGGCGTTCATGGACCTTGATCTGCATGTCGCGCAGCATGCCGATCACGGTTTGCCGGGTGATGCCGTTCAAGATGCAATCGGGTTTTGGCGTGTGCACCTCGCCGTCCTTGACGAAGAAGATATTGGCGCCTGTCGCCTCGGCCACATAGCCGCGATAGTCCATCATCATGGCGTCCGAGCAGCCTTTAGCCTCGGCCGCATGTTTTGACATGGTGCAGATCATGTACAGCCCCGCCGCCTTGGCCGCATGCGGGATGGTTTCGGGCGAGGGGCGTTTCCACTTGGCGATATCAAGCTTTGCCCCCTTGGTCTTGGCGTCGCCATAGTAATTGCCCCAAGACCAGCAGGCCACCGCCATGCGGATTGGGTTGCGCTTGGCGGCGACGCCCATGTCTTCGCCCACACCGCGCCAAGCCAGCGCGCGCACGTAAGCGTCGGTGAGGCCGTTGGCCTTCAGCACGGCCTCTTTGGCGGCGTTGATCTCGGCCACCGAGTAGGGCAGCGGCATGTCCAAAAGCTCGCCCGACATGCGCAGGCGTTCGGAATGTTCGGTCGATTTGAAGATCTTGCCGTTATAGCACCGCTCGCCTTCGAACACCGCGCTGGCGTAATGCATCGCATGGGTCAGGATATGGACATTGGCGCTGCGCCATTCGACCAGTTTGCCATCCATCCAGATAAAGCCATCACAATCATCATAGCCAGCCATTCCCGCCTCCAATTGCGAATGTTGCGCGTAATTGGTCCGTTTCGGACATAATATTGCGCTAAACCGCCGAATCGCTAGCGTTTGTGACTTGGAATGTCAACAAGCCTGACGTAAATTCATCCCGAAAGGGAGGCACAGATGGCCGAGCCGAACACCGGGGGCGAAAGCCTGCTGTTTCTGACGGATGAGCAGTTGCGCAAAGGCATCGAGGCGATGTTCTTTGCCTATCGCGGCTTTACTGCCGACCCTGACCGCATCTTGGAAACCATGGATTACGGCCGCGCCCATCACCGGGCGGTACATTTCATTCATCGCAGCCCTGGCACCACGGTGGGCAATCTTTTGACCATTCTTGGGGTCACGAAGCAATCGCTGAACCGTGTGTTGCGCGCGCTGTTTGACGATGGTCTGGTCGAGGCGCGGGTGGGTAAGCGTGACAAGCGCGAGCGGCATCTCTATCTGACCGAAAAGGGTCGCGCTTTGGAGCGGGCACTTTCAGACGCCCAACGCGCCCGTATGCGGGCGGCTTACCGGGCCGCTGGGCCACAAGCGGTGCAGGGTTTTCGCGCTGTCCTTGAGGCGATGATGGACCCAGAGATGCGCAGGCAGTATCAAAGCCTTAAAGAGGGAAGTGTATGAGTGAACCGCAGGCACATCTTTTGGTCGCCGATGACGACGAACGCATCCGTGGCCTATTGCAGAAATTCCTGATTCGAAACGGTTTTTTGGTGACCACCGCCCGCGATGCGGCCCAAGCCCGGCGGCTGTTGGCGGGGTTGGACTTCGACATGCTGATCTTGGATGTGATGATGCCGGGCGAGGATGGCATCACCCTGACCCGCGATTTGCGCGCGCAGATGTCGGTGCCGATCCTGTTGCTGACGGCCAAAGGTGAAACCCAAAACCGGATTGAGGGGCTGGAGGCGGGGGCGGATGACTATCTTGTCAAACCCTTTGAACCAAAAGAGCTTTTACTGCGCATCAACGCCATTCTGCGCCGGGTGCCACAGGCCAAGGCCGCCACGCAGGCCCCGAAGATCCTGCAGCTTGGGGCGGTGCGCTATGACATTGACAGGGGTGAGTTGTGGCGCGGGGCCGATCTGGTCAAGCTGACTTCGACCGAGGCGCAGTTGATGCGCGCCTTCGCCGCCCAGCCGGGCCAGCCGATCAGCCGGGAACGTCTGGCCGGGGACGCCCCGGCTGAGGATGCCGTGGGGCAAGAGCGGGCGGTGGATGTGCAGATCACCCGCCTGCGCCGCAAGATCGAGGATGACCCAAAGCGCCCGCGTTTCCTGCAAACCGTGCGGGGCGAGGGTTACATGTTGCAGCCCGGTTGATGGCGCAGCTTTACGCCAATCCCGCCTTTGCAGGCCATGTCACGCCCCCCGGTCATCCTGAGCGGGTAGACCGCCTGCGCGCTGTCGAGGCGGGTTTGCAAGGGCTGGCGCTGGCCCGCGCTGACACGCGACTGGCCACATTGGACGAGGTGACGCGGTGCCACCCACGCGCCTATGCCGACCGGGTGGCCGCGGCGGTGCCTGCCGACGGTTGGGCGCAGATGGATGGCGATACCTATTTGTCGCCGGGCAGTTTGACGGCGGCCTTGCACGCTGTGGGTGGGGCCTGTGCGGCGGTGGATGCGGTGCTGACCGGGACCGACACCACCGCCTTTGTCGCCTGCCGCCCACCGGGCCACCACGCCGAAACCGCCACGGCCATGGGCTTTTGCCTGTTTGGCACGGTGGCCATTGCCGCCAAACGCGCGCTGGATCATCACGGGTTGTCGCGCGTCGCCATCGTCGATTTCGACGTGCATCACGGCAATGGCACCCAAGACCTTTTGTGGGACGAAGGCCGCTGTCTTTTCGCCTCGTCCCACCAGATGCCGCTTTATCCCGGCACTGGCAGTCCGCGCGAGGTGGGCGCGCATGGCCAGATCGTCAACGCCCCTTTGCCCGAAGGGTCGGGCGGGGCGCAGATGCGGCGGGTCTATGACAGCGTGATCTTTCCCCGTCTGGCGGCATGGCAGCCCGAGCTGATCCTCATCTCGGCAGGCTTTGATGCCCATGCCGATGATCCTTTGGCCGGGCTAGAATGGCAGGCCGAGGATTACGCGTGGCTGACCACGCGCATCTGCGAGATTGCCGCCGATTGCGCGGGCGGGCGGGTGGTATCCTGTCTTGAGGGCGGCTATGATCTGGGCGCGCTGACGGAATCCGTCGCCGCGCATGTGGGTGTTCTGGCATCGTAGACAAACTGGGCAGGGATGATGACCGACAAAGCCGTTAGCGAGATGAGTTTTGAAGAGGCCATGGCCGCTTTGGAACAGGTTGTGACCCAGTTGGAACGGGGCGAGGTGGCGTTGGAACAGTCCATCGCGCTGTATGAAAAAGGCGCGGCGCTGAAGGCGCATTGCGCGGCCAAGTTGAAGGCCGCCGAGGAAAAGGTGGAGCTTATCCGCCAGCAAGAAGGCAAAGCCGTCGGCACCACTCCGGTGGAGGGGTTGTGAGCTTTTCGGCCCAACTGGCGGCCGACGCTGCAGCTGTTCAAGCCCGGCTGGATGCGGCCATGGCTGGTTTTGACAATCAACCAGTGGTGCAGGCCATGCGCTATGCCGCCCACGGCGGCAAACGCCTGCGCGGTTTTTTGGTTTTGGAGTCGGCCCGGATGCTGGGCATCCCGCAGGCCCGTGCAGTCAGCGCGGCGGCCGCGGTCGAGGCGCTGCACGCCTATTCTTTGGTGCATGACGACATGCCCTGCATGGATGACGACGCCCTGCGCCGGGGCCTGCCCACGGTGCATGTGAAATGGGATGAGGCGACGGCAGTGCTGGCGGGTGACGCGCTGCAAACCCTGGCGTTTGAGCTTTTGACCGATCCGGCGCTGGGATCGGGTGATACCCGGATCGCGCTGGTGGCCCGGCTGGCGCAGGCCAGCGGGGCCGAGGGCATGGTGCTGGGTCAGGCGCTGGACATTGCGGCCGAAACCGCCGCCCAGCCCCTGACGCTTGAGGAAATCACCGCGCTGCAGGCCGGCAAGACTGGTGCGCTGATCCGCTTTTCCGCCGAAGCCGGGGCGATCATCGCCGGGGCCGATCCGGCGCCTTTGCGCGCCTATGCCACGGCACTGGGTCTGGCCTTCCAGATCTGGGATGATGTTCTCGACGTCACCGGCGATGCCGCCCTGACCGGTAAGGCCGTGGGCAAGGATGCGGCGGCGGGCAAGGCCACTTTTGTCTCGCTGTTGGGCCTTGAACCGGCCAAGGCGCGCGCCAAATCCCTGATTGCAGAGGCGGAAGCGGCGCTGTCCGTCTATGGGTCTGCCGCACAAAACTTGATCGACTGCGCGCGTTTCGTTATTGCGCGGGAAAATTGAACAGGAAGCATTATGGCCGACCGTCCTATTACCCCCCTTCTTGACCGGGTCGCCCTGCCTGCCGACATGAAAGGTCTGACCGACCGCGAGTTGCGCCAATTGGCCGATGAGCTGCGCGCCGAGACGATTTCGGCGGTGTCGGTGACGGGCGGTCATCTGGGCGCGGGGCTTGGCGTGGTGGAGTTGACCGTGGCGCTGCATGCCGTGTTCAGCGCCCCGCGCGACAAGATCATCTGGGACGTGGGCCACCAATGCTATCCGCATAAAATCCTGACCGGGCGGCGCGACCGTATTCGCACCCTGCGCACCGAAGGTGGGTTGTCGGGGTTCACTAAGCGGTCTGAGTCTCCTTACGATCCCTTTGGCGCGGCTCATAGCTCCACCTCGATCAGCGCGGCCTTGGGCTTCACCATGGCGGCGGATCTCGGCGGCGATCCGGGCGATGCGGTGGCGGTGATCGGCGATGGCTCCATGTCGGCGGGCATGGCGTTCGAGGCGATGAACAACGCAGGCCATCTGAAAAAGCGGATGTTCGTTATCCTGAACGACAATGAAATGTCGATCGCCCCGCCGGTTGGGGCGCTGTCTAGCTATCTGTCGCGCCTTTACGCCGGTGAGCCGTTCCAAGATCTGAAATCGGCGGCCAAAAGCCTAGCCGGCCTTCTGCCCGAACCGTTTGCCGAAGGCGCGCGCCGGGCCAAGGAACTGGTCAAGGGCATGGCTGTGGGTGGCACCCTGTTTGAAGAGCTTGGCTTTTCCTATGTCGGCCCGATTGATGGCCATGATCTGGACCAGCTGTTGCCGGTGCTGCGCACCGCGCATGCCCGCGCCACCGGGCCGATGCTGATCCATGTGCTGACCAAAAAGGGCAAGGGCTATGCCCCGGCAGAAAACTCGCCAGACCGTGGCCATGCCCGCGCCAAGTTTGACGTGGTGACCGGAGAGCAGAAAAAGGCCCCCTCCAACGCGCCGTCTTATACCAAGGTCTTTGCCGAGGCGCTGATCGCCGAGGCCGAGGTGGACCCCAAGATCGTGGCCGTCACCGCCGCCATGCCCGATGGCACGGGCCTCGACATCTTCGGCGCGCGGTTCCCCAAGCGTACCTTTGATGTGGGCATTGCCGAACAGCATGCGGTCACCTTCTGCGCCGGGCTTGCCGCCGGTGGGATGAAGCCGTTTTGCACGATTTATTCGACCTTCCTGCAGCGTGGTTACGATCAGGTGGTGCATGACGTGGCCATCCAACGCCTGCCTGTGCGCTTTGCGATTGACCGCGCGGGGCTCGTGGGCGCCGATGGGGCGACCCATGCGGGGTCTTTCGATGTGGCGTTTCTGGCCAACCTGCCGGGCTTTGTCGTCATGGCTGCCGCCGATGAGGCTGAACTGATGCATATGGTCGCCACCGCCGCGGCACATAATGACGGCCCGATTGCGTTCCGTTATCCGCGCGGCGAGGGGATGGGGGTCGATCTGCCGCGCAAGGGGACGCCCATGGAAATCGGCAAAGGCCGCATGATCCGCCAAGGCGCACGGGTGGCGATTTTGTCGTTCGGCACCCGATTGGGTGAGGTTCTGAAAGCCGCCGAGTCTTTGGCGGCCAAGGGGCTTACGCCCACGATTGCGGATGCGCGCTTTGCCAAGCCCTTGGACCGCGATTTGATCTTACAACTCGCCCGCGACCATGAGGCGTTGATCACCGTGGAAGAGGGCGCGATTGGCGGCTTTGGCAGCCATGTGGCGCAGCTTTTGGCCGATGAGGGGGTGTTCGACCGGGGGCTGAAATACCGCTCCATGGTGCTGCCCGACACCTTCATCGATCACGCGAGCCCAGAGGCGATGTACCGCGCGGCGGGCATGAACGCGCCCGAGATCGAGGCCAAGGTGCTGGAGGTTCTCGGCGTGGCGACGGTGGGGAAACGGGCGTAACGC
>JBMSKG010000147.1:0-7582 GCA_049419625.1 Paracoccaceae bacterium | reverse complement strand
CGACCCCGGCCATCGCGCCCAATTGGCGCGCCCACATGCCGCCGCAGTTCACCACTTTGTCGCAGGCAATGACGCCCTGATCCGTCTCAACATGGGTGATGCGGCGGCCTTCCATCCGGAACCCGGTGACGGTGACACCCTCAACAATCCGCGCCCCGTGCATCCGCGCGCCCTTGGCCAAGGATTGGGTGATGTCCGAAGGGCTGGCCTGCCCATCGGTCGGCAGCCAGCTGGCCCCGATCAGATCAGAGGTGTCCATCAGGGGCCACATCCGTTTGACCTCATCCGCGCTGACCAGTTCCATATCCATGCCAAAGCTGCGGGCAGTGGTGGCAAGGCGTTTGTATTCGGTCCACCGGTCAGCCGTGGTGGCAAGGCGCAGGCAGCCTGTCATCTTCCAGCCGGTATCCAGCCCGGTTTCAGCCGCCAGCCCCTTGTAAAGCTCCACCGAGTATTTCAGCACCTTGGTGATCGACGCCGACGATCGCAACTGCCCCACCAGCCCCGCCGCATGCCATGTGCTTCCGCTCGTGATTTTGCCCTGTTCCAGCAACAGCACATCGGCCTTGTGATCCCGCGCCAAGTGATAGGCCGTGGAACAGCCGATGATGCCGCCGCCAATCACAATGATCTGGGCTTGGGTCGGAAGTGTCATGTCAAAGTGTCCCGTGCATTTTGGTAAAGTGGGAAAGGCTGGCGGCCAGTTTTTCAAGATTTTCAGCGGCATAGGCGCGATAGTTCGCACCGGGCGCGGACAGGTGCAAGTCTGACACCATGGCCCACATCGCCTCCCGCAGAAGGCTGGCGGCCTGCATGGCGTCAAAGGCGCGGGCAAAAGCGGCGTCGGGTTTGTGACCCAGATAGGCGACCAAAAGTGCCTCGGTCTCTGCCCCGCTCATTCCGGCGTTTGACGCCGCACCGGCCAGATCAAACATCGCGGTGCCGAAGCCCGCGTATTCATAGTCGATCAGCCAGAGCCGATGGCCATCATCGAGGAAATTCGCGGGCAAGAGGTCATGGTGGCCGAAGACGATGGGCATCGGGATCTGCGCGGCCTCCAGCTTGGCGGCCAGCGCCAGATGATCGGGCAGGCCGGGGGCAAAGGGGCTGCTGCCTGCGGCAATGGTACGGGCATAGTCGCGGATCACGTGGAAGGGCCAGAAGATGAAGCCCGCACCGCTGACATGGGCGGGCATCTCATGGTGAAAGCGGCGCAAGAGTGCGCCCACCCGGTGGGGGGCCACGCGCAAATCGGCGGGGGTCCATGTGCCCGCTGTGATAAAGCGCCCCACGCTGACGCCGGGGGCCGCATATTCCACCGCCGGACCAAAGCCTGCGGCATGGGCGGCGCGGGCGGTCATCACTTCGCGCGCGCGGTCGACATGGTGGAACGGGTAGTCGCGGCCAAAGCGCACGACATGGGCACCCGCGGCATCGGTCACCTTCCAACTCTCATTCGACAGCCCGCCATGCAGCGGTTCGGCGGTGATCTCACCTTGCCAGCAGGGCAAGGCGCGGATGCTGTCAGGGATCATGGCTGCGATCATGTGGCGCCCTCCAATCCGAGTTTCTCCCGCGCCGACCGGGCGGCGGCCGACAAAAGCCGGTCGGCGATGATGGCAATGAAGGCAATCGCCAGACCCGCCACCAGACCGTTGCCCGGGTTCGCCTTGGTCAGCGCGATATAGACGTCTTGGCCAAGGTCGCGGGTGCCGACAAGGGCGGTGATGACCAGCATCGACAGGGCAAACATGATGGTTTGGTTCAGGCCCAAAAGGATTTCGGGCAACGCCAATTTCAGCCGGATGCGCGTCAAGATCTGCCACGGCGTGCAGCCCATGGCGCGGCCCGCCTCGATCAATCGCGGGTCCACACCTTGCAGACCAAGCACCGTATAGCGGACCGAGGCGACCACCGCATAGGCGACCACCGCGATCATCGCGGTGAAATCGCCCACGCGAAACAGCATGACGATGGGCATGAGGTAAACAAAGCTCGGCAGGGTTTGCAGCGTGTCAATCACAACGCGGGTGACGGTCCACCAGCGGTCACGCTCGGCCACCCAGATGGCGATGGGCAGGCCCAGCCCCATGGCGATCAGGGTCGAGATGCCGCACAGATAGACGGTGATCATCGCCTTTTCCCATTGCCCGGTGGCCGCGATCAGGAAGGACAGGCCCGCACAGAGGATGCCCAACCGCAGCCCGCCCAACCGCCAACCCAGAAGGCCCAAAAGGGCGACCACGGCCAGCCATGGCAGGCCCAGCAAGAAGCGTTTGGTCGGCACCAACACCCAAGTCAGGATCGCGTTCTTCACCGCCTCAAGCGCGTCAAAGAAAGTGACGTTGATCCATTCGACCAGTGCCGCCCAAAAGGGGCTCGTGGAAAGATGCGCCGCCTCGGGGTAGGTTTGCACGGCGGGCAGGACAAGGCCGATCAGCCCCGCGCCAAGGGCGAAGACAAGGGCGGCCACCAGATAGGGATGGCGGGCAAGGCCGGTGGTCTGCACCGTGTCCGCGCTGCGATGCGCGATGGCTTGACTAAGGCGATCGAGCGCGATGGCCAGCGCCACGATGGCCAGCCCCGCCTCCAGCCCGGTGCCGAAATCCAGCCGCCGCAGCGCGTTCAGCACTTCAAAGCCCAACCCCCCTGCCCCGATCATCGAGGCGATAATGACCATGTTCAGCGACAGCATGATGACCTGATTGACGCCTACCAGCAAAGGCTCTCGCGCCGAGGGGACCAGAACGCGCCACAACCGCTGGCGCGGGGTGCAGCCCACCATGGTGGCCAGATCGTGCGTCTCGGACGGCACGCGCGACAGGGAAAGCGTGGTGATGCGGGTCATCGGCGGGGTGGCATAGATCAGCGTGGCAATCACCGCCGCCGTGGGGCCAAAACCAAACAGGATCAGGATCGGCACCAGATAGGCAAAGACCGGCATGGTCTGCATCAGGTCGAGAAACGGGCGCAAGGCGCGCTCAAACCATGGGTTGCGCCAGGCAAGGATGCCAAGGCCAAGGCCCCCCGCCACACCCAAGGGCACGGCCACCACGATAGAGGCCAGCGTGACCATGGTGGCATGCCAGTGACCAAAGATCGCGACGAATATGAAACAGGCCGCGACCAGCGCCGCCAGCCCTGCCCCGCCCGCCCAATGGGCGAAAAGTGCCATGATCGAAATGACGGCCAGCCATGACAAGGGCGGCACCAATTGCAGCGTTTGCCCGGCCTCTTGGCGCTGCACCCCGTCGGCCAGAAGGCCAAGGGCGGCCTGATAGGGCACGTCGATAATCGTTGAAACCGCGCGGGTCAGGTCAGCAAAAGCGATGGGGCCAACGGCGGCCTCTTTCACCAGCCATGTGATCGCGCCGCCGATCCAGCGCGCGGCGGGGATCTGGGCGGATTTCGGGTAGTCAAAGGCAAAGGGCAGAAAGGTTTGGCCCCAAAGCCACAGCGCCACCGCAAGGGCAACCGTTACCACCCACAATGGGCGCGTGGTGCCAAGTGCGGGCAAAGGGCTGGGCCGGATCACGCCTCACCCCCCAGCAAGAGGCGAATAACATCCTCCCGCGCCACGGTGCCGATGGGCGTGCCACCCTCTTCGACCCCCACCAGCGCCTGACCGCCCAGAAAGGCCTGCCCCGCCTCGGCCACCGTGGCGCGAGCGGGCAGAAGGGTCACGCCCGCAGGCACCGGGCCGGGGGTGACCAGTGAGGCCAAACGCACCACCTTGGCCTTGGCCACCGCCCCGGTAAAGGCGCGCACGTAATCGGTGGCGGGGTGCAGCACCAGATCCTGCGGCGTGCCAATCTGTTCGATCTGCCCGTCCTTCATGATGGCGATACGGTCGGCCAGACGGATGGCTTCGTCAAAGTCATGGGTGATGAAGATGATGGTCTTTTGCAACCTTGATTGCAGGCGGATAAACTCGTCCTGCAACTCGCGACGGATCAGGGGGTCAAGGGCGGAAAAGGGTTCGTCCAAGAACCACAATTCAGGCTCGACCGCCAAAGACCGCGCGATGCCTACGCGCTGTTGCTGCCCGCCCGACAATTGGCGCGGATAGGCCCCTTCGCGGCCTGCAAGGCCGACCAGCGCGATCATCTCGCGCGCGCGGGCCTCACGTTCGGGGCGCGCAACGCCTTGAACATCCAAAGGGAAGGCGACGTTTTCCAGAACCGTCAGATGCGGCAACAGGGCAAAGTGTTGAAACACCATGCCCATCTTGTGCCGCCGGATCTGCGTCATCTCGGCCTCAGTCGCGGTCAAAAGGTCTTGACCATTGAACAAGACCTGCCCGGCGGTGGGTTCGATCAGCCGCGACATCAGCCGCACCAGCGTCGACTTGCCCGACCCGGACAGCCCCATGATGACAAAGATTTCGCCGCGCTGGACGGTCAGATCGACCGCACGCACGGCAGGCACAAGGCCAAGGGCAGCCAGCCGCGCCGCATCGCCCCCGGCGGCGGCAAAGGATTCAGAGGCACGGGCGCCGAACACCTTCCAAAGGTTGCGGCAGACCAGCGTTGCGCTGTCGTCAGACATCAGGGAACCCGGTTTCATCTGGCCCCGGCGCATCGGGTGATACGCCGGGGTAAGGTTTTGCAATAGGGGCTTTAGGGATTACTTGGCGATCCAAGTGCTCCACGTGGCCTCATTCGCGGCCATCCAATCGGCCACCACGGCCTCAATGGCTTTGCCGTTCAGGTCCACCTCGGTGATCATCTGGCCCATCGCGGCATTGTCGATGGTAAAGGCCTGAATGGCCTTATGCGCGCCGGGCCATTTGTCTTTCACGCCCGACCAGCCGACTTTCCAGATATCGCCAAAGGGCTTGCCGCAGTCATACGCCGCATCTGGGTTTCCCCCCCATGCCGGATCGGTATAGCAGGCGGCCTCATAGGTCGGAAACTCCACCCATTCGCCTTCGAACTTGGCGGGCGCCCAATGCGGGGCATAGACCCAGAGCATGACCGGGGCTTGGCGCTGATAGGCGGATTCCAATTCGGCGAACAGGGCGGCATCGGTGCCCGCGTGGATCACCTCAAACGGCAGATCAAGGGCGGCGATACGTTCCTCATCAAAGCCACCCCATGTCACCGGGCCACCCAGATAACGGCCCTTCGGCGCGGTTTCGGCGGTGCTGAACGCCTCGGCGCAGGCGGGGTCTTTCAAGGCTTCCCAATTCGGCAGACCGGGGCATTTTTCCTTCATGTAAAGCGGATACCACCATTCCTCTTTGGCTTGCATGCCGGTGGCACCCAAAACCTCGACATTGCCCGTCGCGGTGGAGGCGTCCATCGCATCGCGCCCCGTGGTTTCCCAGATTTCCATGGCCACATGCAGATCGCCAGTTTCCAGACCGGCAAATTGGGCCAGATAGTCGGCCTGAACATATTCAACGTTATAGCCGCCCTTCTTCAGCACCTCGCCCATCAACTGGGTGGTGATGAGCTGGCCTGTCCAGTCATGCAAAGTGAGCTTGATCGGATCGGTCGATTCCTGTGCCATGGCGGTTGAGGCGCAGAGTAAGGCGGCAAGGGTTAGAGGCAGGCGCATAGGACACTCCCTGATAAGAGCCCGCCGGAGATACGGCAGGCTGGTTGGGTGGTTCGGGCGCTTGGGACGCGGGTAGGATTGGCGCGCCTGCGCCTTTTGTTCTGACAAAATTACGCGTCACCAAGTGGCTTCGTGTCAATCAAAAATCAGGATAACTGTGGATTCATTGACCGAGTTATTGAAACATGGGCAATTTTCGGTCAGTATATGCCTGAAATTCCACAATCCTGGTGGGGGCTTTGGCCAAAATGCTAAACAAGCGCCATGGGGCGATTCTGCGGCTTTTGCAGGAACAAGGTGCCTTGTCGCTGGCGGCGGTCGCGCAGGCTTTGGCGGTGTCGGCCGAAACGGTGCGGCGCGATGTGCGCGCGATGGCCGAAGCGGGAGCCGTGGTGCGGGTGCATGGCGCGGTGGGGCTGGCAGGCCAGACTGGTGAGGCCCCTTTTGACCGCCGGATGCGTGAGAATGCCGCCGCCAAGCGCGCAATTGCGCACCACCTTGCCGAACAGATCGCCGATGGCGACAGCCTGATGCTGGACACCGGCACCACCACCAGTTTTCTCGCGCGGGAACTCTTGACCCATCGGCGGCTGACGGTGGTGACGAATTCGTCTGATATTGCCCGCACTTTGGCCACGGTGAACGGCAATCGGGTGTTCATGGCCGGGGGCGAATTGCGCGGCGACAGTGGTGCAGCACTGGGGGCCTCGGCCTTGGAGTTCATCCGCAGCTTTGCCGTACAACATGCGATCATTTCGGCAGGCGCGGTGGATGCCTCGGGAGTGATGGACTTTGATCTGCAAGAGGCGGAATTTGCCCGCATGGTACTGGCCTGCGGCGAGCGGCGGGTCATGGTGACGGATGCCAGCAAATTCGGGCGGCGGGGCTTTATCCGGGTGGCGGGGTTCGAGTTTCTGGATCTGGTCGTCACCGACGCCCCGCCCCCGCCCGAGGTGGCCGCCGCCATGGCCTCGGCCGGTGTGGCCTTGCAGCTTTGTGGCGGTTCGCCTGCTGCCGAAGGGCTGGCGAGTTAAGACGCAGGGCCCCAAGAAGGCCCCCAACCCTTAGCCTTTGGGCACAACCGGAACAGGGCCGCGCTTTAGCCCACCGTGCCGCAGAATGAAGGCGACGATTTCATCAACACCCTTACCATGGCGCAGTTCGGCCATGACAAAGGGCCGTGCGCCGCGGGCGCGGGCCGTGTCGTTGAACAAGAGATCAGGATCGACGCCGACATAGGGCGCAAGATCGGTTTTGTTGACGATCAAAAGGTCGGATCGGGTCACGCCGGGCCCACGTTTGCGCGGAATGTCCTGCCCGGCGGCGGTGTCGATGATGTAAAGCGTCAGGTCAGCCAGTTCCGGGCTGAAGGTGGCGGCAAGATTGTCGCCACCGCTTTCGATCAGGATCAGATCAAGATCGGGAAAGGCCCGCGTCAGATCGGCCACGGCGGCAAGGTTGATCGAGGCATCCTCGCGGATCGCCGTATGCGGGCAGCCGCCGGTTTCCACGCCCCGGATCCGCTCGGCGGGCAGGACCTGCGCGCGCATCAGCGCCTCGGCATCTTCGCGGGTGTAGATGTCATTGGTGATGACGGCCATCGACAGATGCGGCGCCAGCGCGCGGGCCAGCTTTTCGGTCAGCGTGGTCTTGCCCGCGCCAACCGGGCCGCCGATGCCCACCCGCAAAGGGCCATGTGGGGGAAGGGTCATGTGCGAAAAATCCTGACATCCATGGTTTCGTGCTGCATCGCGGCCAGATCAGCCGCAAGCGTGGCGCTGCCGAGATCTTCGGTGTCCGCCAGCGCAGCGCGGTCACCAAGCGCCACGATATCGGGCAGAAGCCGCGCCAAAACCGCCTGCCCTTCGGTCTGGCCAAGGGGGATGTGGCGCGTGGCGATCAGGCACAGGTTGGCGGCAAAGCTTTGCAGATAAAGCTGCGCCACATCGGCCAGGGCAAGGCCCAAGGGGGCGGCCGCCTCGCCCCGCGCGATCGGCAGGAGGCGCGGCGGCACGGGGCG
>JBMSKG010000146.1:0-7600 GCA_049419625.1 Paracoccaceae bacterium | reverse complement strand
GTGACGAAATGGACGCTACAGCCGCGCGCGATCAAAAGCTCGGCCAAGACGCTGCCCATGTAGAAGTGGTCGTCATCATAAAGCAGGACCGTGCCGCCCTTCGGGCCTGCCCCTGACATCAGGTCGTCTGGGGTAAAGATGGGCATCGCTGGATCGGTCGGGATCGGGTGCAGATGCAGCCGCGCCACTGCATCACGACGCCAGTGGCAGCCCGTTGCAATCGCGACATGCTCAACCCCAAAGCTCAAGATATCCTCGGCGGTCAGAGGGCTGTCGAGATAGGTCTGCACATTCGGCATCGGCGCGATTTGTCCGGCGCGGTAATCGGCCACGCGGCCCCATGCAGAAAGCCCCGGCAGGGCCCGTTCGCGCGCAACGCGGCCGCCCAATATGGTGGTGGCCTCGGCCAGCGTCACCTGATAGCCGCGCTTGCCAAGGATATGCGCCGCCTCCAACCCCGTTGGGCCCGCGCCCACGATCAGGACGCTTTCTGACTTGCCCTTGGGGTGCATCCGTTCCGGGTGCCAGCCTTTGCGCCATTCTTCCATGAAGGCGGTGTTCTGGGTGCAGCGGCTGATGCCTTGGGTCATATCCCCCGATACGCAGATATTGCAGCCAATACATTCGCGGATGTCGTCGAACCGCCCCTCTTCGATCTTTTTCGGCAGGAAAGGATCAGCGATCGACGGCCGGGCTGCCCCGATGAAATCAAGGATCCTCGAGCGGATCTGCCGCACCATGGCATCGGCACTGGTGAAGCGGCCCACGCCCACCACGGGCTTTGATGTCAGCGACTTGATGCCCTTGACCAGATCTTCCTGTGCCCCCTCAGGCTTGAACCGCGAGGTGCCCGAACAGGCCTCCCACGTCCCTTGTGCCAGATCCCAGATATCGGGCAGATCACCGTGCATCTCGATGAAATCGCGCAATTCGGCATTGGAAAAGCCCATCTCGCCCGCCTCATGCAGCGACAGGCGCAGCGAGATCGCCAATTCGCCGCGCGTCTCTTCGCGCGCCTCTTCGACGATTTCGCGCAAGAACCGGGCGCGGTTCTGAAGGCTGCCGCCGTATTCATCGCTGCGGTGGTTGGTGTTGCGTGACAGGAAATGCTGCAAGATGCCAAAGCCATGCGCGCCGTAGAGGCAGATCAGGTCAAAGCCCGCCGTCTGGCTGCGGCGAAAGGCGTTGCGGAACCAGCGGCGCAGGTCACGAATATCCTCGCGATCCATCGTTCGGGCCTGCACCGGGTCAGAGGTGAAGGTCAGGATCGGACCGCCCGAAACCGCAAGGGGAACTTCGCGCGAGTAAAGGGTTGGTCCGTTGATGCCGGAATAGGCCAGCTGGATGCCCGCCAGCGCGCCATGTGATTTCATCGCCTCGGCCATCCGCGCCAACGCCGGAATGTCGCGGTCATCCCACAAATGTTGTTCAATAAAGGGAGTGATTTCCGAGGTCGGGTGAATCTCGGTCTGTTCGGTAAAGATCACACCCCAGCCGCCTTCGGCCTTGGTCCGGCGCATTTCCACCACAGCCGACGGATCGCGATAGCCGCCACCATTGCAGTGCGGGACCTGATAGAACCGGTTCTTGGCCAGCTTTGGCCCGATGCGAACGGGTTCAAACAGAACATCATAGCGGCTGTCGCGGGTGTCTTTCGGCATGGTGGCCTTCTTAAATCGGTCTGTGGTCTTGAAGCTGGGTCTGCATCAGCGCGGGGTCTGGCGCGCGATCGATGTCTGTCACCAGCAGGGTTGGGCTGGGCCCTGCGGCGGCCAGAATCGTGGCATCGGGCGCGGCAATCACGGACGTTCCGCAATAGGTGATGTCACCCTCTGTTCCGCAATAATTGGCATAGGCGATGGTCATGGAATGGTTGATCGCATGGGTCGGCACCACCAGACGGCTGACATGGGTGTTTGGCTCGGGGTTGGCGGTGGGCACCAGCACAAGGCGTGTGCCCGCTTCGGCCAGCTTGCGCACCAAGGGGGCGAATTCCACGTCATAGCAGATCAGCATCGCTGTCGGCACGCCGTGCAGGTCAAAGGTCGAAACCGCATCGCCCGGCGCATAGATCGCCTTTTCGCGGGGGCCAAAAAGCTGGACCTTGCGGTAATGGCTGATCTCTTGGCCACGGGCATCAAAGGCCACGGCGGAATTGTAGATCGTCGCGCCATCGCGTTCGGCATAGCCGATGACGATGCCACAGCCATGCGTTCGCGCCAGTGCCGCCAGCCGCTGATGCCACGCACCGCCGCGAACTTGCGCTTTGGCGGGAATGTCGGGCTGATTATAGCCGGGCAAATACACTTCGGGCGCCACGAGCGTCACCGCCCCCATAGCCGCCGCAGCGGTCAGTGCGGCCTCAAGGGTGGCAAAGGCGCGGTCGTCCGACCCTTCGGGCGAGGGGCCCTGCCAAAGCGCGATGTTCAGGGACATGGGGCCTCCAATCGGGGGATAGGGCCGGGGTGTCCCGGCCCTGTCAGGTTACTTTTTCAGATTGGTCCAGATCGCGTCATAGAAAGTCTGAGTCTCCTGATCGCAGACCTGAATGAAGCTGCCCTTCGGCGCATCTGCCGGTGGGTTGTTCTCGGGGCTGGACTTGATCGCCTCGTCCAAGAACTGCTCCACCCCCGTCACGCCTGCGGTATAGGCGGCATAGTTGGTCACCGCGGCCGCATTTGCCGGGTCCAGAAGGAAGTTCATGAACTTCAGCGCATTGTCACGGTTGGGCGCATCCTTCAGCAACACCACATTGTCCATCCAGACGACGAAGCCTTCCTTGGGATAGGCGTACTCGACATTCGCCCCCTCGGCGCGGGCCTTGGCCGAAAAGCCGTTGTAGATCATCCCGGCTGCCGCATCGCCCGACACCAGAACATCCTTGGCCGTGTCAGACCCGAACGAGGCCCAATGCTGCTTGGCGTTGATCAGCATGTCGTTCAGCGCCTTGAGCTGCTCTTTGTCGGTCGAGCATTGCGGGATGCCAAGATAGATCGACCCCAGCGCAAGCACTTCGCCCTGGCTGTCTAGCACGTTGATCTTGCCTTGCAGTTCGGCAGGCGGATCAAAGATCATCGCCAGCGTGTTGATGTCGCCGGTATAGACATCGCGGTTCACCGAAAACGCGGTCGAGCCCCACTGATACGGGATCGACGATTTGCGGCCGGGATCGAAGGGCACATCCACCCATTCTGGGGCGATATTGCCAAAGTTCGGTAGATCGGCCGGGGCGAAGCTGTCCAGAAGCCCCTCCTTAGCCATGATCTCGACCATATAATCGCCCGGCACAGCCACGTCATACTGGCCCAGCTTGCCCGCCTTCAGCGCGGCCAGCATGGATTCGTTGCTGTCATAGGTGTCGATGGTCACCGCGATGCCGGTTTCGGCGGTGAATTTGTCCACCAGTTCCTGCGGGATGTATTCGAACCAGTGATAGACCGAGAGCGAGCCCTCGGCATGGGCACCGCCTGCCAAAAAGGCAAAGGCGGTGGCGGTGGAAAGAAGCTTCTTCATGGTAAACTCCCATTAGGTTCAGGATCGGGTTCTTTGCCCGATGCGGTTGACGAAGTAGGACAGCGTGACGAACAGAATCGAGACTGCCAGCATCATGGTCGAAATCGCCATGATGTTGGGCTTGATGCCTTGCTTGACCGAGCCAAAGATCGCGGTGGGCAGGGTTTCCATGCCCGCGCCTTTGACAAAGTTCGTGATGATGAAATCATCCAGCGAGATGATGAAGGCCAGAAGAAAGCCCGACACCACCCCCGGCAGCATCAGCGGCAACAAGACCAGCCGAAACGCCTGCCAATGGGTGGCGTACAGATCGCGGGCGGCTTGTTCATAGCTGTCCTCGATCCCTTGCAGCCGCGCGGCAATGGGCAGGTAAGCAAAGGGGATGCAAAAGACGATATGGGCGATGAGGATCGTCATATAACCCGTGGTCAGGCCGATGGCCGAAAAGAAGATCAGCGTGGCCACAGCGGTGACGATTTCAGGCACCATAAGCGGCAGGTTGATCAGCGCGAAGGTGGTTGATTTCCCCCGGAAACGCCCGCCCCGGATCATGGCAAGCGAGGCGGCCACGGCGATCGTGGTGGCGGCGGTGGCTGCCAGCACTGCGATGGTAAGGGAATTCCAAGCCGCCGCCTTGAACCGGGGTGCCTCGGGGCCGGTAAAAACATCGGCATACCAGCGCCACGAAAACCCACCCCAGGTGGTGATCGAGGTGGAATCGTTGAAGCTGTAGACCATCACCACAATCAGCGGGACATAGAGAATGGCCAGACAGGCCACCGCCATGGCCAAAAACCCCGGATAATGGCGCACACCTTTCATCGCGCCTCCGCTTTTGTTTGTGCGCGGGCGTAGATCAAGAGGACAATCAGCACGAGCGTCATCAGGATCATCGCGGCAGCGGCCCCAAAGGGCCAGTTGCCTTGCGAGCCGCGAAATTGCTCGTCGATCAGCGATCCGATCATAAAGGTCTTGGCCCCACCTAGAAGATCGGGGGCGAGGAAGGCCCCGAGCGAGGGCACGAATACAAGGATACAGCCGGCAATGATGCCGGGTTTGACAACGGGTAACACGATCTCGCGCAGCGTCACCCAGCGGTTGGCGTAAAGATCTGCCGCTGCCTCGGACAGCGCAAAGTTATAGCGCTCGACAGCGGCATAGATCGGCAGCACCATGAAGGGCAAATAGCTGTAAAACAGGCCCAGTTGCACCGCAAGGTTTGTGTTCACCAAAGGCAGCGGGTCGGAAATCAGACCCATCGCCATTAGGCTTTCGTTCAAGGGACCATTGTCGCGGATCAGGAATTTCAGGCTGACGGTGCGGATCAACAGGTTCACCCAATAGGGCACCGTGATGAGAAACAGCCAGATCGCGCGCGATTTTGGGGGCCTTGTGGCAATGAACCATGCGGTCGGAAAGCCGACCGCCAGACAGATTAGCGTGGCCACCGCCGCCTGCCAGATCGACCGCCAGAAGATGGTGATATAGGTCCATTCGATCACGGGCGGTTCATCGCCAAAAAGGCCCCGGTTCAGAAAGAACTGGTCATAGGCCGCAAGCGTGAACTCCCAGATCACGCCGCCCCGAAATTCCTTTGTCAGAAAGGAATAGACCGCCATCAGAAGGACCGGCAGGACCAGAAAAATCCCGATCATCACCCAAGTCGGGATAAGCAGCGGGCCGATCAGACGGCGATAGCCAAGGCCCGCCTTGCCGCCGCCGCCCGCGCCAGACTCAGGGGCCATCCCCGCCATCAGTCCGCCAAAAGGCGCGCAGCGCCTTCCTCGATCTGCAAGGCAACGCGGTCGCCGGGGGCGGGCAGCGCAATCCGGGCCGAATTCTGCATGCGGATGTGAAACGCTTCGCCGGTGGTCAGATGTGTCAGGATCTGCAGATCAGTGCCCAAATAGACGATGCGATCCACCACCGCTTCCAGATCCCCCGTGGCCGCAAGTGAAATGCGCTCAGGCCGGATCGACAGGTGATGCTTGCCCGGCATGACGCCTTGGGCGACAGGGCAGGTGATCTTTTGCCCACCCGGCAGGGTGACCTTGGCCACCGCACCGGCGACCGCATCAACGGTGACCTCCAGAAGGTTCGTCTCGCCGATAAAGTCAGCGACAAAGCGGTTGACCGGAGCCTCATAGATGTCGCGCGCGCTGCCAACCTGCTGCACCCGGCCCTGTGACATCACTGCGATGCGGTCCGACATCGTCAGCGCCTCTTCCTGATCGTGCGTCACAAAGACAAAGGTGATGCCGGTCTGTTCCTGCAGCGTTTTCAACTCCACCCGCATCGCTTGGCGCAGTTTCAGGTCCAGCGCCGACAGCGGCTCGTCCAGCAACAGAACCTTGGGTTCCGGGGCCAGCGCACGGGCCAGCGCGACGCGCTGCTGCTGGCCGCCTGAAAGCTGCGCGGGCATGCGGTTGGCGAAGGCCGACAGATGGACCATCTCCAGCATCTTGCCCGCGCGCGCCGTGCGGTCGGCCAGCCCCATCCCCTTCATCTTCAGCCCGAAGGCCACATTGTCCAACACGGTCATGTGTGGAAACAGCGCATATTGCTGAAACACGGTGTTGACCGGGCGATGGTTGGGATCAAGCCGGGCAATATCGCGCCCAAATAGGCGGATCTCGCCCTCGTTCAAATCCTCAAACCCCGCGATACAGCGCAAAAGCGTGGTCTTGCCGCAGCCTGACGGACCCAAGAGGGTGAAGAATTCATTGTCGGCAATCTCAAGCGAGATCGAATGCAGCGCCGTGGTCGTGCCATAGCGCTTTACTGCGGATCTGATCTCGATCGCCGTTGACATCCTGTGCATACCCCCCCAGAATCCTGTCCGACGTTAGTTTTCTGCGCCAAGGGGGTATATACCCCCAAAGAGGTATGATGCGCCCGCTGCCCAATGCCGCCGAAGCTCGGCTCGCCGAAGTGATCCGTCGCCTAGGCGGCCCCGAATTTGAAAGCGTGCTGCATGATTGGCTGCGCCGATGTCTGGCACCAGACAACCTGATCGTTCTGGCCTACCGCGATTCCGGGCCGCCGCAGGTGCTTTATCGTCAGTCTGACAGCCCGCAGGTCTTTTCCCAGTTGGAAAAGACCTATCTGGCCGGGGCTTATCTTTTGGACCCCTATCACGCGCTGCACACCTCGCGCGTTGCCGATGGCGTATATCGGCTGCGGGATGTGGCACCGGATGCCTTCCAGCGCTCGCAGTATTTTACCGAGTATTACCAGCAAACCACGCTTCTGGATGAGTTGACCTTCATCGCCTATCCAAGGCCTGATGTTTCGCTGAACATCTGCCTTGGTCGCGATGCAACCTCGGCGCGGGCGTTCTCTGCCGCCGAAGTCGTCTTGGCACAGCGTCTGGCCCCGATCCTGACCGCCTTGGTCGAACAGCACTGGGCCGGGCTTGCCCCGGGGGGCGGAGCGGATGACATCACCGCCGAGGTGATTGGCGCGCTGCAACAGCGCCACGGGATCCGGCTAAGCCAGCGGCAGGCCGAAGTGGCGCTGATGATCCTGCGCGGACATTCGACACCGTCCATTGGCCTGCGACTGGGCCTTTCGCCGCAGACCGTCAAGGTGTTCCGCCGCCAGCTTTACGCCAAATGCACCATCAGCTCGCAGGCCGAGTTGTTCGCGCTGATGATGCCCTTGCTGCGGATGTCTGCCGAGACTGACGCTGGCTGAACATCACCTTTATCAAGCCTTGGCGGATGTAACGCCGCGACGCAAGGAATGAGATTTCGCCGGCAGGATCCGTCAGGCCTACACCGCCAAAGCCGCACCGCGCGCCAAAGCGGCCTTGATCTCTGGCCAAAGCCTCTCAAGCGTTTTGCGCCCCCGTTGAATGGCGGCAGTATCACCGGTGCCATAGGCGCCTTCCAGATCGGCAAGGCAATGGCGCAGTTGCAGCGCCCCGATCACCGCCGCCGCCCCGGCCCCGGCATGACACTGCTGCACCAGATTGGCACGCTCTGCAGGCTTTGTTTGGGTCGCAATGGCCTCAAGCAACGCCTCCATTTGCGCTGAAAAGATTTGGAACAGCCGCTCCAATGCCGGGGGGTCCATGACCTGCGCC
>JBMSKG010000145.1:0-7658 GCA_049419625.1 Paracoccaceae bacterium | reverse complement strand
ATGAAGGTCGCGGTGTTGTCATCGAACTGATAGACATGGGCCCAGAACCAGCCCCATTCGGTCTTTTCGAAGATAAAGGTAAAGGCGTCGTCAAACTTTTGATGTGTGCCGAGCCAAACGAATTTGACCAGACGCTGATCAATGTCGGGCTTGAACACATCGGCATATTCCCGCCGCACCAGGCTGTTGATGCCGTCGGTGGCCACCACCAGATCATACTCGGTGCGGTATTCCTCGGCCGTCTTGAACTCGGCCTCAAACTGCATCTTCACGCCCAGTTCCCGCGCCCGCGCTTGCAAGATGATCAGCATCTGCTTGCGGCCGATCCCGGCAAATCCATGCCCGCCCGAAACAGACCGTTCGGTGCCACGCACCACGGCGATATCGTCCCAATAGGAAAAATGGCTGCGAATCGTATCGGTCGATTTCGGATCATTGCGCTGCATCCGACCCAGCGCATCATCCGACAGCACAACCCCCCAGCCAAAGGTGTCATTGGCCTTGTTGCGCTCCAAGACCGTCACATCATGCGACGGGTCGCGCAGCTTCATCGAGATCGCAAAGTAAAGACCAGCCGGTCCGCCCCCAAGGCACAGAATCTTCATGTCGTCCTCCATCAGGCGCGTTTGGCAGATAGCGTGTCACTCGATGAAAACAATTTCAAGCTTGAAATTTCTATCTTGAATAATTTGTCGCAGCATCCCAGACTGACGGGATGGAACAGGTCATCAGCGAACATCACGACGGCTGGGTGAAACTCACCCTGTACCGACCAGAGGCGAAAAACGCGCTGAACACGGCCTTGCTGGGCCGGGTGGCCGAGGCGCTGACGGCGGCGGCCGCAGACCCGTCCATCCGCGCGGCCCTGATTTGCGGGGCGACGGGCAATTTTGCCGCCGGCGCTGATATCGCCGAGATTGAAACCAAGACCACAGCCCAAGGCGCGGCTGACCCACGCAAGGCACATTGGGCCGCGATCCGCGCCTTTCCCAAGCCGCTGGTCGCCGCCGTTGATGGATTTGCTCTGGGCGGCGGGTTCGAACTTGCGCTCATGGCTGACATGATGGTGCTCGGGGCCGATGCGAAGCTCGGCCTGCCCGAAACCAACCTTGGCCTCATCCCCGGCGCAGGCGGCGCACAGCGGCTTTTGGCGCTGGTGGGCCGCGCGCGGGCCACGCGCATGGTGCTGGGCGGCGAAATCATTGATGCGCCAACGGCTTATGAATGGGGAATTGCCGGGTGGCTTGCCGCCGGTCCCGCCCTGCCCGAAGCCGAGACACTGATTGTACGAATGTGCAAACGCGCACCCCTCGCCCTGCAGGCCGCCAAAGCGGCGCTGGTGGCGGGCGACGAGACAGCGCTTGCGCTGCACGAGGAGCGCGCGGCCTTCGAACGCCTCCTCGACAGCGCCGACAAGGCGGAAGGCATCCGCGCCTTCCGCGACAAACGCAAACCCGAGTTCAAGGGCCAATGACCGCCGCCACCCCCACCATCGGCGTCATCGGCCTTGGCACCATGGGCCTTGGCATCGCGCAGGTCTACGCGGCCGCGGGCTTTCCCGTCATCGCCACCGCCCCCCACGCTCCAACCCGCGACAGCGCCCGCGACCGGATGGAACAGGCCCTCACCGCCCGCGTCAGCGCCGGCAAACTGACCGAGGCCGCACGCACCGCCACGCTCGCCCACCTGACCATCGCCGAAACGCTTGCCGAGTTCGCCCCCTGCGACCTGGTGATCGAGGCCATTGTCGAACAGCTCGCGGCCAAACAAGACCTCTTCCGCCACCTCGAAGCCATCCTCCGGCCCGATTGCATCCTCGCCACCAACACCTCCTCGATCCCGGTCCGCGACATTGCCGCCGGGCTCGCCCATCCGGCCCGCGTGCTGGCGTTGCATTACTTCAACCCACCCACCGCGATGAAACTGGTGGAGCTGGCGCCGCATGACAGCACCTTGATGCAAAACATCAAGATAGCACAGCAAATAACGGAAAAAGCTGGAAAAACCGTCATTCAATGCCCCGACAGACCGGGATTCATCGTCAACCGCTGCGCGCGCCCCTTCTACGGCGAGGCGCTGGCCCTGCTGGCTGAAGGTCGCACGCCCTCCGACATTGATGCAGCCATGCTCACCGCGGGATACCGCCTTGGCCCGCTGTCGCTCATTGACCTCATCGGCGCCGACATTAACCTCGCCGCGACCCGCGGGATGTTCGTCGCCATGGGCCACCATCCGCGCTATCACGTCTTCGCAGCACTTGAGGCACAGGTTGCCGCAGGCCATCTTGGCCGAAAATCCGGCCAAGGCTTCCTGCACCCCACACAGCCCGGCCCCGCTCCGGCAGATGCCGCCCAAATCGCTTTGCGCATCGAAGCCACACTCATCAACGAGGCGCACTGGCTCCTTTGCGAAGGCGGCACCACGGCGAAAGGTATCGACACCGCCATGAAACTCGGCCTGAACTTTCCCCGCGGTCCCTTCGAAGCACTTGCGCATCACGGCCGCGCGGCCGTTATACAAACCCTTTCGGCCTTGCAGGCCGCCGCTCCAGCGGCGATGAAAGACCGCTACACCCCAGCCCCCGGATTGGCCTGATGCAAGACGCCTATTTTCTCTATCACTCCATCGGCATGTACCCAGGCAAAGACGGCGACATCGCCCGTGCCATGGCCGAGTTCGCCACCGTTTGGGGTCGCCCCGATGACAGCCAATGGGGCTATGTCCTGCCCTTGCGCGCGCGGTTCATCGACCGCTGGTGCGCCATCCTGAACGCTGCTCCGCAAACGGTCACCACCTTCGACAATGTCACCGCCGCCGTCCACAGCCTCGTGCAATCGCTCCCCTCAGGCCACTTGCACGGACGTACAGTTCTCGTCGGCGCCGACTGCTTCCCCTCGAACCATTTCCTTTTGAACGGCATGGCCCAAGCCCATGGCTTTACCCTCAAAACCGTGGCCTTCCGCCAAGGGGCCGCCCATGTCGAGGATGAGGATTTCCTTGACGCCTGGACGCCAGACGTTGGCCTGGCGCTTCTCACCTGGGTCTCCTCCACCACCTCACACCGCATCGACCTGAACCGGATGGTGGCCCACGGCCGCCGCATGGGCAGCCTGATCGGCGTCGACGTCACCCAAGCCATCGGCCTTCTGCCGTTTGACGTTCACGCGCCGCAGGTGGATTTCGTGGTCACCACGTCACTGAAATGGATGTGCGGCACCCCCGGCGCGGGCATCTTGTACGTCAGCCCCCGCCTAACCCCCCACCTGCACCCCAGCTTGCGCGGCTGGTTCAGCCAAGACAACCCGTTCAACTGGGACATCACCCGCTTTGCCTATGCCCCCGACATCCGCCGCTTTGACAATGGCACGCCGGGCTGTATGGCCGCACTGGCCAGCCTGCCTGCGATGGACTGGCACGCCGCCCAAGACCACGGTGCCATTCTCGCCCACAATCGGCGCCTGACCGCGCAACTGATCGAGATGGCCGATAGCCTCGCCCTGCCGCTCGTCACGCCGCGCCACGAGACCAAACGTGGCGGCTCGGTCATGCTTCGCCTGCCCGACGATCTGCCCGCGCCTCAAGTCGTCGCCGCCTTGCGCGCCGAAGGTATCACCACCGACCACCGCAGCCAAACCCTGCGGCTGTCGCCCGGCATCGTCACCACCGAAACCGGCGTAGCCAAGCTTCATGCCGCGCTGGCCCAACTGGCGCAGCGTTAAGCCTTTCATCTTGGCCCAAATACCCCCGCCGGAGGCCCCACCCCCGCCGCAAGCGCAGCCCCTAGCCGCGCCGATGCGTCGCAGCCACCCGCGCCACTTCTTCATAGATCCCGGAGAGCAGGTTCAACGTCCGGCTCGCCTCGGCCAGCCGCGCGGCAAAGCCCGGCACATTGGCAATCTCAGCCAACAGCAGCTTGCGCCGCAACACCGCATAGTCATCGGTCACCCGCAGCCCCGCCTCGGTGCAGGCATAGGTCACACCCGACCGCCCAGCGCCCAGCCGGATAATCAGCGCCGCCCCCAACAGCTTGCGCAAGCTGTACTGAATATTGGGCACGTCATCGCGGTTCATCAGCCGCGCGATTTCCTTCAACGACTTGGGCCGGTCGTTCATCCGGATGATGTGCAGCATGGCATTTTCCGGCCCCGTCGCCGCCAGATCGCAGACCGAAGCCAAGCACTCCGACTGCCACCGCCCGAATCCCTCAAAGGCGCGCATTAGCGCGAATTCCAACTCGGTCGTGTCCACCTCCGAGCCCGACTTCGCCAGATGCCAGCGCCGGTCCAAAGCGGAATCTTCCGCATTTATTTGAGTTTGAAGGTTTTTCTTCGCCATCCCACCACCTTAGCTTCACCCCAACCTGCCTTGGGAAATCCGTTGACGCAAAGGTTTTTTAAGATAGACTTTCAAACATAAAATAACATCAAAACCCCAACCAACAGGATGGATCACATGACACAGAACCGGATGCTCTCCGGCGGCTTCAAGCTGGGCACCTTTTCCACCAATTGCTCGTCAGGCATGACCCCGACCCAAGCCAAGGAACGCTGGGACAATTCTTGGGACAACAATCTGGCCCTCGCCAAACTGCTGGACGCGGCGGGCATTGATTTCATGCTGCCGATCGCGCGCTGGATCGGCTACGGCGGGCCGACCGACTTTCACGGCGGGGTGTTGGAAACCATGACCTGGGCTGCGGGCCTTTTGGCCGCGACCAAAGACATCTCGGTCTTTGCCACCATCCACGCCTCGGCCAATCACCCTGTGGTCGTGGCCAAACAGATCGCAACCATCGACCAGATCGGGCATGGTCGCGCCGGCCTCAACATTGTGGCGGGCTGGAACAAGCCGGAATATGAAGCCCTGGGCCTATCCTTGCCCGATGATCATGAAACCCGTTACGGCTATGCGCAGGAATGGTATGATCTGATCCGCAAGATCTGGGCTTCCAAAGAGCATTTCGATTGGGACAAGACCTATTTCAAGAACATCAAGGGCCTGAAAGGCGACCCCGCTCCAATCCGCGGCTCGGTTCCCATCATCAACGCCGCAGGCAGCCCGCAGGGCCGCGAGTTTGCCACCGACAACGCCAACTTCCTTTTCACCCCAGCCATTGATCTGGCCCGCTCAAAAGAGGAAATCGCCGCCCTCAAGGCCCAGGCCGCCGCCAAGAAGCGCGAGGTCGGTGTGCTCACCTTCTCCCATGTCGTCTGCCGCCCCACCGAAAAAGAGGCGCGCGATTATGTGCATTATATCGTCGATGAAAACGCCGACTGGGAGGCAACTGACAACCTGATCCGCCTGCAGCTCGCACATGCACTGTCTTTCCCGCATGACCTATTGACGCAGATCCGCTACGGCTTTGCCTTGGGTCACGGCGGCTTTCCACTGATCGGCACGCCCGATCAGGTGGCGGCCGGGATCATCTCGCTGCACGAGGCGGGGTTTGCCGGAACCACGCTGTCTTTCGTGGATTACTTGCGCGAATTCCCCTACTTCGCCGAAGAAGTCCTGCCGCGACTGTCGAAGGCAGGCATCCGTTAAGCGGTCGGCTGCGTATAAGAACAACGCCAAAAGCCGCCGAGGAGCCGCCATGACCGATCAGCCCGATGCCAAAGCCTTCCGCGATGCGATGCGTGCCTTTGTCGGCAATTGCAGCGTTTTAACGGTGGGTGATGGCGATCAGGCGAACGGCTTGGTGATCACCTCGGGCATCTCGCTCTCGGCCGATCCGGCGCTGATCTTGGCTTGCGTCAACCGCTCGTCTTCCAGCTGGCCCCTGTTTTCCCCCGGGGGAAGCTTCGGCTGGTCCTCGCTCGGCGCCGCCCATCAGGGCGTTGCCGAGCGCTTTTCAGGCTTTGGCGGCGTGAAGGGCCCCGCCCGCTATGACGGCGCCCAGTGGGAAACCACCAGCGGCGCGCGGCTGTTGGTTGGCGCGCCCACCGCCTTTGCCTGCACTGTGGACGAGATGATCGACCGCGCCACCCATTCCATCATCATCGGCCGTGTCCGCGACATTCGCACCAGCCCCGGCGCGGGGGCGTTGGTCTATTGGGATGGCCAATATCGCACGCTCGCCTAAGCCGCGCGCGCTTTGCCCGGAAGCTAAGGAGCGTTCCGCCCCCTCGGTGCTGACGCACCTCACCCCCTGAGAGTATTTCAAAAGGCGCAAGACCCTTGTGGAAGGTCCTTTGGATTTGCGCCTTACCAAATACTTTGCGCCAAATCGTCGTGGGGGTGAGCACGGCACGTGCGAGGGGGCTGCACAGGCCCCCTTCCCCCTGTCAGGCAAAGCTGCGAATGGTGGCGATGGCACCGTCGAGCGCCTTGCCCTCTTCGTCCTTCAGCGCCGCCTCACGCAGGCGCGCGGCCCAAAGGACGGCGTCCTCGCGGTCTTTGACCAGCGCAATCGCCGCAAGCACCCGGTCAAACTTTGACAGGCCCCGCGCATGGGTGTCGGAGTAGCCCTTGACCAGACGGCGGCAGCGCATGACCTCGACCGCCAGATCGTAGTTGTGTGGCAGATAGGCGGTCGCCGTCGCCAGCCAGCGATTCAAATGCGCGACCTCTTCGGCATGGCGCAGGGTCTTGAGCCGCCAGCCTTTCAGCCCGCCCATCACATGCAGCATCAAAAAACCCCGCAGGCTGTCGGTGCGCAAGCGGCGGCCCTTGTTGAACAGCCGGTCGATCAGCGCCATGCGCTTGGGGTTTGCTGCCCAAGCGGCCCCCATGCGGGCGGGCAGGAGTGACACCAATTCCTCAGCACGCGGATGCAAGAATTCCGTGACTTGCATCACGTTTTTCGACTTGGCCCCCATCTCGCGGCCAATCCGCGCCATGCGGCCCAGCTTGGTTTTCTGATCCGCCACGCGGATGATGTCATCGTACGCCATCGCATTGGCGATGTATTTCGCCGCTTCGCGCGTCAGATCAAACGGCGCGCGATCCACGGCCAGCATGGTTTCCACCCGGTCAAGATAGGCGCGGCCATAGGCGAGATCTTGAAACTCCACGACTTTTTTCAAACCGGCACGGGCCATCGCCGCGGCCTCGCCCGGAAGCCTGTCCGCGCGGGTGACAAGCGCCTGCCATTCGGCCAAAAGGCGCGCTGGGCCTTGGGGGGTATCTGGCTTGGACGCAGCGGTGGCGGGTTCTGGGGCCTTGGCCTCACCTTCTTGCGCCGCCTTGTAGCCCACGTCAAAGGCACGGAGCGAAGCCTCTACCCCTTTGCCGCCCTTACGAATGGCCTCTTCGAAGGCTGCGCGGGGAAAGGGAAGCACCTCGGCCCCAGCCAAAGCACCAAAGAGGCTGGCAGAGATCACAGAGCCCGCCTTGATGGCGAGCGTGTCGAAATCCGCCGCGATCAGGCGGCGCGCGGCCACTTCGGCGGCGGCCAAAACCTCCTCGGAGGAGGCGATCCCATCGCCCGGCACCATCTTTTCACTGACCGCCAGCGCCCGATGTGTCGAGGTGATGAGCACCGTGCGATCCGGCGTCACAAAGCCGCGCAAAATGGCGCGGCCCGCCTCCATCATCTCGGCGGTGCTCATGATGTCGCCATCGCCCGCCGCGGCGAGCACTTCACGCTGCGCGGCGAGCCCGCCCGCAGGGGCCATCTCCACATAATAGACCGTCGCCCCGGTGCGCTGCGCCACACC
>JBMSKG010000144.1:0-7687 GCA_049419625.1 Paracoccaceae bacterium | reverse complement strand
AAAAATGGAGTCCCTGCTGCAGGATAAAGTGCTGCCCTACGTCGACCAGCATTATTTCCTGCCGCTCTACGGGCAGATGACGCATTTCAACACGCAGGGCAATGCCCTGGGCTACGTGCCCACCGCAGGCAACCAGGGCCGCATCGGCGCGCTGCGCGATCCGCTGGAACCGGCGGCCCTGGGTTCAGCCATCATCTATGGTCCGCGTCCCGGCCCCTATGGCGCCACCTTTGGCCGGTTGGGCGCGGCGCGGGCCGCCCGCGCCGTGGGATCGGCCACCGATCTGGCCGAGGCCTTGGGCGATCTTCTTGCCCCTGACCGCGCTGCGCTGGCGGCGCAGGCGGCCTGGACCGTTGCTTCGGATGGGGCGGAGGTCACGGAAAAGGTGTTGCAGCGTCTGCGCCAGTTGCTGGGGCTTTCGTGATGCGCCCCCCCGCCTTTTGGTTCGCTGATCCTGAGCGGCCCGGCCTGATGCCGCGGCTTCTGGCGCCTTTGGGCTGGGCCTATGGCGCGGCCACCGCGCGCCGCCTGCGCCGAGCGGGTTATCGCGCGGGCGTGCCGGTCATCTGCATTGGCAATCTGAACGTGGGCGGTACCGGGAAGACCCCGACCGCCATGGCGCTGATTGGCCGGCTGTTGGCGCGGGGGGGCGGCGTGCATGTGGTCAGCCGGGGCTATGGCGGGTCGCTGACCGGGCCGGTGCAGGTGGACCCCGCGCGCCACAAGGCGGCGGAGGTCGGGGATGAGCCGCTGTTGCTGGCCGCCTTTGCGCCGACTTGGGTGGCGCGCGACCGTGCCGCAGGCCTGCGCGCGGCCGAGGGGGCGGGGGCTGGTGTCATTGTGCTGGACGACGGCTTTCAGAACCCGTCCGTCATCAAGGATCTGTCGCTGGTGGTGGTTGATGCCGAACAAGGGTTCGGAAATGGCCGTTGTCTGCCCGCAGGCCCCCTGCGCGAGCCGGTGGCGGCGGGTCTTGCGCGGGCTGATCTGGTCTTGGCGATTGGCCCGGATGCGGCGCAGGCGGGTTTTGTGGCCCAGTGGGGCAAGGCGCTGCGCCAACCCTTGTTGACTGGCCATCTGGAACCCATTGCCATGGGCATTGACTGGTCACGCGAACGGGTGATTGCCTTTGCGGGCATCGGGCGGCCGGAGAAGTTCTTTGCCACCCTGCGCGGCCTTGGGGCCGAGATCCTGCGCGCCGAGGCGCTGGACGATCACCAGCCCTTGTCAGAGACGCTGATGAAACGGCTGGAGGCCGAGGCCTTGCTGTCTGGCGCGCAACTGGTCACCACCGAAAAGGATGCGGCCCGCCTGCCACCCGCCTTCCGATCTTCGGTTCTGTCGCTGCCGGTGCGGCTGCATCTGGCCGATTGGGGGCCGCTGGACAGGGCATTGGAACGGCTGAGCCTTTAGACCAAAGGCGGCGTGCTAGTCCTGCGGCAGACCATCGGTCAGATCGTAGTAATCGCCCTTGTTTGCCACGAAGATATGCCGGGCAAGATGCCCGCCGCTGGGGATTTGAATCGCCCCGGCCTCTAGCGAAAACGCGCCATCTGCAGCGCGGAAATAGAGGCCCGATCCGCAATCGGTGCAAAAGCCGCGCAGGCCGCCGCCGGGGCTGACATGCTCGCTGGTTTTGCGCGATTGCCATGTCATCGAGGCCTCATCCGCGTCAAAACTCGCTGAATAGTGCCCCGAGGTTTTGCGGCATTGGGTGCAATGGCAGGCCCAGACCTCGCCCATCGGGCCGGGCAGAGTGAAGTGGTTGGCCCCGCACAGGCAGGCCCCGTGCAGATGGGGGGCGGTTGAGGCGGCGGGCGGCGTGCCGCCCGAGGGGTCATAGTAATCGCCCGCATCGTGATTGTGCCAGCTTTCGCCGATGTGCAGGCCGGTTGGCCCGTCAAAGGCCCCGGCGGCGATGGAGACGCGGTCTTCGCCTGTTGGCTGCCAGAACAGGAAGGCCCCGCAATCGCCGCAGAACCCGCGCTGGGCCTGATCGCTGGCGGCATACCAGCGAAGGGTGTCAGAGCGGGTGAGCCGGAAATCGCGGTGCCACGCAAAGGTGGCGGCCCAGAAATGCCCCGATTGCTTGCGGCACTGGCTGCAATGGCAGGCAATGACATGGCGGTCTGGCACCGCCTGAAACTGCACCTGGCCGCACAGGCAGGAGCCGTGAAGGATGGCGTCGCCCATCAGTCGGCCTGCGCGAAAATCTCGGCCAGAAGCGGGACGAGCCAGTCTTCATCGGCCTTGGTAAAGGCGGCGGGGGTGTCGCTGTCGATGTCAAAGACGCCCAAAAGCTTGCCCGAGCCGTTCCAGACCGGCAGCACCAGTTCTGACCGGGTGGAGGAGGAGCAGGCGATGTGGTCTGGAAACGCCTCAACATCGGGGACGTTTTGCACCTGCCCCGTGCGCGCGGCAGCCCCGCAGACCCCGCGCGAGAACGGAATGACAAGGCAGCCGTGGCCGCCCTGATAGGGACCGATCTTCAGAAGATCGGGCGCAGTGACGCGGTAAAACCCGGTCCAGTCGGCGAAGGGGTGGGCGTGGTGCACCTCGCAGGCGACGGTGGCCATCAGGGCCACTGTGTCTGTCTCGCCGTGGCAGAGCGCGCGGATGCTGTCGCTGACCGAGGGGTAGTCCATCTCAATACCCCAGTGCGCAGCCGTCCTTGCGCGGGTCGGATGCGCCGACCAGCACCCCATCTTCGCCGATCAGGATGGCCTGTGCGCCGCCAATCGGTTCATGCGCGATGGAGACCTGATGCCCCATGGCGGCCAACTCGGCGCGGACCGTGTCGGAATAGCCGCGTTCCACCACCATGCCATCGGCGCCCGAGAAGCAGCGCGGCGCGTCGATGGCGGCCTGCGGCTCTAGTCCATAATCGATCATATTGGTGACAAAGCGGGCGTGGCCGCAGGGTTGGTAAGCCCCGCCCATCACGCCAAAGGGCATGGTGACGCGGCCGCCCTGTTTCAGCATGCCCGGAATGATGGTGTGCATCGGGCGCTTGCCCGGCGCGGCCTCATTCGGGTGGCCGGGTTCAAGGCTGAAGCCTGCGCCACGGTTCTGGAAGGTGATGCCGAATTTCTCGGACGCAATGCCGGCGCCAAAGCCCCAGAAGATCGAATAGATCAGGCTGACGGCCATGCGGTCACGGTCAACGACGGTGATGTAGATCGTGTCTTTGTGCACCGCCTCGGTCAGCGGTTTGGCGGCGGCCATGGCGCGCTTGGGGTTGATGAGGGCGGCGAGTTTGGCGGCCGTTTCTTTCGACAGCATATGATCCAGCCGCGCGGCAGGGTCAGCGATAAAGCGGTCGCGGGCGTCATAGGCCAGCTTTGCCGCCTCGGCCTCGATATGGGCGCGCGTGGTGCCGAAGGGGTCCATGGCCGCAAGATCGAACTGGGCGAGGATGTTCAGCATCAGGATGGCTGTTGCGCCTTGGCCGTTTGGCGGGTGCTCATAAAGATCGGTGCCCTTGTAGGGGCCGTGGATGGGGGTGGTGTCCTCGCAAGTGACACCGGCCAGGTCTTCCATCGTGTGGCAGCCGCCCATGGCCTGCAGCGAGGCAATCATGTCCTCGGCCACTTCGCCTTCGTAAAAGCCTTTGCGGCCCTCGCGGGCCATGCGGCGCAAGACCTCGGCCTGACCGGGTGCGCGGAAGATTTGGCCAACGCGGGGGGCTTGATCGTTGATCAGGTAATGGCGGCGGGCCGCGCCTTGCAGGGCGGGGGCATCATCCGCCCAGTCGAAGGCCACGCGCGGGGCGACGGGGATGCCGGTTTCAGCATAATGGATGGCCGGGGCGACGATGCGATCCAGTCCCAGCTTGCCATGGCGGTCCGAGAGGCGGCAAAAGGCCTCCATCGCGCCGGGCAGGGTGACAGGGTCAGCGCCGCGCAGGTGCATGGAGGTGAGCCCGCGGGCGCGCAGCGCGGCGGCAGAGGTGCCCGCAGGGGCGCGGCCTGAGCCGTTCAGCGCCAAAATCTCTTCGGACCCGGCGGGTTTCATCAGCACAAAGCAATCGCCGCCAATGCCGCACATTTGCGGCTCGGCAATGCCCAGAACGAAGGCCCCTGCAAGGGCGGCATCCACCGCGTTGCCGCCCGCTTGCAGCGTGTCGATGGCCACCTTGGCTGCCAAGGGGTGCGATGTCGCACAGACGCCATTCGTGGCATAGACCGCCGAGCGGCCGGGAAGATGAAAATCGCGCATGAGAAGCCCTCCGAAGCTTTGGAAGCTAGGGGGCTTGCGGCATTTTGCCAAGGCTCAGCGAAAATAAGTAGAGGCGGTGCCGCGCAGAGCACGTTCGCACGCCGCCGTCACCAAGGTTTTCAGCCGACAATGTTGGGAAAGTGCCCCGATGCGGCGAACTGGGTGGGGGCTTTGATCCACCGCATCGGGGGAAGCTTTATGCAGCTACAGGGACTTATATGACGGCTGCGATGGGCGGATTTAGGGGGAAACTATGACCATTGCGCGTCAGAAAATGAAAACTGGAAACAGTCTGCCCCTAGGCGCCGGATTGTTTTGCGGACAGCTGAAATGACAGCCGGTTGACCCCGTTTAGGCGCCGATAGGTCAATCCTTCGGTCAGGCTGCGAATCAAATACCAGCCAAAGCCACCCTCGGGCAGATCGGCCAGATCCTCGAGCGGCTGAAACTGCCCTGCGGGCAGGCAAAGCCCCGGCATCGGCGCGCCTGTATCGCTGACCTCGCAGAGCAATGCCCCGTCCTGCCGCGCAAGCCGCAGGATGATGTTGCCCCCACGCTTAGCATAGGCGTGTTCGACGATGTTGTTGAACACCTCAGCCAGCACGATTTCTGCGGTGCCACGGATGTCTTGGGCCAGATCGGTCAGCGGCGGACTGGCCAAAACATCCTGCAAGGCGTGACGGACCTGTTCGGGCTGGCCGGGGAAGGTCAGCTGCACCGCGCGATCGTGCAAAGCGCCGATGTGGTGCGTCATGGCCAGCCCGTTTGGCGGCGCTTTTGGACGTGCCATGTCAACCTGCATGCCGAAACCCATCCGGTACGGCGTCATGGATGAGGAAGATGCTGTCCATCCGTGTCAGGCGGAACACCTTCTGAACGGTGGGGGTCAGACCCGAAAGTTCAAGCTTGCGATCGGGTGCCAGCAATTTCAGCACTGCCACCACCGCGCCAAGGCCGGAACTGTCGAGAAAGGCGATGTTCGACATATCGAGCACCACGCGCGGCGCGGTGCTGTTGCCCGTAAGCTCGCGCATTTTGTCTTTGAACTGAATCGCGCTGGCCGCGTCGATCCGGTCGCGCATCGCGCGGATCACCAACACGCCCGCGCGCTCTTGTGCCACAAGCTCCATCCGAAGTGCCCTTTCCCGAAGTTTGACCTCCTCAGGCTAGGCGCAACAGGTTACCGAAGTGTAAGCCAGCGCTGTGTTTTCAGTTCAATTGGAACTGAAGCGGATAGCGGCCATCCTCGAAATCGCCGAAAAGATCGGGCAGGTCGGGATGTGTCACAGGCTCACCGGTTTCATCGGGAACCAGATTCTGTTCGGACACATAGGCCACATAGTAGCTTTGGTCGTTTTCGGCCAAGAGGTGATAGAAGGGCTGGTTCTTGGCCGGGCGGGCATCCTCGGGGATGGCCTCATACCAGTCTTGGGTGTTGGAAAACATCGCGTCGACGTCAAAGACCACACCGCGGAACGGATGTTTCCGATGCCGCAGGACCTGTCCCAGGTGATATTTCGCGTCGGTCTTCAGCATGGCTGTGGGGTCTCCCATGCGATTTACTAATCGCACATCCGCTGCCTTGTCCATCCGCCCGAAAGGTCAGGACGGAAACAGTCTGTGGCCAATAACGCCGAAACATGGGCCAGAACATGCCGAAAACATGGCACAGGCGCACGGAAAACTGATCAACCATAGGCCAAGGGGCATTTCCCTGAGCAGAGTTTTCCCCTATCTTGCCGGCAAAACAAGAACGTGAGGGGCAAATGAGCAGAACTCTCCGTGCGGCGATAATCGTGTTTTTGCTGGCCTCTTGCGGGGGCGGCAATTCCTCGGCACCGCGCAATCTGGACGACGCCTGCGCCATTCTGGCGCAGCGCCCAAGCTATTGGAAAGCCATGAAAAAGACGGAACGCAAATGGGGTATCCCGGTTGCGGTTCAGATGGCGTCGATCTATCAGGAATCGAAATTCATCGGCAATGCCCGTACGCCGTATCGCTTTGCGCTGGGCATCATTCCGATGGGTCGGCAATCCTCGGCCTATGGGTACAGCCAAGCGCTGGATGGCACTTGGGAAGAGTACCAAGAGGAAGAGGGCGGTCGCCGCGCCAAGCGCGACCGGATTACGGATGCCACCGATTTCATGGGCTGGTACATGCACAATTCGGCCGAGCGGCTGGGCATTTCCAAGACCGATGCCGAGGCGCAGTATCTGGCTTATCACGAAGGCCGTACGGGCTATGCCAACCAGTCCTATCTGGCCAAGCCTTGGCTGGTTGAAGTGGCCGCCGAGGTGGGTGCGCGCGCCACTCTGTATGACAGCCAATTGGCTTATTGCCGGTAACTGTGGGCCGGTGATTTGGGGCCGCTAGTCGCGCTGCGACCGGCGGCTTTTCTCTTCGACGATGTTGAACAGCGACCCGGCAAGGTTTGAGACCGGGGTCAATTCGCCCAGAATAACCGTGGTTTGCTGGCCAAGGTCATCGGTGATGACCCATTGGCGCAGTGCGATGGGGTCGGCGGTGAACACCAGTTCGATCGTGCCATATTCCGGATGCGCGGGGTCTTGGGCCAGAACGCGGGTGGTGTTCTCCACCTCGGTGTGGCCGACGACCATCTTTGCGCGGGCAAGGTCGATTTCGGGGGCCAAGATCAGGTTCAGGGGCGTGCGCTTGAGCGGGTATTCCTCGGGCGGCTGGTTCGATTTGGCGTCGAAAATCGCCACCGTGTCGGCCGAGGCGAGGACAAGGCTTTTGTCGGGGGGCGCGTATTCAAACCGCACCCGGCCCGGGCGTTTGATGAAGATCTTGCCCAAGGAGACGGTGCCGTCAGAATTCACTTGGGTGAAATCGGATTGCACGGTCGACAGCTTGTTCAGATAGGCCGACAGATCCCCCAGCGCGATCTTGTCCGCAAAGGCGGGGGCAGAGAGCGCGAGCAGGGCGATCGGGGCGAGAAGGGCGCGCAACATGGTCATGCCCGCGATATAGGCCATCGCGCCGCGCTGTGCATCCCCCTGCGCGATCAACTGGCGGAGAGGTGCCGAAGGCGTGAACGCGGTCTGTCCTGAGGGGCGGAGGGCGCATTTTCGATCCAGCCCCAAGACAACAGCCAGTTGCGAGGGGCTTTTGTGCCGGATGATCGGGATGGTCCCGCGTGTCACTGGCCAATCCGCTTGCCCATGCGCAGCGGCCGAAAGGCTGTTGCCTGGTTGGGCAGGGGCAGGATCGGGACATCAGCCGCCTTGGCGGATGTCCCACTCCTTTAGCCAGCGTTTCGGGGCGGCGTCGCGCCAGTCGCGGATCAGGCGGGCGCGGGCCCAGTCTTCGTCGATCCGGCCAGCGCGGACGAGGATCAGGTTGTGCGCGGCGTAATGGGGGTGGAGCGTGAAGGTGTCTGGGTCGGCCTGCAAAAGCATGTCGCGTTCGTCACGCGATGCCTTGAACACGGCGGCGTCAATATAGGGCG
>JBMSKG010000143.1:0-7700 GCA_049419625.1 Paracoccaceae bacterium | reverse complement strand
CCACCTCATGCACATAGCCATCGGCATCTGACACGATGGACGCCACAACCACCTGACGCGGGGCCAGCCAGAAGGGGAACTTGCCGGCGTAGTTTTCGATCAGGATGCCGATGAAGCGTTCGAATGAGCCAAGGATCGCGCGGTGCAGCATGACGGGGCGGTGTTTTGCGCCGTCTTCGCCGACAAATTCCGCATCCAGCCGGTTGGGCAGGTTGAAATCGGCCTGGAAGGTGCCGCACTGCCATTCGCGGCCGATGGCGTCGGTCAGTTTGAAATCAAGCTTTGGGCCATAGAACGCGCCGTCGCCTTCGTTGATCTGATAGGGCAGGCCCAAGCCTTCGATGGCCTTTTGCAGCGCGCCTTCGGCTTTGTCCCAAACCTCATCCGAGCCGACGCGCACCTCGGGGCGGGTGGAGAGTTTGATGTCGAACTTCTCAAAGCCAAGGTCTTTGTAGACGGATGACAAAAGCGCAATGAAGCCCGCGCATTCTGCCTCAATCTGATCCTCGGTGCAGAAGATATGCGCGTCGTCTTGGGTAAAGCCGCGCACGCGCATCAGCCCGTGCATACTCCCTGAAGATTCATAGCGGTGGCACGAGCCAAACTCGGCCAGCCGCAAGGGCAGGTCGCGGTAGCTCTTCAGCCCTTGGTTGAAGATCTGAACATGGCAGGGGCAGTTCATCGGCTTTAGCGCATTGATGCGCTTTTCCTTGGCACCCTCTTCGTCCACCTCCACGATGAACATGTTCTCGCGGTAGGCTTCCCAGTGGCCGGATTTTTCCCACAAGATGCGGTCCACCACTTGCGGCGTCTTGATTTCCTTGTAGCCCGCAGTGCGCAGGCGGCCACGCATGTAATCTTCCAACTGGCGGTAGATCGTCCAGCCGTTGGGGTGCCAGAATACCATGCCCGGCGCTTCGTCTTGGATATGGAACAGCTCCATCTCGCGGCCCAGCTTGCGGTGGTCGCGCTTGGCGGCCTCTTCCAGCATGGTCATGTGCGCTTTGAGGTCGTCGCGGTTCTTGAAGGCAAGGCCGTAGATGCGCTGGAGCATGGGGCGCGAGGCGTCGCCCAGCCAATATGCGCCGGCGACGTGGGTCAGCTTGAAAGCATCGGCGGGAACTTGGCCCGTATGGGCCAGATGCGGGCCGCGGCAGAGGTCTTGCCAAGGCCCGTGCCAATACATCCGCAGGTCTTCGCCTTCAGGAATGCGGTTGATGAGTTCGATCTTAAAGGGCTCGCCGCGGTCCTCGTAATAGGCAATCGCGCGGGCGCGGTCCCAAACCTCGGTCTTCACCGGGTCGCGGGCGTTGATGATTTGCCTCATCCGCGCTTCAATCGCGCCAAGGTCTTCGGGCGTGAAGGGCTCAGCCCGGTCAAAGTCGTAAAACCAGCCGTAATCGCGCACGGGGCCGATGGTCACTTTAACATCGGGCCAGATATCCTGCACGGCGCGGGCCATGATATGGGCGCAGTCATGGCGGATGAGTTCCAACGCTTGGGCGTCATCGGCCATGGTGTGAATGGCGATTTTGGCATCCGCCATGATCGGCCATTGCAGATCATAATGCGCGCCGTTCAACGATGCCGAAATGGCCTTTTTGGCCAGCCCCGGCGCGATGGACATCGCCACTTCGGCGGCGGTCACGCCCGGCGCATAGTCGCGCTTGTTGCCATCGGGGAAGGTGAGGGAGATGTTGGCCATGGCCTGATCCTCGTCTGTTTGGCGCCTACGAAACGCCCGGTTGCGGGTTATGTGCCGGAGGTGTGCCGCTTTGGTCGGGCGCCGTCAAGGCCGGGGCAGCGAAATTTGGCCGGTTGGGGGAGGGATCGTTAAAAACTGCGGCTTTGGGCACAGTTGCGGGCTGACAGAAGGGCAGGCGGGCGCTAAACCACTGGTCAAAGTGGAGTGACGATGACCGAGTTTGTGACCACAGCCAAGGGCCGCCGGATCGCCTATCACCAGACCCCCGGCTATGGGCCGGGCGTGGTGTTCTTGGGCGGCTATCGGTCGGATATGACGGGCACCAAGGCGGTGCATCTGCAAGACTGGGCCGAAAACCACGGTCGTGCTTTCCTGCGGTTTGATTATTCCGGGCATGGCCAGTCCTCGGGCCGGTTTGAAGACGGTGGGATTGGCGATTGGTTCGCCGATGCGCTGGCGGTCATTGAGGCGCTGACACGTGGACCGCAGGTTCTGGTTGGATCGTCCATGGGGGGCTGGATCTCGCTTTTGGTTGCGCGGGGGGCGCCCGACCGGGTTGCGGGGCTTGTGGGCATCGCCGCCGCGCCGGATTTCACGGCGGATCTGATGTGGGACAGTTATTCGGACGATCAAAAGGCGCTTTTGCTGGGGCAGGGCTGGCTGGCCGAGCCGTCGGAGTATTCCGATCAACCCAATATCATCACCAAGACCTTCCTTGACGATGGGGCCAAGCATCTTGTGCTGCGCGCGCCCTTGAACTTGCCCTTCCCGGTACGGCTGCTGCAAGGCACGGCAGATGTCGACGTGCCGCCCTCGGTCGCGCTGCGGCTGATGGATCATGCCAGCTGCCCCGATCTGCGGCTGACGCTGGTCAAGGGGGCGGATCATCGCTTTTCCACGCCGGACTGTCTGGATCTTATGACCGCAACGATCGAGGAGGTCCTGCGTCATGCGTAGGTTTGGCGAGGCACTGGGGCGAGTGATCGTTGTAATTTTCCTGCTAATTGTAGGGATCTGGGTCTTTGCGCCGGAAGAACCTGTGGATCGGGAAATTTCGTTCGAAGCCAATGCATTGCCGGACGATATTCCTTCTTGGCTGGCGCAGCGCGAGTTGCAATTTTCCGACATTCGGCCCGAGGCGGCCAAGCGTATTGTCTGGGCGGGTGCGGCCGGACAAAAGACACCGCTGGCGGTGATTTATGTGCATGGCTTCTCTGCCTCGGCCGAGGAAATTCGGCCCGTGCCGGATGAGGTTGCCAAGGCGCTTGGTGCGAACCTGTTCTATACGCGGCTGGCGGGTCATGGCCGGTCGGGCGATGCCATGGCCGAGGCGCGGGCGGGCGATTGGATTGAGGATATGGCCGAGGCTATGGCTATTGGGCGGCGCTTGGGCGACCGGGTTTTGGTGATTGCCACCTCGACCGGGGGCACGCTGGCGGCGATTGCGGCGACGGACCCCGTCTTGTCCGAAGGGCTGGCCGGGGTGGTGCTGGTGTCGCCGAATTTTGGTGTGAACGGTGCGGCCGCCAAGATCCTTGATTTGCCCTTTGCCCGGTATTGGGGGCCATTGGTGGCGGGGGAGACCCGCAGCTTTGAGCCCTTGAATGATGCCCAAGCCCGCTATTGGACCACGAGCTACCCGACAGTTGCCCTCTTTCCCATGGCCGCGCTGGTGCGCCATGCGCGCGGGTTGGATTACTCTGCCGTCACGATCCCGGCCTTGGTGATCTATGCGCCGCAGGATCGGGTGGTGGATCCCTCGCGGACCGAGGCGCTGATGGCAGGCTGGGGCGGCCCGGTGCAGATGGAGAAGCGCCAGATGGGGCCGGGAGATGATCCGTTTTCGCATGTCATTGCCGGTTCGGCGATCTCGCCGGGCCAGACGGCCGAGACGGTGGGTTTGATCCTTGGCTGGGCAAAGGGGCTGTGATGCACGAACCTTTGGTGATTATCCCCGGCATGATGGCCGATGCCCGACTGTTCCTGCCGCAGATGGTGCGGCTGGGGGCGGACCGTCCGTGTCAGGTCTGCATCGCGGCCAAGGGTGAGACGGTGGAAAAGATGTCCGAGGCGCTGATGGCCGGGCTGCCGCCGAAGTTTGCGCTTTTGGGTCACGGTCTGGGGGGCGATGTGGCGCTGGATATCATCCGCCGGGCGCCTGACCGGGTGACGCGGGTGATCCTGATGGCAACCGATCCTTTGTCCGAGCCGCCCCAGATCGCCGTTGAACGCGAAACCCGCATGGTCATGGCGCGGGCCGGGCGGCTGGTGGATGCGATGGCGCAAGAGATCCCGCCGTCAGCTGTGGTTGACAGCCCTTGGCATGGCGAGATCATGGCCCTGGTCAAGGATATGGCCCTTGGTCTGGGGGAGGGCGTGTTCTTGCGCCAGTCGCGCGCGGCGCAGCGCAGGCCCGATCAGCAAAAGACCATGCGAAAGGTGCGGCTGCCCGCTTTGGTGCTGGCCGGGCGGCAAGATCCGCTGGTGCCGCTGCGGCGGCAAGAGTTTACCGCCACGCTGATGCCCTATGGCCAGTTCGCGATCATCGAGGAGTCGGGGCACCTTGCGCCTTTGGAGCAGCCCGAAGCCGTGTCAGACGCGATTGAGGCGTTTCTGAACGGCCCGATGATGCTGCGCTAGGCGTTGCAGTCGTGCCGCCTGGCTTAGGTGGCGGAGACCACGGCCTTCAGCTTTGGCTTGGCCGGAGCGCCCGAATTGGCGTCAATGAAGTTCAAGACCAGCGGGCGAATGTTCAGCCGCCAGCTTTTGCCGGCGAAGATGCCATAGTGGCCAGCCTCCGGCTCGAGGTGGCGCGCCTTTTTGCTTTCGGGCAGGCCGGTGCAGAGTTTCAGCGCGGCGACGCATTGGCCGGGGGCGGAGATATCGTCCTTCTCACCCTCAACCGTTTTGACGGCCACCCGGGTGATCGCGCCGATATCCACCTTCTTGCCGGCAACGGTGAAGTTGTTCAGCGCAATCTCGCGGTTCTTGAAGATGCGTTCGACTGTTGAGAGGTAGAATTCCGCCGTCATGTCCATCACGGCGAGGTATTCGTCATAAAAACGGTTGTGGGCGTCGTGATCCGACGCCTCACCGCGGGCGACCCGCATGATTTGTTCGGAAAACGCCTTGGAATGGCGCTCGGCGTTCATCGACATGAAGCTTTGAAGCTGCAAAAGCCCCGGATAGACCAAGCGGCCCACGCCTTTGTATTTGAAGCCGACGCGCTGAATGGCCATCTGCTCCAGCTGGCCCGTCGTGATGCGGCGGCCAAAATCGGTGACATCGGTGGCCGCGGCGTCCGGATCAATCGGTCCGCCGATCAGGGTGAGGCTGCGGGGTTGGGCGTCGGGGTCTTCGCCCGCAAGATAGGCCGTTGCGGCCAAGGTCAGCGGCGCGGGCTGGCAAATGGCGATCACATGGGTATCGGGGCCCAAGGCGCGCATGAAGTCGACGAGATAAAGGGTATAATCCTCGACATCGAACTTTCCGGCGCTGACCGGGATGTCGCGCGCATTGTGCCAATCGGTCACGAAAACGTCTGCATCGGGCAAGAGGCTGGCCACGGTCGAGCGCAGAAGTGTGGCATAATGCCCCGACATGGGGGCGACGAGCAGGATCTTGCGCGCCATCGGTGCCCGCCGGCGGACAAAAAACTGCACCAGATCGCCAAAGGGCTTTTCGACAACGGGCTTTACGTCAACCAGATGGTCCGTGCCGTCGGCCCCCGGTATGGAACGAATTCCCCAATCAGGCTTGGCCACCATGCGGGAGAACGAGCGTTCTGTCACCTCACCCCAAGCTGCCATCAGTTGCAGCATCGGATTCATGGTCAGTGCAAAGGCCGGATAACTTGCCATCGCCCTTGCAGAAGCGCCCATCCACTCATTCGTGTTGCGAATGCTTTCCATAAGGTCGTAGGTGGCCATATACTTCACAGGCGTCTCCTTGGCATATGCCACCACATTCCGAGGAGGGAAGGGCGCAATGCTGCATGGCAGCGAGAATAGGGGTCAAAACTTAACATGACAACTGAAGAATATGACGCAGGGCACAAACTGGAGCGCATGCAGGCCAACCTTGCGAAAATCGAAGGGTTGTCTGAGCGGCTGATGGCGGCCCTCGCGCGCCAAAAGCAGAAGGATGCCGCGCTGGATGGCCCGTCTTCGGAAATCTACATGAAGGCGGCGCAGGCCTATCTGGCCGCGATGATGCAAAACCCCGCCAAGGTTTTGGAACATCAGATCGGCTATTGGGGCAAGACGTTGAAGCATTATGTCGAGGCGCAGCAGGCGCTGGCCTCTGGCGAGTTCAAGGCCCCCGCTGACCCCGGCCCGAAGGACCGCCGCTTTGCCAACCCGCTGTGGGATACGCACCCGGCCTTCAACTATCTCAAGCAGCAATATCTCATCAATTCTGAGGCCATCAACACCGCCGTCGCCGACATGGAGGACATTGCGCCTGCCGACAAGAAGCGGGTGGAGTACTTCACCCGCCAGATTGTCGACATGCTGGCGCCGACCAATTTTCTGGGCACCAACCCTGACGCCTTGGAAAAGGCGATTGCCACCGATGGCGAAAGCCTGGTGAAGGGGCTGGAAAACCTTGTGGCCGACATCGAGGCCCATGATGGTGAGATGCTGCCCACGCTGTCGGACCCGGCCGCCTTTACGCTGGGCGAAAACATTGCGACCACGCCGGGATCGGTGGTGTTTCGCAACCGGATGCTGGAGCTGATCCAGTTCAAGCCGACGACAGAGACGGTCTATGAAACCCCGCTGCTGATCTTTCCGCCTTGGATCAACAAATACTATGTGATGGACCTTAAGCCCCAGAATTCGCTGATCAAATGGATCGTGGATCAGGGCTTTACGCTGTTTGTGGTGTCTTGGGTCAATCCTGATGCGAGCTATGCCGACGTGTGCATGGACGACTATATCCGCGAGGGATATCTGACGGCGATGGCCGAGGTCCGCAAGATTTGCGGCGTCAAACAGATCAACGCGGTCGGCTATTGCATTGCGGGGACCACGCTGAGCATGACCATCGCGCATCTGCAACGCGCAGGCGATGAGACGGTGAAATCGGCCACGCTGTTTACCACGCTGACAGATTTTTCCGACCCCGGAGAGATGGGGGTGTTTCTGGCCGATGACTTTATCGACGGGATCTCGCGGCAGGTCGCCTCGGACGGGATTTTGTCAAAACGCTTTATGGGCAAGACCTTTTCCTATCTGCGTTCCAATGACCTGATCTACGGCCCGGCGATTAAAAGCTATATGCTGGGCGAGGCGCCTCCGGCCTTTGATCTTTTGCACTGGAACGGCGATGGCACCAACCTGCCGGGCAAGATGGCGATCGAGTATATCCGCGATCTGTGCCAGTTGAACGGCTTTGCGCGCGGCGTGTTCCCGGTCTTTGGCAAGCCTGTCACGCTGGACGGGGTGAAGGTGCCGCTCTGCGCCATTGCCTGTGAGACGGACCACATCGCGCATTGGCGTGGCAGCTTTAACGGCGTCAAGCAGATGGGGTCCAAGGACAAGACCTTTATCGTTTCGCAGTCGGGCCATATCGCCGGGATCATCAACCCGCCGTCCAAGGGCAAGTACGGCCACTACACGTCAGATGCGCCGCTGGAAGGCGAGCCAGATGACTGGATGAAAGGCGCGACCTTCACCCAAGGCAGCTGGTGGCCGCGCTGGGGGGCATGGCTGGATGAACGCTCTGGCGCGCAGATTCCCGCACGTCAGATTGGTGATTCGGGCCATCCCGAACTGTGCCCGGCGCCGGGCACCTATGTGGTGGCCAATCCAGAGGTCTGATTTCTCACGCCTTTCTTGAAAGGACGACTTCACCCTTGGGTTGTTTCTGCGTCGCAGAAATTTCACTTGCAATGCTGCGGTGCAGCATATATATCTTGCTTCAGGAAACGGGCTTCACCCCCGGATATTCAGGAGCAATTCAAATGACCAAGACCACCGACTTCACCAAAGTC
>JBMSKG010000142.1:0-7700 GCA_049419625.1 Paracoccaceae bacterium | reverse complement strand
GGGCGTCCTGCCATCCTGATCCCCTTTGCCGCCGCGACCGATGACCATCAAACTGCCAATGCACGCGGGTTGGTCGATGCCGGAGCCGCTGTTCTGATGGCGGAAAATGCGCTTGACGCGGGCGCGCTGGCGGCGCAGATCGCGGCCATTCTGGGCCAGCCGAAACAGGCAGAAGAAATGGCCCGTAACGCTTTCGGGCAGGGCCGCCCAGATGCCACCGACCGGCTTGTTGCGCTGGTGGAAAGTCTTGTAGAGAAAGGTTGACCGATGAACGCCACCAAACTGCCGCTGGAACTGGGGCCGATCCATTTCGTCGGAATTGGCGGCATCGGGATGTCGGGCATCGCCGAGGTCTTGATGACGTTGGGCTACCGCGTGCAGGGATCGGACGCCAAGGCGTCAAAGATCACGGACCGGCTGGTCAAACTGGGTGCCACCTTCTTTGAGGGGCAAAGTGCCGCGAATATCGGGGCAGATGTTTCGGTCGTGGTGATTTCCTCGGCGATCAAAAAGGGCAATCCGGAACTTGAAGAGGCGCGTCGGCGCAACCTGCCTGTGGTGCGCCGGGCCGAAATGCTGGCCGAACTGATGCGCCTGCGGTCAAACATCGCGATTGCGGGGACGCATGGCAAAACCACCACCACCACGATGGTTGCCGCGCTTTTGGACAAGGGCGGGTTTGATCCGACCGTCATCAACGGCGGGGTGATCCACGCCTATGGGTCCAACGCGCGTGCGGGCGCGGGTGAGTGGATGGTGGTGGAGGCCGATGAAAGCGACGGGTCGTTCAACCGCCTGCCGGCAACCATTGCCATCGTCACCAACATCGACCCCGAGCATATGGAGCATTGGGGCAGCTTTGATGCGTTGCGCAAAGGCTTTCTCGATTTCGTCTCGAACATCCCGTTTTACGGTTTGGCCGTTTGCTGCACCGACCATCCCGAGGTGCAGGCCTTGGTGGGCAAGCTGACCGATCGCCGGGTGGTGACTTTTGGCTTCAACGCTCAGGCAGATGTACGAGCTGTGAACCTAAGGTTCGAAAATGGCGTGGGACACTTTGATATCCTGCTTCAGAATGAAGAAGAAGGTTCGAAAATTGAAAATTGCGCCCTGCCGATGCCGGGGGATCACAACGTGTCCAACGCGCTGTCGGCGGTGGCCGTGGCCCGCCATCTGGGCATGAAGAAGGACGAGATCCGCGAGGCGCTGGCCGCATTCTCGGGCGTCAACCGTCGCTTCACCCGTGTGGGTGAGGTGAAGGGTGTGACCATCATCGACGACTATGGCCATCACCCGGTGGAGATCGCTGCCGTCTTGAAGGCCGCGCGGCAGGCGACCAAGGGGCGCATCATTGCCGTGCACCAGCCGCACCGCTTTACCCGGCTGTCGAGCCTGTTCGACGATTTCTGTACCTGCTTCAATGAGGCGGATGTGGTGGCGATTGCCGATGTCTATTCGGCGGGCGAAGAGCCGATCCCGGGGGCAAGCCGCGATGATCTGGTGGCGGGTCTGATCGCCCACGGTCACCGCCATGCGCGCGCCTTACTGGACGAGGCGGATCTGGCGCGGCTGGTAAAGGAACAGGCGCGCCCGGGTGATATGGTGGTTTGCCTCGGCGCAGGTACGATCAGTGCATGGGCCAACGCATTGCCGGCCAAGCTGCTGGGCCAGGCGGCCTGAGGGCGGTCTTATGTCGGCGACGCTGGCCTTGGTGGCTGGGCTGATCTGGCTCATTGCGGCCAATGTGGTCGGCATGCTGCCCTCGCGTGATCAGCATTGGTCGAACGCCTATCGGCTGATTGCGGTGGGGCTGCCCATTCTGATCTGGATTGCGGTGGCCAAAGGGCTGGTCTGGGCGGCCCTCTTCTTCTTGGCTGCCGCCAGTGTGCTGCGCTGGCCATTGGTCCATGTCTGGCGCTGGATCAAAACCCGCTTGGGCTAAGCGGGCGAACTTGCCCGAGGTGGCAAATCCCCGTATCTCATGCGGCCATGACACAGACCCTTCCCCCCGTGCGCGGCACTTTGTCCCCGAACCGCCCTTTGGCCGATCTCACTTGGCTGCGGGTTGGCGGTCCGGCTGACTGGCTGTTTTCCCCCGCAGATGAGGCTGATCTGGCGGATTTTCTGGCTGCGCTTGATCCCTCCGTACCCGTCTTTCCCATGGGTGTGGGGTCGAACCTGATCGTCCGCGATGGCGGTATTCGGGCGGTGGTGATCCGGCTGGGGCGCGGGTTTAACAACATTCAGATCGAGGGTGACACTGTGACCGCAGGGGCGGCGGCGCTGGATGCCCATGTGGCGAAAAAGGCGGCGGAGGCGGGGCTTGATCTGACCTTTCTGCGCACCATTCCGGGCAGCATTGGCGGGGCCGTTCGGATGAATGCGGGCTGCTATGGGTCTTATGTCGCCGATCACCTTGTGTCGATCCGTGTGGTAACGCGCTTGGGCGAGGTGCGCGACATTCCAGCGGATGATCTGAACCTTGCTTACCGCTCCTCTTATCTGCCCGAAGGCTGGGTGATCGTCGCCGCCACCTTTCGCGCTGCCAAAGGCGAGCCGGCCGCGCTTGAGGCGCGCATGGTCGACCAGATCGCCAAGCGTGACGCAAGCCAGCCGACGAAAGACCGCTCTGCGGGGTCCACGTTCCGCAATCCGGCCGGATATTCCTCGACCGGGCGGGCGGATGACAGTCAGGAGTTGAAGGCCTGGAAGGTGATTGATGAGGCGGGCATGCGCGGCGCGACCCTTGGCGGGGCGCAGATGAGCCCGATGCATTCCAACTTTTTGATCAACATAGGGGGTGCCACCGCCGCAGATTTGGAAAATCTGGGGGAGGATGTGCGAAAAAAGGTTTTCCAACAGCGTGGTATCACGTTAGAGTGGGAAATCATGCGGGTGGGCGAAGCGCTGCCCGAATAACACGACCACGGGGGACAACCCCCGGGATGAGGCAGTAAATGATGGCGGGAACATCCGGGCGGGTGGTCTCCAAAGTGGCGGTGTTGATGGGTGGGCTTTCCGCGGAGCGGGAGGTTTCGTTGTCATCTGGGCGTGAGTGCGCCAAAGCCATGCGGGAGGCCGGATATCAGGTGATCGAGGTCGATTGTGGCCCCGATCTCGCGCTGCGTTTGTCCGAGATAAAGCCTGACGTCGCCTTCAACGCGCTCCACGGTCGCTGGGGCGAAGACGGATGTGTGCAGGGTATTCTGGAATGGCTGGGCATCCCTTACACCCATTCGGGCGTGCTGGCCTCGGCCCTTGCGATGGACAAGCAGCGTACCAAGGACATTTACCGCGCCGAAGGCTTGCCGATCGCGGCCAGTGTCGTCGCCCCGCGTGAGGCGGTGGAGGCCGGGCATGTGCTGCCGCCGCCCTATGTGGTGAAGCCGTTTAACGAAGGCTCATCCGTCGGCGTTTACATCGTGCATCCGGGATCGAACGCGCCGCGCCTGTCGGAGAGCATGCCCGCTCAGGTGATGGTCGAGGCCTATGCGCCGGGCCGTGAGTTGTCGATTTCAGTGCTGGGCGACAGGGCCTTGGGGGTGACGGATATCATCACCGATGGCTGGTATGATTATGACGCCAAATACAAGCCGGGTGGCAGCCGCCACGAGTTGCCCGCCAAGATGCCTGCCGAAATAACCGCCGCCTGTCTGGATTATGCCTTGCGCGCCCATCGCGCACTTGGTTGCCGGGGGCTGAGCCGCACCGACATTCGCTGGGCTGAGGCAAAGGGCCTGGACGGGCTGATCCTGTTGGAAACCAACACCCAGCCCGGGATGACGCCGACATCGCTGGCCCCGGAACAGGCTGCGTTTTGCGGAATCTCCTTTCCCGAACTCTGCCGCTGGATGGTGGAGGACGCGTCATGCAACCGCTGAACCGTCGTCCGCCACCGCTTCAGGCTCCACGCCGCGGCATCACCGGTGCGGTGATCGGCGCTGCCAAGGGCGCGGTCATGGGGGCCGCACGTGGGGCGGCGATGGGCGCCTCGGGCGAGGCGCATGCTCAGGACCCCAAGGCGAGCCGTCGGCACGATCCGTCGCCCAGCTATTGGGATTACAAGATGCAGCGCCTGTGGCTGACGCCGCAGTTCCGCCTGTTGTTCCGCTTTGGTCTGCCGGTTCTGGTGGTGGCGCTGGTCTCGGCCTTCGTCTTGGCCAGCGAGAACCGCCGCACGGCGCTGGCCGGTGGCTTCGCCCATCTCAAAGAGCAGTTCCAAGACCGCCCCGAATTCCGCGTCTCGTTGTTGTCGATCGACGGGGCGTCGCCTGATTTGGCCGATGCGGTGCGGGCGCAGTTGGGCGTGAAGTTTCCGATCTCGTCCTTCAAGCTGGATCTCGATGCGCTGCGCGGGCAGGCAGAAAGCCTTGATGCGGTGGCGCAAGCCGATCTGGCCGTTCGCTCGGGTGGGGTTTTGCATGTGGCCATTCAAGAACGCGAACCTGTGTTGATCTGGCGCACCGAGGAGGGCTTGACGCTTTTGGATGCCACTGGGCACCGTGTGGCAGGGTTGGCCGCCCGGGCAGACCGTCCTGATCTGCCTTTGATTGCAGGTGAGATGGCCGATGTCGCAGCACCCGAAGCGCTGGCGCTGATTGATGCGGCAGGTCCTTTGACGTCGCGCCTGCGCGGCCTTGTGCGGGTGGGTGAGCGGCGCTGGGACATGGTCTTGGACCGTGATCAGCGGCTTTTGCTGCCCTCGGATCGTCCAGTGCAGGCGTTGGAGCGTCTTTTGGCGCTGGACCAGGCCGAAGATCTTCTGGCGCGTGACCTTGTTGCGATTGACCTTCGAGATGAGAAACGCCCAGTCCTACGGCTGAGCGAAGATGCCCTTATGGCGGCCCGGCGTGCCCGTGGCCTGATCCCTGCGGAAAAAAAGAAGACGGAGAGCGACTTATGACCGACCTCTACCAGTCCCAGCGCGCCATGCGCGCTTTGCGGCGTGCTGCGATGCATCGTGGCGTGGTGGCCATTTTGGATGTTGGCACATCCAAGATCGCCTGCCTTGTGCTGAGCTTTGACGGAACCGATCCGGATGGCGACATCGATGGTGTTGGTCCGATGGCGGGGCAGGCGGGCTTTCGGGTGATCGGGGCGGCGACGACCCGGTCGCGCGGGGTGCGCTTTGGCGAGATTTCGATGATGAACGAAACCGAACGCGCCATCCGCACCGCCGTGCAGGCGGCGCAGAAGATGGCCAATGTTCGGGTGGACCATGTGGTCGCCTGCTTCTCGGGGGCCGAACCGCGCAGCTATGGGCTGGCGGGCGAGTGGGACCTGCAAGATTCCGTTGTGTCTGAACAAGATGTGGCCTCGGTATTGGCCGCCTGCGATGTGCCCCCCTTGGGCGATGGCCGCGAGGTGCTGCACGCCCAGCCTGTCAACTTTGCGCTGGATCACCGCTCGGGTCTGGGCGATCCGCGTGGGCAGATCGGCAACCGGCTGGCTTGCGACATGCATCTGTTGTCGGTCGATGCGGATGTGATCCAGAACCTCTTGTACTGCATCAAGCGTTGCGATCTGGAGCTGGCCGGAATTGCGTCCTCTTCCTATGTGTCGGGCATTTCTTCACTGGTCGAGGACGAACAAGAACTGGGCGCAGCCTGCATCGACATGGGCGGCGGGGCGACCGGTATCTCCATCTTCATGAAAAAGCACATGATTTTTGCCGATGCCGTGCGCATGGGGGGCGATCATGTGACCTCGGACATCTCCAAAGGTCTGCATGTCCCGATGGCGGTGGCCGAGCGCATCAAGACCAAGCACGGCGGCGTGCATGCCACGGGCATGGATGACCGTGAGATGATCGAGATCGGCGGCGACAGCGGCGATTGGGAAAAAGACCGCCGTCAGGTAAGCCGGACCGAGTTGATCGGCATCATGCGCCCACGGGTCGAGGAAATTCTGGAAGAGGTGCGTGCGCGGCTTGACGTGGCCGGCTTTGACACGCTGCCAAGCCAGCAGATCGTTCTCACGGGCGGCGCCAGCCAGATCCCCGGTTTGGACGGATTGGCCAGCCGCATTTTGGGCAGCCGGGTTCGGATGGGCCGTCCCTTGCGGGTGAATGGCCTGCCGCAGGCCGCCACAGGTCCGGCATTTTCAAGTGCGGTTGGGCTGTGCCTCTTTGCGGCGCACCCGCAGGACGAATGGTGGGATTTTGATATTCCCGCCGAGCGCTACCCCGCGCGGTCTATCAAGCGGGCCTTTAGATGGTTCAAGGATAACTGGTGATCCCCAATATTCAGACAAACTGGCAACATCCCGCTAATGTGGCCCTATTTCGGCCCATATTTTGTGTGTGCACGCGTTTTTCGCGTGACCTTGTGTCAGCTTGTGGATAGAATCGTGGATAAATCGGCAAATCGCGGCTCAGGGACGGGGGCGACAAGACCGATAACGGCAACTGGCGGGGCGCCCGCTCAAAAATGACAGGCGGATAGAACATGGCATTGAATCTGATCATGAACGACGCTCGCGAAGAGCTGAAGCCCCGGATCACGGTGTTTGGCGTCGGTGGGGCTGGGGGCAACGCGGTCAACAACATGATTGACCAGCAGCTTGAGGGCGTCGAATTCGTGGTGGCCAATACGGACGCGCAGGCGCTGCAGCAGTCCAAGGCCCATGCCCGCATCCAGATGGGCGTCAAGGTGACCGAGGGTCTGGGCGCGGGTGCGCGTCCGACCGTGGGGGCCGCCGCCGCCGAAGAAACCATCGAGGAAATCGTCGACCATCTGGCTGGGGCGCATATGTGCTTCATCACCGCCGGGATGGGTGGCGGCACCGGCACGGGGGCGGCGCCGATCATCGCGCAGGCAGCGCGCGAGCTGGGTGTGCTGACCGTTGGCGTGGTGACCAAGCCCTTCCAGTTTGAAGGCAACAAGCGGATGCGTCAGGCCGAAGAGGGCATCGCGGCGCTGCAGAAGGTGGTCGATACGCTCATCATCATCCCGAACCAGAACCTGTTCCGTCTGGCCAATGAGCGCACCACCTTCACCGAAGCCTTCGCCATGGCCGATGACGTGCTGTATCAGGGCGTCAAGGGCGTGACCGACCTCATGGTGCGGCCCGGCCTCATCAACCTTGACTTCGCCGATGTGCGCTCGGTGATGGACGAGATGGGCAAGGCGATGATGGGCACGGGCGAAGCCTCGGGCGAGGATCGCGCGGTGCAGGCGGCCGAAAAGGCCATCGCGAACCCGCTTCTCGACGAAATCAGCCTGCATGGCGCCAAGGGCGTGTTGATCAACATCACCGGCGGTTATGACCTGACGCTGTTCGAGCTGGATGAGGCGGCGAACATCATCCGCGAAAAGGTCGATCCGGATGCCAATATCATCGTCGGCTCTACGCTGGATACCACGATGGAAGGGTCGATCCGCGTGTCGGTCGTGGCGACCGGCATCGACGTGACGCAGGCCAAGTCGGACACTCCGCTGACCCGTCGCCCGATGGCCGCGCCCTTGCCCGCAGGCTTTGGCGCTGCCGCGCCGGCCGCGGGGGGGGCGGCTGCTCCCGCAGCCGAGCCGCGTCGCGAAGCGCCGATGCCGCTGACCATGGCGGCAGCCGTCTCGCACGCACCGCAGCCGCAGATGGAACAGCCGATGCCCGCCTCGATGGCTGCGCCGGAACCGTCGCTTTTTGACCGCGCCGAAGAGCCTGCCGCCTTCATGCCCGAGCCTGAGGATGTGATCGAGAAC
>JBMSKG010000141.1:0-7723 GCA_049419625.1 Paracoccaceae bacterium | reverse complement strand
TGGATGACATGCTGTCGGACAATGCGATTGAACAGTATATCTCGCGCCTGCGCCGCCGCCTTGCGCCCTTGGGCCTGACGCTGCGGACGGTGCGAGGCATTGGCTATCTGCTTGAAAAACCGGCTGAGACGGCATGAGACCCTATTCGCTGCGCCGCCGTTTGTTGCTGTGGCTGTTGATGGCCACGGCGGTTTTGGGCCTTGTGGCGCTGGTGGACACGTGGCGCGAGGCGCTGCGCACGGCGCAAAGCGTGTCAGACCGGGTGCTGGTCGGATCTGCCCTTGCCATTGCCGAGCGGGTGACGGTGGACCAATCGGGCGGGCTGGAGGTGGATATCCCGTTTTCATCGCTGGAAATGCTGGCCTCGACCGCGCAGGACAAGGTGTTTTACCGGGTGGATGGGCCGGTGGGCAGTTTTCTGACCGGCTACCGCGATCTGGCGGTGGTTGACGCGCCGCCCGGCGGGGTGGGCTTTGCCGATGGGGTTTACGGCCAAGTCGGCATCCGCAGCGCCACCTTGCTGCGCGAGGTATCGACCGGGGCGAAATCCATCGCCTTCAGCGTGACGGTCGCCGAAAGCACCCGCGCGCGGGCGGCTTTGGCGCGGGCGATCCTGTTGCGCTCGGCCCTGAGGCTTGGGCTTTTGATGCTGGGGGTGGCGGGCATTGTCTGGGTGGGTGTGACCTTGGCGCTGCGCCCGTTGGAACGCTTGGGCGAGGCGATTGCCGAACGCTCTCCGGGAGATCTGCGCCCGGTCACCGCCAACACGCCGGAAGAGGTAGAGGCGCTGGTGGCCGCAATCAACTCGTTCATGGGGCGGCTGCAAACGGCGCTGGAGGGGTTGCGCAATTTCACCGGCAACGCCAGCCACCAGTTGCGCACGCCTTTGGCCGTGGTGCGCACGCAATTGGCGCTGATGGACCGCAGCGACAACCGCGCCCAAACTGCCATGGCCAGCGACAAGGCCCGCAGCGCGCTGGAGCGCGCCGAGCGGGTGCTGGCGCAGCTTTTGGTGCTGGCGCGGGTGGATGCGAGTTCGGGCGCGGCGGTGCTGCAACCGGTGGACATCGCGGCAATTGCCAAAGAGGTTACCGCAGAAATGGTGCCAAGCGCCCTGCCTGCCGACATTGATCTGGGCTTTGAGGGTCTGGACGAGGCGGTTGTGCTGGCTGATGCGGTGCTTTTGGCCGAGTTGTTGAAGAATTTGGTGGCCAACGCGATCAGCTATGCCGGGGCCGGGGCGATTGTCACGGTGCGGGTGCTGGAAGAGGCGGGGCAGCCTGTGCTTGAGGTGGAGGACAGCGGTCCGGGCCTATCCGCCGAGCAGCGGGCCGCGGCGGTGCAGGCGCGTCGCGGGGCGACGCGGCCCTTGCCCAGCCTTGCCAAAGGCCAAAGCAGCGGCATGGGCCTTGGGCTGGCGATCACCGCGGAAATCTCGGCCCTGTTCGGCGCGGATCTGGATCTGACCGCCGGGCGGGGTGGGGCGGGGCTTTTGGCCCGAGTGCGCTTTCCAGCCGCCGCGGGAAGCGTTCCCGCACAGCCCGGCGTCTAGCCCTTGGCAATCTCGGCCGCTGCTGTGGCGCGCAGGGCCATCAGATCGGCAATCGTGCTGTCCAACTCGGCCCTTTGGGCTTGGAGCGCGGCCAATTGGCGATCGGCCAGCTCTTGGAACAGCACAAGCTGATCGCGCTCACCCGTCTTGCCATAGATCAAGAGCCATTGGCGGATTTCCTCAAGCGAAAAGCCAAAGCGCCGCCCGCGCAGGATGAGCTTCATCCGCGCCACTTCACGCGCGCCGTAAAACCGCGCGCGGCCCTCTTTTTCGGGGGCCAGAAGTTCGATGTATTCGTAATAGCGCAAGGTGCGCGGGGTCACGTCAAACCGCGCGCACATCTCTTTGAAGTTGAGCCGTTCACTGGTCATGGGACAGATCCTTTGTCCAAACGCTAGCGCCGAGCCGCGCGTACCACAACCCATTTGAAGGGTTGCAGATGGGGCGCGTGGGGGCTTGCGGCCCCCGGCCCAAGCCGCTTATGTCGGCCAAGAGCTTGGCAAGGGCAAGATGATGCAAGATGATCTGGCGCTGAAGGTGGCGCGCGCCTTTATCGAGGCTTTGCCCCATGCGGCCGCGCTGAACCTGCGGCTGGAAGAGGTCAGGAATGGCCGGGCGGTTATCACCATGCCCTATGATGCGCGGCTGGTGGGCGATCCGGCGACGGGGGTTTTGCATGGTGGGGCGATCTCGGCGCTGATGGACACGGCGAGTGGCGCCTCCGTGATGTGCCACCCCGAAGCGCCGGTCAGTACGGCCACGCTGGATTTGCGGATCGACTATTTCCGTTCTGCCACCCCCGGCCAAGCCATCACCGCCCGCGCCGAATGTCACCATGTGACCCGGTCGGTGGCCTTTGTGCGCGTCACCGCCACGGATGAGGACGACAGCCGCCCCGTTGCCATGGGGACCGGAGCATTTACCGTGGATCGGCCAAGGAAAAAGCCATGAGCCAGCCGATCAACGCGCCGATGACCGACCGCGATCATGCGCTGAACTGGCTGGTGGGAGCGGTGCCTTATATCCGCTTTCTGGGCATCCGCTTTGACCGCGCGGGCGATCAGATCATCGCTCATCTGCCGTTCCAGCCGATGCTGATCGGCAACCCAATGCTGCCCGCCCTGCATGGCGGGGTGACGGCGGCGTTTCTGGAAGTGGCCGCAATCATCGAATTGGGGTGGTCCAGCCTGTGGGAGGACCTTTCCGCCGGGCGGCTGGGCCCCGAAGCGGTGGCGGCGGGCCATTTGCCGCCCCTGCCGAAAACCATTGATTTCACGGTCGATTACCTGCGCGCAGGCCAAGCGCGCGATTGCTTTGCGCGCGCGCGCGTCAACCGGTCGGGGCGGCGCTATGCCTCGGTGCATGCCGAGGCGTGGCAGGAAAGCCCCGACAAACCCTTTGCCAGTGCGGTCGTGCATTTCCTGATGCCGGAAACTGAGGGATGACCGAGATCACCCCGATGCCCATCACCCATGCCCGCGTGGCGCGCATTGCGGTGCCGGTGGTCTTGTCGAATGTGACAGTGCCGCTTTTGGGGGCGGTGGATACCGCGGTGATCGGGCAGTTAGGGCAAGCCGCCCCTTTGGGCGCGGTGGGCATGGGGGCGGTCATTCTGGCCACACTCTATTGGGCGTTCGGGTTCTTGCGGATGTCCACCTCGGGGCTTGCCGCGCAGGCCCAAGGCGCGAGGGATATGCCAGAGCGTTCAGCCGTGCTGCTGCGCGCGCTTCTGGTGGCAGGTGTTGCTGGATTTGGCTTGATTGCGCTGCAGACCGTGCTGTTCTGGGCCGCCTTTGCCGCCGCCCCGGCGAGTGCCGAGGTGGAGGGGCTGGCACGGACCTATCTTGCCATCCGCATCTGGGGCGCGCCCGCCACCATTGCGCTTTACGCGCTGACGGGCTGGCTGATCGGGGTGGAGCGCACCAAGGGTGTCTTGGTGCTGCAGCTGTGGCAAAACGGGTTGAACATCGTTTTGGACCTGTGGTTCGTGCTGGGCCTTGGCTGGGGGATTGAGGGCGTTGCCATTGCGACCCTGATTGCCGAGGTGACCGGTCTGATGCTGGCCTTGTGGCTGGCGCGCGATGCGCTGACGCCCTTGGTGCTGCGCGCCGGGTTCGCGCGGTTGGGCAACCGCCCGGCCTTGGCGCGCATGTTCACCGCCAGCCGCGACATCATGGGGCGCACCATTTTGCTGCAGCTGTCCTTCACCAGCTTTGTCTTTCTGGGCGCCCGCTTTGGCGATGTGACCTTGGCGGCCAATCAGGTGCTGTTGCAGTTTCTGGAAATCACCGCCTATGCGCTGGACGGGTTCGCCATTGCCGCCGAAACGCTGGTGGGTCAAGCCGTGGGCGCGCGGGCGGCGGGTGAGGTGCGGCGTGCCTCGCGCATTTGCATGCAATGGGGCTTTGGCGGGGCGGCGGTGATGGCCTTCAGCTTTGCGCTGACAGGGGGGCTGATCATTGATTTGATGACCACGGCACCCGATGTGCGGATTGAGGCGCGCTGGTATCTGTGGTGGCTGGTCGCCGCGCCGCTGATCGGGGTGGCCAGCTGGATTTATGACGGCATCTTCATCGGGGCGCTGCAAACCCGCGAGATGCTGCGGGCGATGACGATTTCGGTTGCGGTCTATGCGCTGGCGCTGGCGGTGCTGATCCCGACGATGGGCAACCATGGGCTTTGGGCGTCGCTGATGGTGCTGAACGCGACGCGCGGCGTCACGATGCGCGCGGCTTACCCGAAGGTGCTGGCGCGCGCCGGGGCGGCCTAGCCTTTCCGCGCGGGGGCCATGCGGTGCAAAACGCGGGTCATGGCGCGGTGCCATGCGTCCAAAGCGCCGTCTTGGCCGAGATCAGAGAGAAGCTGTTCAGTGATCCCGCCCGGCGTGGTGACGCCTTGGCAGATGGCATCGAGCGGCTCATCCGATTGCAACAAGACCTCGGCATTGCCGCGCAGGGTTTCGGCCACCAGACGGCGGGCGGTGGCGGGGTCGAGCCCTTCGGCCTGATACCACGCTGCCAGATGGCGCATGAGGAACACGCTGGCCCCCGACATGCCGCCAAAGACGGCGGCGGTTTCAAAGCTGCGGGCATCGGGCATTTGATGCACCGGGCCGCAAGAGGCAAAGAAGGCGGCCCAAAGTGGATTGGCCGGGTACAGGAAGGTTGGCCCCGCCGAGAAGGCATTGGCATAGCCGGGCATCATGGAGAGCGTGGCCGTGGCCGGGCCGATGGCCGCGCGCATGTCCTCCAAAGACGCCCCGGCCATGGCCGAACAGACCTCTTGCCCCGCGCGAAAGCTGAGGCCGCGCAGGATGGCAAGCCCCTCGGCGGCGGGCAGGCAGACGAGGATGTGGTCGCAGGCATCGACCAGGGCCTGATTGCTGACCGCGACGCTGCAGCCGAACCGCGCCGCGAGATCGGCGGCCTTGGCCGCTCCGCGCGGGGACAGGACAAACTGATGCCCGCCCTGTTGCGCGCCCTGCACCAGATAGGCGGCCAGATTGCCGACGCCCAAAATGCCAATGTTCATGGCATGTCTTCCAGCACTTCGGCCATGGCGCGGGCGGTGGCGGCGATATCGGCCTCGGTATGGACGATCGACGACAAGGAATGCAGCGTGGCTGAGGGGTTCATGTAAATGCCCTTGTCCATCAAACGCAGGGCAAAGTCGCGGAACTTGGTGCGGTCGACATGGGTGCAGAAATCGCGGAAATCGGTGATTTCTTCTTTGTCGGTGAAGAAAATCTGGAACATCGAATTCACGCCCTGCACCACGATACCATGACGGTTCGACGCCTTGGCAACGCGGCGCACTTCTGCGGCCATGTTCAGGCCCAGATCCTTGATCTTGGCAAAGCCGGCCTGATTGTCGGCCAGCATGGTTTCCAGCATCACCTTGGTCAGATGCAGCGACAGACGGCCCGCGTTGTGGGTGCCATAGTGCAGAACCTTGCCCCATTCGAGGCCCGCCATGATTTCGGCCCGCCCGCCGATCATCGCCATAGGCAGACCGCCACCCAGCGCCTTGCCATAGGTGACGATGTCGGGGGAAAGCCCGTAAATCTCGGCCGCGCCCCCGGCGGCAAGGCGGAAGCCGGTGACGGTTTCGTCAAGATAGAACAGCGCGCCGTATTGGTGGCAAAGGTCCTGCATGCGGTTGAGGTAACCGGGTTTCGGCGGGATCACCCCCATGTTCGACATCACGCCTTCGGTGACCACGCAAGCCGCGTCGTGCCCATGCAGCGCCATCGCGCGTTCCAGCGCGTCAACATCGTTCCAGCGCACGACGATGGTGTCTTTCCACGCCTCCTCGGGGATGCCAGAGCTGTCCGGAATCCGGATCGGGTCATTCGGGTGGCCGAGCATGGTGGGCGGCAGGGGATTGGTGTTCACGAGAACCGAATCCCACCAGCCGTGATAATGGCCTTCGAACTTGATGATCTTCCTGCGCCCGGTATGGCCGCGCGCAAGGCGAATGGCGGCCATGGCAGCCTCGGTTCCGGTATTGGCAAAGCGCACCTTGTCGACATGGGGCAGAAGGGCCACGAGCATTTCGGCCACCTCGACCTCAACCTCCAGCGCGGTGGCGAAATGGGTGCCGCGGGCGACCTCGCGGGTGATGGTTTCCACCACCTTGGGGTGGGCATGGCCCAAGGGCAGCGCGCCAAAGGCCATCATCCAGTCAATGTATTCGCGCCCGTCCACATCATAAAGCCGGGCCCCTGCACCATGGGACATGTAACGCGGCGCGCCGCCAAAGGTGGCTGGCCCGCGTGAGGCGGATGAGACCCCTTCGACCAACACTTTCATGCCGCGTTCGAACAGGGATTGGGATGTGTTTGACATGGTTGTCCTCCGTTGGCCTGACCCTAGGAGAAAGCCCGCGGAGGGGCAATCAGGGCGTGTTCACCAGCATCAGCGCGGCGCGGCGAAAGGTGCTGTTCAACTGGTCGCGGTTGGCCTGATCCACGCCGACATCGGCCATGGCGCGGTCCATCACGGCCAGCCAATCTTCGGCATCGGCGGCCCGGATTTCCACATGGGCGTGGATTTCGCGCAAGTTCATATGGCCGTGACGTTCGTGGTAATAGCGCCGCCCGCCGAAGAAGCCGCACAGGAATTCGAACTGCGCCGGGCGGACATGGGACAGGCCATGCCCTTTCAGATGCATCTCCATGATCGCGCGGCCTTGTGGCAGGGTCTCGATGAGGTCGTAGAAATGGTCCACCAAGAGGTGAACCTTGTCCTCGCCACCCAAGCGGTCGATCATCGGGTCCATCTTGCCCTCCCTTCTGTCCCGCCGGTGCCCCAAGCAGCCGGATTCTTAGCAGAAATCGGACCGGAGCCTGTTCAGGCTCCGAGCCGGAATTTGCGCAAGTTCCGTACCCTGCGGGCAGGGTCAGCTTTGCGGGCGGGTTTTCTTCGGGTCGTAATGCGACAGGGGCACGATCACCGCTGGAAGCCGCTTTTGCTGGCCATCAAGCTTGCCGACCTCAAGCGCCGTGCCCACCGCCGAATGGGCCAGATCCACCCGCGCAAGGGCGATGTTCTTGCCCAAAAGCGGCGAGCGCATGGAGGATGTCACCACCCCCACCTGCGCGCGGCCGACATGTAGGCAATCGCCGTGGCCCACATCGACATTGGCGTCGATCTCCAGACCCACGAACTTGTGCAAAGGGTTCTCCTTTCGGCGGATCAGGGCCTCACGCCCGATGAAATCATCGGTCTTGGTTTTCAAGGGCACGGTAAAGCCGATGCCCGCTTCGAACGGGTCGGTCTGATCGGAGAAATCATAGCCCGCGAAGATCAGCCCGGCCTCGATCCGCACCATATCAAGGGCGGCAAGGCCCATGGGCTTCAGCCCCAGATCGCCGCCATTGGCCCAGACGGCATCATAGACCGCGTGGCCATCCTTGGGGTGGCAGAAGATTTCAAAGCCAAGCTCGCCGGTATAGCCGGTGCGCGACACCACCACTGGTGCGCCGGTTGGGCCGCCAAGGCGGCCCACGGTCAGGCGGAACCAGCCCAGTTCTTCGATGGTCGGCTGATGCGGCGCGGTCCAGATCATGCGGCGCATGATCTCGCGGGAATTCGGGCCCTGAACGGCCAGATTGTGCATCTGGTCGGTCGAGGAGCGCACCATGACCTTCAGCCCCAGCTTTTCGGCCTG
>JBMSKG010000140.1:0-7764 GCA_049419625.1 Paracoccaceae bacterium | reverse complement strand
AAAAGGTGGCGGGCGCGATCAAGACCGATTTTATCCTGTCAGCCGAGATCATGACGATTGCCCTGGCCACCGTGGAAAGCCCCAGTTTCTGGATGCAAGGCATCACGCTGGCGGTGGTGGGGGTGTTCATTACTGCTGCGGTTTATGGCGCGGTGGCGCTGATCGTGAAGATGGACGACATCGGGCTGCATATGGCCGCCAACCGCAAGACGGCTGCCGCGCGGGCCTTTGGGCGCGGGCTGGTGGTGGCGATGCCCAAGCTGATGGCGGTGTTGTCCACGGTGGGCACGGCGGCGATGCTGTGGGTGGGGGGCTCTATTGTGCTGCATGGGTTGGAGGTGACGCATCTGTGGCCCTGGCCTTACGAGACGATCCACCACATTGCCGAGACGGCGGCCCATGCGGTGCCGGTGGCTTCGGGATTTGTCCTTTGGGCGGTGCAGGCGGGGATTGATGGGGTGTTGGGGCTTGTGCTCGGGGCGCTGTTGATCCCGGTTGCGACCCGGGTGATCGGGCCGGTTTGGGCGGCGGTCACGGGCAAGAAAAAGGCCGCGCATTAAGCGCGGCCTAAGTTCGTTCAAAGCAAAAGAGGCGATCAGAGCAAGGCTTTGACCTTTTCAACCGTGGCTTCGGCGGTGATGCCGAATTCCTTGTAAAGACGGTCATAGGGGGCCGAGGCCCCGAAGGACGACATCCCGACGAAATCGGCCTTGGTGTCGCGGCCCCGCTCGCCCAAAAGCCAGCGGTCCCAGCCCATGCGCACGCCCGCTTCAATCGCCACGCGCACCGGACCTGCGGGCAGGATCTTTCTGCGGTAGGCCTCGTCTTGCGCGGCAAACAGTTCCATCGAGGGCATGGAGACAACGCGGGTGCCGATGCCTTGGGCTTCCAGCATCTCGCGGGCTTTCAGCGCGATTTCCACTTCCGAGCCGGTGGCCATCAGGATGACCTGACGCTTGCCCGTCGCCTCGGCCAGCACATAAGCACCTTTGGCCGAGAGGTTGGTGTTGGTGTGGGTCAGCCGCACGGCGGCAAGGTTTTGGCGCGAGAGCGCCATCACCGACGGGGTCGATTTCTGGCTAAAGGCCAGTTCCCAGCATTCGGCCACTTCCACCAGATCGGCCGGGCGGAACACCAAGGTGTTCGGCGTCGCGCGCGAAATGGCCAGATGTTCTACCGGCTGGTGGGTCGGGCCGTCTTCGCCAAGGCCAATCGAGTCATGCGTCATGACATAAACCACCGGCAGGCCCATGAGTGCGGAAAGGCGCATCGAGGGGCGGGCATAGTCGGTGAAGGCCATGAAGGTGCCCGAATAGGGCCGCACACCGCCATGCAGCGCCATGCCGTTCATCGCCGCCGCCATGCCATGTTCGCGGATGCCCCAATACATGTAGCGGCCCGCCGGGGTGTCGGCATTGAACACGCCCAGATCAGCGGTCTTGGTGTTGTTCGAGCCGGTCAGGTCAGCCGATCCGGCAAAGGTTTCCGGCATGATCGGGTTGACTGCCGCCAGAACCTTTTCCGAGGCCGACCGGGTGGCGAGTTTCGCAGGCGCCGCAACGGCTGCCTTTTTTACAGCGCGGATGGTGGCGGGCAGTTTGGCTGGGGCCTCGTCCGAGAAGATGCGGACCAGTTCGGCCTGTTTGGCCGCCGAAAGGTTGGCCACGCGGGCGGACCATTCGGTATGGGCCTTGGCGCCACGGGTGCCCATCGCTTCCCATTCGGCCTTGATTTTGGCCGGAATCTCAAAGGGGCCACCTTTCCAGCCATAGGCGTCTTTGGCCGCCTGCAACTGCGCCTTGTCGGTCAGCGCGCCATGACCTTTGGAGGTGTCCTGCGCGGCATGACCCAGCGCGATATGGGTTTTGCAGGCGATCATCGTCGGGCGGTCAGATTTTTTGGCCGCCGTCATGGCCGCATCAATCGCCACCGGGTCATGGCCGTCACATTCCAGCACATTCCATCCGCTTGCCGCAAAACGCGCTTTTTGGTCGGTGGCGTCCGAGAGGGACACTTTGCCGTCGATGGTGATGCCATTGTCATCCCACAACACGATCAAACGGTTCAGTTTGTGCTTGCCCGCGATGCCGATGGCCTCTTGGGAAACACCTTCCATCAGGCAGCCGTCGCCTGCGATGACCCAAGTGTAATGGTCCTGCACCTTGGCACCCCAGCGGGCGCGCAGATGGGCCTCGGCCATGGCAAAGCCGACCGAGTTGGCGATGCCTTGGCCCAAGGGGCCGGTGGTGGTTTCAACGCCAGCCACATGGCCATATTCCGGGTGACCCGCGGTGATGGCGCCCCACTGGCGGAAGTTCTTGATCTCGTCCAGCGTCACATCTTCGTAGCCCGTCAGATGCAACAGCGCATAGATGAGCATCGAGCCGTGACCCGCTGACAGGATGAAGCGGTCCCGGTCGGGCCAGCGCGGCGCTTTGGGATCAAACTTCAGGTGCTTTTCAAAGAGCACGGTCGCCACATCGGCCATGCCCATCGGCATGCCGGAGTGGCCCGAATTGGCGGCCGCGACAGCGTCCAGCGTCAGGGTGCGGATGGCGGCGGCGCGCATCCAGTGGTCGGGGTGGCGGGCGCGGAGGGTTTCGATATCCAAGGCGGCAGTCCTGTTGGCTGGTTGCGGGCTTTGGGGGTGCATAGCAGCATGGGCGGCAAGATCAAGCGCGGCCCGCAAGGCTTTGGCGGGAAACACAAGACCGCAGGCGGGCAAGCGGCTATGATCGGGCTTGACGCTGGCTTTGCGATTCGCAACGCTGGTGAAGAAAGGGCCTCAGGCCGCAACCCGGTTGCCCGGTGCCTTGCCGGAACTGGGTCACAGAACAAGAAAGGGCGCAGCGTCTTATGCAGGACATCCTCGAGCTGGAGCGGCGAATTACGGCCGCGATGGAGCGGATCACCTATGGGGTGGAGCAGTTGGTGAGCGGCACTGCGGGTGTCGGCGCGCCCAGTGCCGAACCCGCGACCGGCGATGCGACGGCGCGGATCGCGCATCTGACCGAGGCGCTGGACGAAGAGCGCATGACCAACGCCCAGTTGAACGAACGGCTGCGGGTGTTGCGCGAAAAGGCAGGGCAGGGGTCAGATGAGGCGGTGGCCGATCTGCAAGCCAAGCTGTCAGCGCAGGCCGATGAACTGGCCACCTTGCGCCGGGTGCTGGCCGAAGCCGGGCGCGAGATTGCGTCCTTGCGCGCCGCCCGGACCGCCGAGGCCGAGGAACTTGCCGAAATCGTCACTGCGCTGGATCCGTTGGTCACAGCCGCCAGCCCGGAGGCTCCGCATGCCTGATATCGACATCATCATTGGCGGGCGCAGCTTTCAGGTAACCTGCCAAGCCGGCGAGGAGCATTTCTTGCGCGCCGCTGCCGCTATGCTCGACAGCGAGGCCCAGCCCTTGGTCGCCTCGATGGGGCGCTTGCCCGAGGCGCGGTTGCTGTTGATGTCGGGGCTGATGCTGGCTGACAAGGCCGCTGCAATCGAGGATGAGAATCGCCAGTTGAAGGCCAAGCTGGCCGAGATTGAAGGTCGCCCCGTGCCCGAGCGTCAGAAGCTTGAGGTTCCGGTGATCCCGCCGCAGGTCACCGAGACGCTGGCCGAACTGGCCGCGCGGGCCGAGGCATTGGCCGACCGGCTGGAGGAGCGCCACGGCTGAGGCTGTGGCGGACGATTGACAGCGGGGAAGGCTGCGACGTTCTTCCCCTTGTTTTTCCGGTGGAATTTGGCCATGAGGGGCGTGTTTGTTCCTTTTGCCGCAGGCCCCGTAAAATGTTTCGACCCTTTGCCGCATTCCTTGCCGCCTTTCCTTTGATGGGCCACGCCGACATAAGCTGGGCTCAGATCAATTGGGAGCGCGACGGCAGTCGCGTGCAGACCGTGATCTATACCTGCGACAGTGCAATGGACGCTTTGTCCGTGGCCTATTTCACCGCGCCTGATGCCACCAGCTTTGCTGCCGTCCAGATCGGCGGGGTGGTGCATGCCTTGGTGCAGGATGTGGCCGCCTCGGGCCTGCGCTATGTCGATGTGAATGAGCAGACCGGCTACCGGTTGCAGGGCGAGGGCGATCAGATGATGCTCCTCAAGCTGGAGCCGGATCACACTGCCAAAGAGCAAATTTTGGCCGACTGCCGGGCCATGCAGGGGTAAGGGCCAAGCAAATAGGGGCCCGATGGGCCCCTATAGTCTCGATCAAGGCGGGCTGGCTTAGCCCTTGTTCGCCTCGCGAATGCGATCGGCGGCTTCTTTGGAATAGCCGATGCCGTTTTGGTCAAACAGCGTGTCCAACTCGCCCGAAAGCGCCATTTCGGTGACGATGTCACAACCGCCGACAAATTCGCCCTTCACATAGAGCTGCGGGATGGTCGGCCAGTCGGAGAAGTCCTTGATCCCTTGGCGAACCTCAGCGTCGGCCAAAACGTTCACATCGGCAAACTCAACGCCCATGTAGTTCAAGACGCCTGCGACGCGGGAGGAGAACCCACATTGCGGCATTGTCTTGGTGCCTTTCATGTAAAGCACCACGTCGTTTTTCTGGATCGTTTCGCGGATCTGGTCGGCTGCGGTCATGGCTCGTCCTTGGACTTACGTTTCATTGAGGCAATATAGGGCCAAAGCCGGGCCACCACAACCAAGGGAAACGCGATCAACATCGCGACTATTCCCCAGTTTTCTCCGATCCAACGCAAAAGGTCTGAAGAGGCGACCGTGCGCTCCACCGGATCACTCTGGCGCGCGGGTGGTCAGCGCCAGCGCGTGCAAGGCGCCGTTGGGGCCGTCCATCTTGCCCTTCAGGCTGGCGTAAACGGCGCGTTGCTGTTGCACACGGTTCATGCCGCGAAAGCTTTCGTCCACCACTTCGGCCGCAAAATGCTGGCCATCATCGCCTTGCACGGAAATCTTGGCCTTCGGAAAGGCGGCGCGGATCAAGGCTTCGATATCCTTGGCTTCGACGGGCATGGTGTCGGCTCCTTCTTGGTCTTGGCCCAGATGTAAGCCCGAGGGCGGGCAGGAGCAAGAGGTGCGAGGGCGGCAATCATCGCCGCCGGGCCTGCCATTCTGCGCGCATCAGCCCGTAAAGCAAAAGATCGACCGAGCGGCCCAAGGCGGGGCGCCACCAATGGCCGCGCTGCACCCCTTCAAGACGGTAGCCCGCCTGATCGTAAACCCGCGCCGCGCGGGCGTTTTCGCCGCTGGCATCCAGCCAGACGCGGGCGGCATCCAGCGTTTCAAAGGCGTGATCGGTCAGGTCGTTGACAAAGGCCAAGCCCCGGCCACCACCGGTGCGCGCCAGTGCAAGGCGGCGCAGTTCCACCCGGCCCGAGGGATGGCCGATCTCGCAATACAGCGCAAAGCCTGCAGGCTGGCCGTTCTCCTGCCATATCTGCAGCCGCGCGCTGGGGTCGGTCAGATAAAGCGCCAGTGCCGCCTCATCTTCGTCGGTGATGAAAGGGGCATAATCGGGATGGCCTGCAAGACCGCGGATAAAGGCGAAATCAGCAGGTGTCGCAGCGCGCGGAGTCATCATGGCCGCCACTCGCGCGCCAAAAGGCCCATCAGGTGGCAATCGGCCCAGTCGCCCGGCTGGCCGGGTTCGGCGGGGCGCTGCCAGCATTCGCGGATCAACCCCTCACGCTGAAAGCCAAGGCTTTCGTAAAGCCGGATCGCTCGGGCATTGTCGGCGGTGACGTCAAAGCCGATGCGATGGGCATTCAGAGGACCAAAGACATGGGACAAAAGCGCACTGAGAAAGAGCTTGCCCTGTCCGGGCGTGCAGGCGATGGCCGAGAGGCCAAAGACGCGCGGGACCCAAGGCATTAGGACGGCAAAGCCTTGGGTCTGGCCGCTTGGTTGCCACAGAAAGGCAAAGTCCGACGCGATCGCCTCTTCGATCTCGCCCTCCTCAGGCGGCTCGATCCAACGGGCATTCGCGGGCGCGCGCCACAGCGCATCAATCACAGGCAGGTCCGAGGACCGGGCCTGCCGCAGCATCAGCCAACCGCCTTGGCGAAGGCCGAGCGGTAAAGTGCGGACAGATCGGCCAAGGGGGCGGCATCGGTGCCCAGGGTCACGGTGGCGCCGCCAAACTGACCGACTTGGGCCAAGGGCACGCCGGCTGCCGTTGCTGCGGCTTGCAGGGCGGGCAGGCGGCTTGCCGGGACCGCAACGAGATAGCGCGCCTGATCTTCGCCAAAGAGGGTGGCGATGTCGGCGCTGGTCAGGCTGACACCCAGCCCAGCTCCTTCGGCCATTTCAAAGGCCGCCAAAGCCAGACCGCCATCGCCAAGATCGGTGCAGGCGGCAAAGGTCTTGGCGTGGGCGCGGATGAAATCGCCATGGCGCTTTTCTGCCGCCAAATCGACATGGGGCGCATCGCCTGCCTCGATCCCGAAGGCTTCGGCCAAGAGGGCAGATTGGCCCAAATGGCCGCGGGTCTCGCCAACCACCACCGCCAGATCGCCCGCCGCGGGGCGGCCGTGGATCAGATCGTCAAGGCTGGCCAAGATACCGACCGCGCCAATGGTGGGGGTGGGCAGAATGGCCGAGCCGTCGGTTTCGTTGTAAAGCGAGACGTTGCCCGACACGATGGGCATATCAAGGGCAGCCACCGCCGCGCCGATGCCTTTGATCGCACCCACGAATTGACCCATGATTTCAGGCTTTTCGGGATTGCCAAAGTTGAGGTTGTCGGTGGTCGCCAAGGGGGTCGCCCCCACGGCAATCAGGTTGCGGTAGGCTTCGGCCACGGCCTGTTTGCCACCCTCAAACGGGTTGGCTTTGACATAGCGCGGGGTCACGTCCGAGGTGAAGGCCAGCGCTTTGCCCGTGCCATGCACCCGTACAACGCCAGCACCCAGACCGGGGGCAACGACGGTATCGGCGCCGACTTGTGAATCGTACTGCTCATAGACCCAAGCCTTGTGGGCATAGCTGGGAGAGCCGATCAGCGCGCGCAGGGCGGAAATTGGCGCAATTTCCGGCACCGCGCCCAAGGGTGCGGCGGCGGGGGTTTCCACCCAGGGACGATCATATTCCGGGGCGGAGGAGGAGAGTTTCGACAGCGGCAAATCAGCCTTCACCTGATTACCGTGCAGAATGAGGAAGCGATCCTCGGGGATGGTTTCGCCGACAATCGCGAAATCCAGATCCCACTTGGCAAAGATGGCGCGGGCGACATCTTCAAGCTCGGGCTTCAGCACCATGAGCATGCGCTCCTGGCTTTCCGACAGCATCATCTCATAGGCGGTCATGTTCGCTTCGCGCTGCGGCACGTCATCCAGTTGCAGCTTGATGCCCAGGCCCCCCTTGTCGCCCATCTCCACGGCCGAGCACGTCAGACCCGCAGCCCCCATGTCCTGAATGGAAATCACGGCACCCGAGGCCATCAGCTCAAGGCAGGCTTCCAACAAGCGCTTTTCGGTGAAGGGGTCGCCGACCTGAACGGTGGGGCGCTTTTCTTCGATGGTGTCGTCAAATTCGGCCGAGGCCATGGTCGCCCCGCCAACGCCATCGCGACCGGTTTTTGCACCGAGGTAAACGACGGGCATGCCGACACCCGAGGCGACCGAATAGAAAATCTTGTCAGCATCGGCCAAGCCCGCGGCAAAGGCGTTCACAAGACAATTGCCGTTATAGGATTTGTGGAAGCGCACTTCACCGCCCACGGTGGGCACGCCAAAAGCGTTGCCATAACTCCCCACGCCTTCCACCACGCCCTTGACCAGATGCGCGGTTTTCGGATGCGAGGGCAGGCCG
>JBMSKG010000139.1:0-7791 GCA_049419625.1 Paracoccaceae bacterium | reverse complement strand
CTCCCGGGTTCAACTCGGCCAGTGCCGCGAAGCTTGCCCCCTGCACGATGCCAAGACTGGCCGCAACAGCCAAAGCAAAGGGCACAGCCGTTGGGCCCCCCCAAAACGCAAAAAGCCCGAAGGCCGCCGCGATGGATGCCACAAATCCGGCTTGCACAAGATGCACAGCCTGCATCCGGCCCAGCAGCCAAACCCCCAAAGTCAGTGACACTGCAATGGACACCAAAGGCATCGCAACCCCGATAAAGCCGCCCATATCGCCCATTTGTGCAGGCAAAAGCGTCAAGACCGCGACATATGTCACAGCGTAGCAGGCAAAGCCCATGGCGGGCGCGGCAAGGAACGGCGAGGCATAGATCGCCAGATGCTCATCCCAAATTGAGGCGCGGCTTTTGACAGGTTCACCCTTTGGATCGGCAGGAAGCAACACCCAAAGAATCAAAGCCGACGCCGCCATCCAAACCGCATGGGAAACGAACAGAAACGCTGGCCCGTGCAATGCAATCATCTGCGGGCCGATCCAGAACAGGACGGCATAGGCAACGCCAAAGAACGACGACCAAAGCGTCATCGCCGCCCCCTGAAACCGGGCCGTGGCCAGCCCGGCAATCGCGGTGGGGCCAACGACCACAATCGCCAAATGCGACACTCCCTCGGCCAGACGGGTCAGAATCATCACCGAATAGGGGGGGAAACTGGCTTGAATGAGGCTGATCGCCGCCCCCATAACCAAAGCCGCGACCATGGTCCGGCGCGGGCCGATCCGGGCGACGAAAAGCCCCGTGGTGGTGCCAAAGATCAGCCCCACCATCCCCACGACCGACAAAATCAGCCCAATCGCCACGGCCGATTGCGCAGGATAGCCTGCCGCAGACTTCCCCGAATACACAAACTCTAACACCGGATAGGCAACCGACATCTTGCCAAACTGTGCCGCCGCACCCAAGCCGGCAACCCAGATCGCAAAAATCGTCAAGGCTGCGCGCATGGGCTGGCTTTCATCTGGTCACGTATACCGTGAGGGGGGCTGGGGTCAGCCCCCGTGGCCTCAGATATGCAGAGCCCGACCATAGGCGTCAAGAACCGCCTCGTGCATCATCTCTGACATGGTGGGATGCGGGAACACCGTGTTCATCAGGTCTTCCTCGGTGGTCTCAAGACTGCGACCGATCACATAGCCTTGGATCATCTCGGTCACTTCGGCCCCAACCATATGGGCGCCCAAAAGCTCACCCGTCTTGGCGTCAAACACGGTTTTCACCATGCCCTCGGTCTCGCCCATCGCAATCGCCTTGCCATTGCCGATAAAGGGGAAGCGGCCAACCCTCACATCATAGCCGGCTTCCTTGGCCTTCGCCTCGGTCATGCCCACGGACGCAACCTGCGGATGGCAATAGGTGCAGCCCGCGATCGAGCCGGGCTTGATCGGGTGCGGATGACCGCCTGCGATCAACTCTGCCACCATGACGCCCTCATGGCTGGCCTTGTGGGCCAACCACGGCGCACCCGCGATGTCGCCAATGGCATAAAGGCCCGGAACCCCGGTGCGGCAATGCTCATCTGTCACCACATGGGTGCGGTCGATCTTGACGCCAAGCGCCTCTAGCCCAAGGTCTTCAACGTTGCCGACGATGCCGACGGCGGAGATAACCGTGTCAAATTCGGCCGTTACCGTGCCTTTTGCATCTTCCAGATGCGCCGTAACACCGACCCCCGGCTTGCGGTCCAGCTTCTTGACTGTGGTCTTTTCAAGGATTTTCATCCCCTGTTTGACAAAGGCCTTTTTGGCAAACGCACTGATCTCGGCATCCTCTACCGGCAACACCCGGTCCATGACCTCGCAAACCGTCACATCCGCGCCCAAGGTATTGAAGAAGCTGGCAAACTCAATGCCAATGGCGCCAGACCCGATGACCAGAAGCTTCTTCGGCATCCGCTTTGGTTGCAAGGCGTGGCGATAGGTCCAAACCAGATCGCCATCCGCCTCAAGCCCCGGCAGCTCCCGCGCCCGCGCACCGGTCGCAAGGATAATCGACTTGGCCGCCAAGTCCTCGACACCCTTGTCGGTTTTCACCGAAACAACCCCGGCGTTGGGCAAGGTTGCAGCACCCATGAACACCGTGATCTTGTTTTTCTTCATCAAATGGCCAATGCCGCCCGACAACTGCTTGGCCACCCCGCGCGAGCGGGCGACAACGGCATCAAGATCATAGGACGCGCCCTGAACAGCGAGGCCGAACTCTTTCGCACGATGCATGAGATGGAACACCTCGGCCGAACGCAACAGCGCCTTGGTCGGGATGCAGCCCCAGTTCAGACAGATGCCGCCCAGATTTTCGCGCTCGACGATCGCCACCTTCTGACCCAGCTGCGACGCCCTGATGGCCGCAACATAGCCCCCCGGTCCGGCCCCAATCACCACGACGTCAAAGCTTTGGCCTGCCATCCTTCCCTCCCTCGGAAAAAGTAGTTTGCCATTAAACTATCTGATTTACCCAAGCAACAATTCTGCCGCCCACCCCCTATGCGTCAGGCGCATGGCTGGCGTAAACGCGCAACCTCGGCGCCGTACCCCCCAGCTGCCAGAAACGCCGCCTCTTCGGGCGTTGTGTCGCGCCCAAGGGTCTGATTGCAAAACGGAAAACGGCCAAAGCGGCGAATAATCGATCGATGCGCGCGCGCGTGCAGCGCCATGTCGGGATCAGATGACAAACGTTCAGTCAAAAGTTGCACGGCAATGTCCTGATCGGCCAGATTCTCTGAATGTTCAAAAGGCATGTAAAAGAACTGCCGCTCCGGTTCGGGCGCGCCCATGTCCCATCCTGCCGCGACCGCCCGCCGCGCCGCGGCCAAAGCGCGGGCATCGGTGGCAAAGGCCAGGTCCGTGCCGCGGTGAATGTTGCGCGCCAGCTGATCGCAAATGACCAGATAGGCCAAAGCGCCGACCGTGCCTTCGACCCAATGTTCAAGCCCATCTTCATTGGCGGCAAGCCAAAGGTCCAAGAACCGCGCCCGACACTCTTCATCCAGCACCGCGCGCCCAGAATACCAACCATCCGGGCCTACCTCGCCCAGCCAGAATTCCAGCACTTCCATCGGGTCAGACATTGGCAGCTCTCCCTTGAGCCAGCCTGACAGGCCAAGGCGCGGCTTGCAACCGCTTCACGACCGCCCTGCACCGTCTTGACCACGCTCCAGAACTGCCGTGGCAGCCACCGAGGACGCCGTTGGCGACATGCCGCGATAGGCACCTGCCACCGCCGGTGCGGCCCGCCGCGACATCCGCCACAGGATGTAACCAGAGTGCAGCGCATATAAGAGCCCGATGAACAAAAAGAACCCCATTGGCCCGACCACACCCATCAGCCAGCCCGTCACCAACGGCCCAAAAATCGCACCAAACCCGTTGAGAAAGATCAACCCGGCCGAGGCCGCCGCCATCTGCTCTTTTTTCAGATAGTCATTGGTATAGGCGATGATCAGCGAATACATCGGATAGGTGATGCCCCCCAATATCGCCGCCACCACCAGCAAAGCCACAAACGGCAACTTTACAAAGGCCGCCACCGCCATAACCAGCGTCGCCGCCACCGAAAGCCACACCATGATGGTGCGTCGGTCAATCCGGTCCGATAGCCAGCCGACCGGGTATTGGAACACCAGCCCGCCCACATAAAGCGCAGTGGTGAACATGGCGATTTGCTGAAAGCTCATCAACGCCAGCGTGCCATAGACCGATGCCATGCCGAACATGGCCGAAAAAACGCCGCCTGAAATCAGCATGCCCACGAAACCGACCGGCGAGATCCTAAACAACTCGCGAAACCCAAGCCGGGCAGATTCGTCAAAGGTCGGCGCGGGACTGGTAGCCAGAAGAATCGGCATAAAGGCCAGGGAAACCAAGATGGACGGGATCAAGAACAGCTCATACCCAAACGGGTCGCCAAAGCCCAAAAGCGCCTGCCCCCGTGTCTCGTTGGTCACCGTGTTGTTCAGCCAGCTTTCCGCCGTGATATAGATACCGGCAAAGCCAAAGCCGATGATCACGCGCATGATGGCCCAAACCTGCCATTCGACCAGCATCGGATAGAGCACCAATACCGCCGAAATCAGGGATCCCAGTGCAGCGAACACCCGCACATGGCCCACGTTGCGGATCATCTTAGGCGCAAGGCGCGAGCCGATCAGAAAGCCCAAGAAATAGGCCGACATCACGATTGACATCTCAAAGGTGGAAAAGGATTCAAGCGTCCCACGGATGCCCAAAAGTGTGCCCTGAACGCCGTTGCCCACCATCAGCAACATCACCCCCACCATCAGGGGCCAGGTCTGGGCCAAGACTTTCAGCATCGCGGGCTTCCCTTCATGTCCAGTGCCGCTTACCACGCAGGCGCGCACCGATCACGCGACTTTTGCGACCATCGGCCCCCTATTGCCGCCCCAAAGCCTTTGCGCCTTGCGAAATACTCCACGGGAGGTCCGGAGGGTGTGAAACCCTCCGGGGTCGGCCACCAGACGATCAACTCAAGGGATCAAAATCGAGGCATCGCCATAGGAAAAGAACCGATAGCCCGATGCGATCGCATGGGCGTAAATTCGGTCAATCCGGTCTTTTCCCATAAGGGCCGAAACCAGCATCATCAGCGTTGATTTTGGCAGATGGAAATTGGTCATCAGCGCGTCGGCAACTTGAAACGGGAAACCGGGATAGATGAAGATATCGGTCGGTCCGCGCCACGGTGTGATCTGGCCCGAGACACCAGCACTTTCGATCAGGCGCAGCGCTGTTGTGCCCACTGGAATGACCCGCCGACCTTGCGACTTGGCGGCAGCAATTCGCGCGGCGGCGGCCTCGGTCACCTCGCCCCATTCGGCGTGCATGCGGTGGGTGGTGACATCTTCCACCTTGACCGGCAAAAACGTGCCCGCCCCCACATGCAGCGTCACCTCAACGAATTCGACACCCCGCGCGCGCAGCGCCTCCAGCAAAGCCGCATCGAAATGCAGGCTTGCTGTTGGCGCGGCCACGGCCCCGGCATGACGGGCGAAAACCGTTTGGTAATCATCATTGTCAGCCGCATCCGCCGCCCGCTTGGCCGCAATATAGGGGGGCAAAGGCATTTGCCCGGCCGCGGCCAAAGCCGCGTCGAAATCATCGCCCGTCAGGTTAAAGCCCAGTTCCAGATCGGTTTCTGTCTTGGCCAACACGCGCGCAGAAAGCTGATCGGAAAACACGATCTCTTCCCCGGTCAGCACCTTGCGCAACGGCTTGGCAAGGGCGCGCCAGCCTTTCGGCGTGGCCTCCAAAAGCGTGATCTCCACCTTGGCCTCGGCCTCGCCCCGGCGGCGCGTGCCGCTCAGGCGCGCGGGGATAACCTTGGTATTGTTCAGCACGAGCACATCACCAGGCTGAAAAATCTCAACCAGGTCAAACACATGATGATCGCTGATCTGGTCACCCTTGGCGAGCAAAAGCCGGGCCGAACTGCGCGGGCGCGCAGGCCGGGTGGCGATCAATGCCTCTGGCAAATCAAAATCAAAGTCGGAGAGTTTCACGCTTAGTCCCTGCCTCGTTTGGGTCGTTGTCTCGGTCTTTGGTCAAGTTCGGTATCTGGCGCGCCAGAGGCGTCCGGACTGGCAGATCGGCCACTGCGGAACAGGCCTCGCAGCATCCCTGGCGTCAGGATGGACAATGGATTGACACCAACCTCAAGCGCCTCTGCCGTGCCTTGCAGGCTGTAGTTGAAGCCAAAGACGCCCTCGCCCCGTTTGGTCAACACCGCCCCGACCCCGTTCAAAAGGTAGACCGGCGAGATGACGCCCTCCATCGCCAACCGGCCAGACCCAGTCTGATATACCCCAGTCATCGACACGCCAAGGCTAGCCCCGGTCGCGGAGCCGCGGCGCAGATCCAGCAGTTGCGGTGTCAGGAGAAACTCGCCCTCCACCACGTTGAACACCAATCCCTGCCCGTTCAATTGTTCCAAAAGCCCAACCACCGAAATGGCGTTCAAAAGCGCGGCCAGAACCGAGGCATTGCGTACGCGCACATCGCGGATCGCCACGCGCCCGTCGTAATGGCCGGGCTGCTCACGCGGTGTCAGCGTCATGTCCATGGTTCCACCGCGACCAGACAAAAAGACGCCTGCCGCCGCAAAGGTCTCGCCCGCGTTGTTTGACTGCAAACGCACCGCGGTGCCATGACGGCTGGGCACCACGGTGCCAACGACCTCTGGGCCGTCGTTCACCAAAGCGGTGAATGCACCGTTAAAGCCGCCCGCAAGGCGAAAATCGCCGCTCAGGCGGGTCAACGCGATGTCAGAACTCACGATCAGCCGGTCCAGATCCAACCGCAGTGGTCCGCCCGCCTGACCACTTGCACTGGTGCCACGCGCCTTGGCATCCGGCATTTGCCGCAGGTCAACCGACCCATCGGTCAAGGCGATGGCCAGCGGCTTTCCCGCCCCTTGCCCTGTCAGTTTCACCCCGGCATCCAGCCAGTTATCCAACGTGACTTGCGCAAAACGAGCCGTCTCAAGCCCGCCCCCGGGCCGCAGCGTAATTTCGCCTTCGGCCCGCAATCCCGCGGCATCCAGCTTAAGGCGATCCACCCTCGGCAATTCGCCCAGCGTTACATCGACCTCAAACACGCCTTTTGCGGCCCTGGCCTTAGTCCATGCCACCTCGGGCAAGGTCAGCCCGATTCCGGCCAGATCCGACCGCAGGCGCAGCCGCCCTGGCTGATCAAGTTGCAGGTCAATCTCGACCGTCGCCCTGCCCTCGCCCGAGACCATGCCCACAGGCAGCCCCAGCCCGAACTTCTCTGCCACCTTTTGCGACAAAGTGGCCGTCCCGCGGATCGAGGAGCGGCCTTTTTGGTCAGGGCCAAAACCCTGCGCATAGGTCACATCAAAATCCACCTCACCCAGTCGGCCCTCTCCGGTAATCTCAATCCCCGCCGGACTGGCCGTGACAGCCAGCCGCTCCGCAGTGATCCGGCGCTTGGGCACGAGCTTGTCCGAGGTGAACTCAAACACGTCACCCGAGACCTGATAACTCACATCGGACAATCCAATTCGGCCCTGAAGCGGCAGGGTCAAGCGGGTGGCAATTTCCGCCCGCCCTTCCCCCAGATCCACCGGACGATCAGCCTTGGTCATGAAATTGAAAGGCGGCAGGTTCAAGAGCGACAGCGCGGCGGTCAAGCTCGACCGGGTCGACAACCGAATGTCAGCCATGGCGGGTTTGGCCGAGACATCCGGCACCGCAAAGACCGATCCGGCCATGTCGATCTGCCCACCTTGCGGGGCCGTGACCTGCCCTTCGGTCATGACCATGGTGTAGGTCAATCCTTCGATGGTGGAATAGCCTTTGCCACCCTTGATGGGCGGCAGGGTGCGCAAGAACCGCACATCCGCCCCGTCAAACCCATAAGACAAATGTAGCCTGGGCTCTTGTCCCGGGCTAAGGCGCAAGGCGGCACGGATGTCGCGCAAATCGCCCTGTAAAAGATTCTGGCCAACCCAGTCCCGGGTTTTCCCCAAGATAGACTTGGGCCAAAGCGCAACCAGCCGATCATGAGAGATTTCATTAAGCGAGACATCCAGCGCAGTCGTCCAGCCTGCCGCATCCGCACCAATCCGCCCGGTCATCACCAACCTGCGGCTCTCCTCTGCGAGAGAAAACTGGCCAATCTCAACCGTAAAGGGCTGCAACCCAAGGCGGAACTCCAGCGCCCCGGTCGAAAAGCGCACCGGCGCGGCAAAAACCCCAGCCGGGTCGATCCGCACA
>JBMSKG010000138.1:0-7802 GCA_049419625.1 Paracoccaceae bacterium | reverse complement strand
AGGCCACGGCCAGTTCTTCCTCGGCGGCCCCGGAATCGGGCGCGTTCACCGACAGGACCAGACGGTCCTCATCCAAGGACAACTTCACCGCGCGCGAACGCTCTGAGGACACCGTGGCCACGCGGTCGACGGCCTTGGCGAACTCGGTCGCATCCACCTCCAGCCGCCGGGTGTTTCCGGTGGGGATGACGCGGGTATAATCGGGGAAGGTGCCATCGATAACCTTCGATGTCAGCATGATCGCCGGGGTGGCAAAGCGTACCTTGGTCTCGCTGACCGAGACCGCGATTTGCGCCTCATCATCATCCAAAAGCTTGCGCAATTCGTTCACGGTCTTACGCGGCACGATCACGCCGGGCATGCCGGCCGCGCCTTCGGGCAAAGGCGCGTCAATTCGCGCCAAACGGTGGCCATCGGTGGCCACGCAGCGCAATACCGGGCCTGCGTCGCCCGTGGCGGTGTGCATGTAGACCCCGTTCAGGTAATAGCGGGTCTCCTCGGTCGAGATTGCGAATTTCGCCTTGTCGAACAGCCGCCGCAGCACCGCTGCGGGTGCTGAGAAATTCGACGAGTACTCCGAGCTTGCCATAACCGGAAAATCTTCGCGCGGCAGCGTCGCCAGATTAAAGCTCGACCGACCCGCCGTGATGGCCAATCGGCCCGAAGCGGCGTCTTCGGTCAGATTGACCAGCGCCCCATCCGGCAGTTTGCGCACGATTTCATGCAGCATCACCGCCGAGACGGTGGTAGCTCCTGCCCGTTCAACCATGGCGGCGGCGCGGTCCACAACCTCGATATCCAGATCCGTCGCGCGGAACGACACCTGCGAACCCTCGGCCTCGATCAGCACGTTGGCAAGGATCGGAATCGTATTGCGGCGTTCCACCACTGACTGGGCCTGTGCCAGCGCTTTCAACAGCGTGCCGCGTTCAATCGAGAGCTTCATTCCTACCATCCCTTCGCCACCCTGTCACAAGGGACAAGGGACCGATCCGGCAAGCGCCGGTTACATGTCTTTTCGTGACATTGCTGGGCTTTGTCCGGCCCGTCAAGAGCCCGCCGCCATCAGCCCTGCAACAGCCGTTTCAACAGGTTTAGATCGTCGTTCAACTGGCTGTCAGTGGCCATCAACTCTTCGATCTTTTTCACACCATGCATGATGGTCGTGTGATCGCGGCCCCCAAAGCGGCGGCCGATTTCCGGCAAGCTGCGCGGGGTCAACTGCTTGGCCAGATACATCGCCACCTGACGCGGCCGGGCAATGTTGCGCAGGCGTTTGGGGCCGATCATGTCGGACAGGCGAATGTTGTAGTGTTCGGCCACTTTGCGCTGGATTTCTTCGATGGTCAGCTTGCGGTCGGACGCGCGCAGAATATCAGCCAAGCAGTCTTGGGCCAATTCCAGCGTGATCTCGCGGCCTACCAACGAGGCAAAGGCGAAAAGGCGCGTCAGCGCGCCTTCCAGCACGCGGACATTGGTCGTGATGCGATGCGCCAAGAAGTCCAGAACGCCTTGGGCGATCTGCAGGCCGGGGTATTGCTGGCGGTAGAACTCGGCTTTTTGCTGCAAGATCCCAAGCCGCAATTCGTAATCCGTTGGATGCAGGTCGACGACAAGTCCGCATTGCAGGCGGCTTTTGATCCGATCTTCCAGATCCTTGATCTCTCCCGGCGCGCGGTCAGCGGAAATCACGATCTGTTTGTTCTGATCGACCAGCGCGTTGAAGGTGTGGAAGAACTCTTCCTGCGTGCTGTCCTTGCCGGCGATGAACTGCACATCATCGACCATCAAAACATCGACAGACCGGAAAATCTCTTTGAAATCCATGATCTGCTTGTCGCGCAGGGCTTGGACAAAGCGATACATGAACTGTTCGGCTGACAGATACAGCACGCGCAGATCGGGTTGGCGGGCGTTCAGTTCATGGGCAATAGCGTGCATCAGGTGGGTCTTGCCCAGACCGACGCCGCCATAAAGGAAAAGCGGGTTAAAGGTAACCGGCCCGCCCTCTGCCACCCGGCGGGCGGCGGCATGGGCCAGTTCGTTGGGCTTGCCCACAACAAAGCTGTCAAAGGTGAAACGCGCATCCAACGCGGCTCCGGGCAGGTCATCATCTGCACCCGGCCGGCGCTGTGCAAGCTTTGGTCGCGCTTTGACCGGGGCGGCCATGCCGCGCGGAGCAACCGCATTGGCTGAGGGCACAAAGAACTCAAGCCGCGACACCTCTTGGCCAGTGTCATTCAGATGCTTGAGAATGTGATCAGAGAAGTTCCGAGCCACCCAGTCACCGAAAAAGCTGGTGGGGACTTCGAAACGCGCCAAGGACCCACGCAACTCAGCCAAACGAATCGGCTCGATCCAAGTGGTGTAGTTGTTGCGGCCGATGCGCTTGATCAGGTCTTCGCGCAGCTTGCCCCAGGCCTCGTTTGTCATTCGTCTTCCGTCCCCGGCCTTTCCGGATAAAGTCCGGCGGCACTTTGATATTGTTGTTTCACCATTCACAGCGAAACCAGACCACAAAGGACCGAAAGGGATGGCAGGGTTGTCCAACAGGACAGACCTGACGCATGAGACATGGCTCAACCAAACAACACACCAGAAGCAGCTCTGGTGCGTTATGGTCCAGCTTTGTTCAGACTGCGCAAGCAGCAGACTGATTAACGCAATGATCTTGAACGGCTTTTCTTTAGATTTTTCATGATTGACCACAGCAAGGCAGGTAAAGCCGGGGTCATCATGTCGTTCAAGGCTGCGTCATGTTCCCCAAGTGGTCGTGAATCGCAGACCCAAGCTAGCAATCTGCATTGATGGGGCGCAACTGATCTATGCACTTGACAGGGTTTGTCCTGCGCGAATCCCCCCGGCTGTGCAAAACGGCAACGCCGGTCTAGGTGAGGCCCTGAAAAGCGCGAGCCCGGAGGTTGCATTCAGGCAGGAAAAAGGGGCGCTTCCCAGCGGGAGCGCCCCTTAAAACCGAGAATCGGTTAATCTCAGATCAGGCCTTCGGCGCAGCCAGCGCTTTGACGCGCGAGGTCAGGCGCGACATTTTGCGCGAGGCGGTGTTCTTGTGCAAAACGCCTTTGGTCACGCCCCGCATCAGTTCGGGCTGGGCGGCGGCCAAAGCGGTGGCGGCGGCATCAGCGTTGCCCGATGTCAGGGCTTCTTCGACCTTGCGCAGGAAGGTGCGGATGCGCGAGCGACGCGCTTTGTTGATGTCCTGACGGGCCTCGGCCTGACGGGCGCGCTTTTTGGACTGGGCGGTATTTGCCATGGGCTGAACTCTCTTAGGTCTTGTGTCTATCTGATCGCACGAAAACCCCGAAGCCCCCTTCCGACGGAAAGGGAATCGTTCACGCCTTTAGCGGGCCCACGCGCATGTGGGGCGGCAGTTAGCCCCCCCAGCCGGCAAATGCAACCAAAATCAGCGGTCGCGGAACTGCGGCTGGCGCTTTTCGATAAAGGCGGCCATGCCTTCTTTCTGATCTTCTGTGGCAAAGGCGGCGTGGAAGGCACGGCGTTCGAACAACAGCCCCTCTCGCAAAGTGGTCTCCAACGCGCGATTGACCGATTCTTTCACGGTCATGGCGATGACAGCCGACTTCTCGGCAATCTTGGCGGCACATTTCATTACTTCGTCGCGCAACTGGGCCGCAGGCACCACGCGGCTGACCAGCCCTGCACGCTCGGCCTCAACAGCATCCATGAAACGGCCGGTTAGGTTCATGTCCATCGCCTTGGCCTTGCCCACCAGCCGCGTCAGACGCTGGGTGCCGCCCATGCCGGCCACGATTCCAAGGTTGATTTCAGGCTGGCCAAATTTGGCGGTATCGGCGGCGATGATGAAATCGCACATCATGGCAAGTTCGCAGCCCCCCCCCAGACAGTAGCCAGAAACAGCAGCGATCACGGGTTTGCGGGCGCGGGCAATCGCCTCGGCCTCGGGGCCGAAGAGATCGTCAAAATAGACATCCACATAGGATTTCTCGGCCATTTCACGCACATCTGCCCCGGCAGCAAAGGCCTTTTCAGACCCGGTCACCACAATGCAACGGATCTTGTCGTTGCGGTCAGCGGCGGTGATGGCATCGGCCAGTTCCGACATCAGCTTGATGTTCAACGCATTCATCGCCTCAGGACGGTTCAGCCGGATGAGGCAGGTGTAATCTTCGATTTCGACGATCAGGGTTTCATAGGCCATGGCAGTGGCTCCTGTGGTTTGTTGCGCGGACTCCTATCAGTAACGCGGGCGTTATCAAGTCACCTCTGGCAACTGGGGCAGTGAAAGGACGAACGGCCCGATTGCACCGTGCGGGCGATCAGGCTTGTGCAGCCTGGGGTCGTGCAGGCTTCGCCTTCGCGGTCATAGACGCGGAAGGTGTGCTGAAAATACCCAAGTTCCCCATCGGCTTGGCGATAGTCGCGCAGCGAGGACCCTCCGGCGGCAATCGCCTCGGACAGCACATCGCGGATGATCGGCACAAGGCGGGCCACTTCTTGCGACGTGACATCACGGGCCAGCCGCAACGGGCTGATCAGTGCACGGAAAAGCACTTCGCAGACATATATATTGCCCAAACCTGCGACGTTGTGTTGGTCAAGCAGCGCGGACTTGATTGGCGTGGCGCGCGCCTGAAGGCGGGCCGCGAGATGCGCTTCATGAAAATCATTCCCCAAGGGTTCTGGGCCGATCACTGCCAGCAGCGGATGACGTTCCGCGCTTGCGGTGGGCAAAAGATCCATCGCGCCAAAGCGGCGGGCATCGTTGAAGGTCACGCGCGCGCCGCCCTCCATGTCCAGCACCACATGGTCATGCTTGGCCGGCGCTGGGTGGTGATGATGGAACTGGCCCAGTTGCGCCCCTGAAATCAACATCCGCCCCGACATGCCAAGGTGGATCAGAAGGGTTTCCTCTGTCGACAGATCAGCCAGAATATACTTGGACCGCCGCCGCAGCCGCAAAACCTGCGCGCCGGTCAGCCGTTCGGCCATGCGCGGCGGGAAAGGCCAACGCAAATCGGGCCGGTTCACCGCCGCTTGGTCTATGCGCTTGCCCTCCATCACGGGCAAAAGCCCCATTCGGACGGTTTCAACCTCGGGAAGTTCGGGCATGCGACCTCGTGCCGGCATTGAGGGTTTAGGGCTTCCCCCCTATAAGGTGCGCAACCTCACGGAAGGCAAGACCCGATGACCACGCCGAAAACCGACGACAGCACCACCCATTTCGGTTTCCAGACCGTGCCTGAGGGCGAAAAGGCGGGCATGGTGCATGGCGTGTTCAGCCGCGTGGCGTCGAAATATGACGTGATGAATGACCTGATGAGCATGGGTATTCACCGGGTCTGGAAAGATGCCATGATGGATTGGCTGGCCCCGCGGCCCGGCCAGCGGCTGTTGGATGTGGCGGGTGGCACGGGCGATGTCGCGTTCCGGTTCCTGAAACGCGCGCAAGGGGCGACGGCGGTGGTCTGCGACATGACCGAACCGATGTTGATCGAGGGCCGCAAGCGCGCCGAGGCTGAGCAGATGGCCAGCAGCCTTGATTGGGTGGTCGGCGACGCCACGGCGCTGCCGTTTGAGGACAATTCCTTTGACGTCTACACCATCAGTTTTGGCATCCGGAACGTGGTGCGGGTGCCTGATGCATTGAAAGAAGCCTATCGCGTTCTGAAACCGGGTGGTCGGCTCATGGTGCTGGAATTTAGCCAGATTCCGAATGAGCTGATGCAAAAAGCCTATGACCTTTACTCCTTCAACGTCATTCCGGTGATGGGGCAGATCGTAGCGAACGACCGCGACAGCTATCAGTATCTGGTCGAATCCATTCGCAAATTCCCCGATCAGGAAACGTTCCTTGGCATGATCCGGGCTGCCGGTTTCTCCCAAGCCAAGTATCGCAACCTGACAATGGGCATTGCGGCGCTTCATTCGGGCTGGAAGATCTGATGCGGGGTCCGCACAACATCTGGCGGTTGATCCGCACCGGTGCCACGTTTGAGCGCAGCGGGGCGATGGATGTCGTGCTTCAAGCGCTTGAGGCACCCGCCCGCCTGCGTTTAGCGGCGTGGCTTTTGGGTTGGCCGTTCAAATGGCTGGGCCTGCGGGGCGACCCGGCGCTGCCCCCTGTGACGCGGGCGCTGACGGCGCTCGGCCCGGCCTACATCAAGTTCGGACAGATCCTTTCGACCCGGCCCGATATCGTTGGCGAGGATCTGGCCGAGCAGTTGAAATACCTGCAGGACAAACTGCCGCCCTTCTCGATGGAAGAGGCCCGCGCCATGGTTGCGGCCGAACTGGGCGCGCCGGTTGAGACGCTGTTTTCCGAGTTCTCAGACCCTGTCGCGGCCGCGTCGATTGCGCAGGTGCACCATGCCCGAGTGATGGCGACCGACGTTGAAGTGGCCGTCAAGGTGCTGCGCCCTGGGATCGAACGGGCGTTTCGTCGGGATCTTGATGCGTTCTATCTTGCAGCACGGGCAATTGAATACCTTGCCCCGTTCTCGCGCCGCCTGCGGCCTGTGGATGTGATTGCGCATTTCGAAGGCGTGGTGATGGGCGAGTTGGATCTGCGGCTGGAAGCCTCGGCCGCGTCAGAGTTTGCCGAAAACACCAAGACCGACGAAGGATTTCAGATTCCAGTGCCGATTTGGGGGCTGTCCGGGCGGCGCGTGATGACGCTGGGCTGGGCCGAAGGCATTTCCCTGTCAGACAACGCCGCGATTGATGCCGCCGGACATGATCGAGTGGCCTTGGGCGCGCGGGTGTTGTCCTTGTTCCTCAGCCATGCCCTGCGCGACGGGTTTTTTCATGGCGACATGCATCAGGGCAACCTGAAGGTGGCCGCCAATGGCGATATCATCGCCTATGATTTTGGGATCATGGGGCGGATCGACGAGTATACCCGCCGGGTCTATGCCGAGATTCTGTATGGTTTCATCCGCCGCGATTACCGCCGTGTCGCCGAGGTGCATTTTGAGGCGGGCTATGTGCCTGCCGACCGCGACATCGATGAATTTGCCCGCGCGCTGCGTGCGGTGGGCGAGCCGATTTTCGGGATTGAGGCCAGCAAGGTTTCCATGGCGCGGCTTTTGTCCTTCCTGTTCGAAGTGACCGAGCGTTTCGGCATGGAAACGCGGACCGAGCTGATTCATCTGCAGCGCACCATGGTGGTGGTCGAGGGTGTGGCGCGGTCTTTGGACCCGCATATCAACATCTGGCAGGTCGCAAAGCCGGTGGTCGAGGGGTACATCAGCCGCAATCTTGGCCCACTGGCGCTGTTGCGTGATTTGGCGCAGACCGCGCGGGTTCTGGCCCGGTTTGGTCCGCGTCTGCCTCATCTGGTCGAGGCGGCGCTGATCGCACAGGCCGATGCGCCGCCGCCGATGAAGCCACCTCGCACACGGCGCAGGCTGGCACAGGTGGTTTTGGCGATTGTGCTTCTGGCGGGTGGCTTTTGGCTGGGCCGCCTTCTGTAACGCGAGAATGATCGCAGGTCAGGATGTTGGCGCGGTTTGATTGGGTACACGCAGCGCGGTGATCGCCGCAGAAGGCACCTCAACCCCGCCTTCCAGCACCAATGTCGCCCCCGTTGGTCCATTGCGCGCCTCGATGATGCGGGCATAGGATTCCACCGGGCTTTCCCCCAAGCGTGTTTCGCCTGAAAAGCTTTCCAGCGACAGCGTGTAGCGGCCCTCAGGCAGCGGATCGCCCGCCGCATCGCCACCAAGCCAATCATAAAGCCCCGGCGTGATGTGGCCTGCCCCGATCGAGTGGTCCGATTTCAGTCTTAGTGCATAACGGGTCTT
>JBMSKG010000137.1:0-7898 GCA_049419625.1 Paracoccaceae bacterium | reverse complement strand
AGGCGCAGGGCGGTGAGGTGATTGCCCAGATCGCCATTCCGCCGACCGAGACCAGCTTTACCCAGTATCTGCCGCAGATTCCGGCGGAGACCGAGGTCTTGTATCACGTGATGGTTGGCCCCGGCGTTCTGACATTTGTCAAGGAACTGGGCGAGTTCTATGGGCCGGGCAACGGGCCGAAGCTTTTCGGCTTTATCGACAGCCTCGAGGCCGTCGACATTGCCACCCCGGGTCTTGAGTTCCTGGAAGGCAGCCATTTCTGGGAGGCGCACAGCCGCGTGAAACCCGCAGATGCGGGCGAGCATGAGGCCGCCTATCGTGCCGCTGTTGGGGTGGATGACAACGGTGCCTCGGTCGCCGATGCGTCGGATGTGTCCACCTACAGCCACATGTTCAGCACATGGGAGACCCTGTTCTTCATCAAGCAGGCGATGGAAGCCTCGGGCTATGCAGGCCCCGCTGACCGCCAAAAACTGGTCGAGACGATGGAGGGTATCTCTGACCTTCCCTACGGCATCGAACGGCCGCAAGGGGCCAAGATGTTCAATGGCAAGACCCATCAGGTCTTTGGCACCCAGACAATCAGTCAGGTGCAGGGTGGCAAGCTGGTGAAGGTGCATCAGACCAGCATGGCCGATGGTGCCTATGACGACGCGGTGGATTACACCGCCATGTCGTTCTGAGGAACCGGGCGGGGGCCTGCCCCCGCCCATTCACCCATGGCCTTTGGTCCTTATCTTCTTCTTGCCCTGATGGAGGGCCTTGTCAAAGCTGCGGTGCTTGCGCTGACGGCGGTGGGCCTCTCGCTGGTGTTTGGCGTGATGCGCGTGGTCAATGTGGCGCATGGGGCGTTTTTCATGCTGGGGGCTGTGCTGGCCTATACGGTGGCGCAGTATATCCCCGGTCCGGCGGCGCTGGGCTGGTTTGCAGCCTTGGTGATTGCCCCAGTGATCGTGGCCGCCATTGCGGCGGCAGCCGATACGCTGGTTCTGAAGCGGTTGAACTATGACCCCGAGGCGACGATCGTCGCCACCATCGGGCTTCTCTACATACTGGAACAGGCGGCGCTGTCGTTCTTTGGCCCTGACGCCAAACCTGTCGAGGCACCCTTTACCCTGCGCCTGCAACTGCCGTGGTTCGGCTTCTCGGGCTACAAACTGTTCGTTGTGGTGGCCACCATTGCCATTCTGCTGGGGGTCTGGTGGTTCATGACCCGCACGCGTGCAGGGTTGGTCATGCGGGCCACACAGGTGGATCGCCAGACCGCGCGCGCGTTTGGCATCAATGTGGACCGGGTTTATGCTGGGGTCTTTGCGCTGGGTGCCGCACTGGCGGCGGTTGCGGCGGTGCTGTTGGTGCCCATTTCGCAGGCCCATTACCTGATGGGCGGTGATCCGCTTTTGCTCTCGTTTATCGTGGTCATCATCGGTGGGCTTGGCTCACTCCGCGGGACCATTGTGGCGGCGCTGATCATCGGCATTTCGGATGGCGTGATCTCGATGTTTTACTCGCCGACGCTGGCCAAGATCATCGCCACCGCCGCCGTGGCCATGGTGCTGGTGTTCCGGCCCCAAGGCCTGTTCGGAGCCCGCACATGAAGTCGGTGGCTTTGCATCTGGGGGTTCTGGTGCTGCTGGTGGCGGCGCAGTTCGTGCTGCCGCCCTATCATGCAAACAACCTGAGCCGGATTTTGGTGCTGGCGGTCTTTGCCATGGGCTATAACATCGCTTTTGGCTATTCCGGCCTTTTGTCGCTGGGCCATGCGCTGTTGTTTGCGGCCGGCATGTATGGCGCGGGGATGCTGTTGCATCATGCCGGAACGGCGGCGCTGCCGGCGCTTTTGATCGGCACGCTGGCGGGCGGGATCATGGCGGCCTTGGTTGGCCTTTTGGCGCTGCGCACGGCGGGGGTCAGTTTCATGATCGTCACGCTGATGTTCGCGCAGGTGGGGTTCCTGACGATCCTTTACTTTAACGACGTCACCGGCGGGGATGAGGGCATTGCCCTGACCGCGCTGGAACGTCAGTTCATCGGCCTGGACCTGACGCAGGACGCTCCGCGCTTTTGGGTGGCGCTGGGGTTGTTTGCCATCGCCCTTGCTGCAAACCTTGCGCTGGTCCGGTCGCGCTTTGGCCGGGTGATGCTGGCGATGCGCGAAAATGAGGAACGCTCGCGCATGTTGGGCTTCAACCCCTATGTCGTCAAACTGCAGATTCTCGTGATCTCGGGCCTGTTTTCGGGGGCGGCGGGGGCGGCCTATGCGCTGCTGTTCGGCTATGTCGGGGGCAGTTTCGCCTCGGTGCAGTATTCCATCCTGCCGATGCTTTATGTGCTGCTCGGTGGGGCGGCGACGGTGCTGGGTCCGCTTTTGGGGGCGGGGTTGATGTTCTACCTCATCGACTTTGCGTCCAGCCTGACCTCGGCCTATCTGATGGTGGTGGGCGCGGCCTTGGTGGCCTTGGTGCTGTTTGCGCCCAAGGGCATTTTGGGCACGATCCGTGAAAGGTGGCTGCCATGGCTGCCGTGATCCTCTCTGCCACGAGCATCCGCAAATCCTTTGGCGGGTTGCGCGCCGTGGACGGCGTGGATTTCGCGCTGGAGGCGGGCGAGATTCATGCCTTGATCGGGCCGAATGGCGCGGGCAAGACCACCTTTGTCAGCCTGCTGTCGGGCCGCATCACGCCCGATCAGGGGCAGATCACGCTGGGGGGTGAAGAAATCACCCGCCTGCCCGCGCATCAAAGGGTGCGCAAGGGCATTGCCTATACGTTCCAGATCACCTCGATCTATCCGGGTCTGTCGGTGTTCGACAATGTGGCGCTGGCCGCGCAGGCCCATGGCGATGCCGATCTTGAGGCAGCGGTTGGGGCGGCCTTGCGCCGGGTCAACATGGCCGATCTGGCATCGCAGCAGGCCGCGACCCTGTCTTATGGCCACCAGCGTTTGCTGGAGGTGGCGATGGGTCTGGCGCTAAAGCCAAGGGTTCTGATTCTGGACGAGCCGACCCAAGGCCTTGCCTCGGGCGAGATCGCCGGGTTCGTCGCGCTTGTGCGGTCTTTGGTGCCGGAGACCACGGTCTTGTTGATCGAACACAACATGGATGTGGTGATGGATCTGGCGCACCGGATTACGGTCTTGAACCATGGTCAGGTTCTGGCCCGTGGCACGCCGACCGAGATTCGCGCCAATCGTGCCGTTCAGGCCGCCTATCTGGGGGTCGAAGATGCTGAAGCTTGAGGGGATCAGCGGCGGCTATGGCGGCGCCTTGGTGCTGCGCGATCTGTCGTTTGAGGCGCAGGCAGGTGAGGTGACCTGCGTCATGGGCCGCAACGGTGTGGGAAAGACCACGCTGATGCGCGCCATCATGGGGCAGGTGCGGGTGGCCAAAGGCGCGATCCAGCTTGGCCACTTGGAACTGTCGAACCTGCCCGCGCATGAGGTGCCGCGCCAAGGCATCGGCTATGTGCCACAGGGGCGGCGGCTGTTCGGGCCGCTGACGGTGGCGGAAAACCTTGAGATCGGGCTGATGACCCGGAGCAAAGGACCCGCCACCCGTGACCGTGTGTTGCAGCTTTTCCCGCGCTTGCAGGAACGGATGGATCAAACCGCGTCCACCCTGTCGGGGGGCGAGCAGCAGATGCTGGCCATCGCCCGCGCGCTGTGTCTTGAGCCTGCCGTCTTGTTGCTGGACGAGCCGACCGAGGGGCTGCAACCTTCGATGATTGCCGCCATCCGCGAGGTGGTGGTGGGGCTGAAAGCCAGTGGCGTTGCCATCGTGCTGGTTGAACAGCGGGTTGAGGCGGTGCTGGGCATGGCGGACCGGGTGGCATTCATGGACCATGGCCATGTGGCCGAAGCTGTGCCGCGCAATGGGCTGACTGCCGCATCCCTGCAGTTCAAACACTATGTGGGGGTCTGAATGGCCGGGCTTGTGGCGGGTGTCGATGTGGGTGGCACCTTTACCGACCTGATGATCCTTGATCCGGCGACCGGCGATGTTCGGTTGTCCAAGGTTCCCACAACGCTGCCCAATCAGGCGGGCGGGGTCTTGGCGGCGTTTGAGGCGGCGGGGGCCGATCTGGCCGATGTCGATCTGATCGTTCACGGCACGACCACCACGACCAATGCGGTTCTGGAACGCGCCCTTTGCAAGACCGGCCTTATCACCACGGAAGGTTTCCGCGATGTGCTGGAGCTTGGCCGCCGCACAAGGCCCCATGCCTATGGCATGACGGGCCGTTTCGTGCCGGTTATCCCCCGCGATCTTCGGTTGGAGGTGCCCGAGCGGATGGATGCCAAGGGGCGCGTGTTGACGCCGCTGGATGAAACTGCGCTTCGGGCTGCCGTGCAGCATTTGGCCGATCAGGGCTGCGAAAGTCTGGTGATCCACTTCCTGCACGCATATGCCAACCCGGCCCACGAACAGCGCGCCGCTGCGGTTGCCGCCGAAATCTGGCCGAACGGCTATATCACCATGGGCCACGCGCTTTTGTCCGAAAGCCGCGAATTTGAACGTGGGGTGACGGCGGCGGTCAATGCCAGCGTGCAGCCTTTGCTGGAGCGCTATGTCGCCCGGCTGGCGGGCGAGTTGAAAGCGCGCGGCTACGGGCGCGATCTTTTGGTGATGAACGGCAATGGCGGGATGGTGGCCGCCGACAAGGTGTCGCGCGAGGCGGTGAAAACCGTGATGTCCGGCCCGGCCTCGGGTGTCATGGCCGCCGTGGCCACGGGACGGCGCGCCGGGATGCCGAATTTGCTGACCTATGACATGGGCGGCACCTCCACCGATGTGGCGATGATCAAGGCTGGGCGCGCACCGGTGTCGAATGAGATCGAGGTGGAATATGCCATGCCGATCCATGTGCCGATGGTCGATGTGCGCACCGTCGGCGCAGGCGGAGGGTCGATCGCGCGGGTGGATCAAAGCGGCATGCTGCGGGTGGGGCCGGAAAGTGCGGGGTCCACGCCGGGGCCGATCTGCTATGGCCGTGGTGGGACAAAGGTAACGATTTCCGATGCCAACCTGATCCTTGGCCGCCTGCCCGCCGCCCGTTTTGGTCAGGCCGCCGAGGCTGCACGCGCCGCGATGGCCGATCAGATCGGCGCGCCATTGGGCCTGTCGGCGGAACAGGCGGCAGAAGCGGTGGTGCGGATCGCCAACACCCATATGGCGGGCGCGATCCGCATGGTGTCCATTTCCATGGGTGCCGACCCCCGCGACTTCGCGCTGTTTGCCTTTGGCGGGGCCGGGCCGTTGCATGCGGTGGCCTTGGCGCGCGAACTGGCGATCCCGAAGGTGCTTGTGCCCGCGCGTCCGGGCATCACCAATGCGCTGGGCTGTGTGGTGGCAGACCTGCGGCATGATTTCGTCCGCACGATCAACCGCCCGCTGGATGCGGTGGACATGGCCGATGTTCACGCCGTCTTGGCGACGCAAGAAACCGAGGGTCGGCGGTTGATCGGGGCCGAGAAGATTGTTCTGACCACAATCGAGGCCGAATACTCTGCCGACATGCAATTCATCGGTCAGACCCATCTGTTGCGCGTGCCGCTGCCTGGCCCCGCCCCTTCGCGTGAGGATCTGCAAGCGCGGTTTGAGGCTGCCTATCACGCGCGCTTTCGGGTTGATCTGCCCAATATCCGCGCCAACCTAGTGAACCTGAATTGCTCGGTCACGGGGCGCAGGCCTGAACTGGACCTCAGCCGATTGATTGACCCGAAAGGCCGGTTAGAGAGCGTTCAAGCCAAGGATACCCGTAGCGTTTGGTTTGGTGGCTGGGTGGAAACTCCGGTCTATTGGCGCGATCATCTGCCGCTGGATCTTGACCTGATTGGCCCGGCGATCATTGAGCAAATGGACACCACGATCATCATTGATCCGGGCTGCAGGGTGACATCCGACCCCGATGGCAACCTGATCATCGAGGTGCCCCATGCTTGATCCGATCACTCTGGCGGTCATTCAGGCCGGGTTGCAGCAGGTTTGTGATGAGATGGACCTAACCTTCTCCCGCGCCGCCTTCTCGCCAGTCATTGCCGAGGCGGATGACCGATCCGACGGCATCTATGACGCCACGGACGGCAGCCTGATTGCCCAAGGCTCCAAGGGTCTGCCGGTCTTTGTCGGCGTCATGCAGTTTTCCACCCGGACAATCATTGAGCGCATCAAGGCCGGGGTTACAGCCGCGCCGGAACCGGGCGATATCTACATCGTCAATGACCCCTATCTTGGCGGCACCCACCTGATGGACGTGCGCTTTGCCATGCCCTTTTGGCGCGATGGGCGCATCTTCTGCTGGCTGTCGAACACCGGCCATTGGCCCGATACGGGCGGCGCAGTGCCGGGTGGCTTTTCGGCCAGCGCGATTTCAGCCGAACAGGAGGGGCTGCGCCTGCCCCCGGTCAAGCTGTTCAAGCGTGGCCAGATGGACACGGAACTTTGGCAGGTGATCTGCTCGAACATCCGGGTGTCCGAGCAGCGCATTGGCGACGTAAAGGCGCAGGCCTCGGCGCTTTTGGTGGGGGCTGAGCGGTTGGCGGGGCTGATGGACCGCTATGGCGATCACACCGTGGCCGAGGCCATTGCCGAAATGCGCGGACTGGCGGCGCGGCAGATGCGGGCGATGGTGGATTTGGTGCCCGAGGGGTCCTATGAGTCGCGCGCCTATGTCGATAGCGACGGGGTGGTGAACGAACCCTTGACGATTGCGCTGAAGGTCACCCGGACCGGCGATGGGCTGATCTTCGATTTCAGCGGGTCATCGTTGCCCTGCATGGGCCCAATGAACTCGGTCAAGGCCACGACCTTTTCCTCGGTCTATCTGGCGATGCGTCATATCTTCCCCGATGTGCCGATTTCGGCAGGCGCTTTTGAGCCGTTGATCATCACCGGCATTGAAGGCACCTTCCTTGATGCGCATTACCCCCGCCCCGTCTCGGGCTGCGCGGCCGAGGTCAGCCAACGCATCGCCGAGGCGGTGTTTGCGGCACTTGTTCAGGCCCTGCCCAATCGGGTGACAGCTGCCCCGGCCGGCACAAGCGGCAACTTTGGCCTTGGCGGGCATGACCCGGAAAAGGGTCGCGATTTCGTAATGTATCAGATTTCGGGCGGTGGTTATGGCGGCAATGCCGACCATGACGGGCTGTCGAACGGCTGTTCTACCATTGGCATATCCAAGGCCCCCCCGGTTGAAATCATGGAGCAGAACTTCCCCGTGCTGTATCGCCGTTATGCCCTGCATGAGGGCTCAGGTGGGGCGGGGATGCACCGGGGCGGCTTTGGGCTGGACTATGAGATCGAACTGTTGCGCGGCCATGCACGGGCCAGCTTTGTGATGGATCACGGCCGCACCGGGCCACAAGGCGCATTGGGCGGCCGTGATGGTGCGGTGAACCGGGTTGAGGTTCACAAGGAAGGCCGGGTGATCGTGCCCGAACATCTGTCCAAGGCGCAGGATATCACCCTTGCGCCGGGCGACCGTGTTCGGGTCCGCACCCCGGGCGGAGGCGGCTATGGTGATCCGATCCGCCGCGATCCGGCGCTGGTGGCCGAGGATGTGCGTCTGGGCCGCTATACGGCGGATGAGGCCAAGGCGCTTTTCGGTTGGCAGGGATAGGCGTTAGGCGTCGCGCTGGGCGATCCAGTCATGATCGGGGTCGTTTTGGAACCGCCACTTCCGCAGCGGGCCAGCCATGACGTTGAGGTAATACATCTCATAGCCATAGGGCGCGCCGCAGGGATGGTGCCCTTTCGGAACCAAGACCAGATCGTGGTTCCTCACCGCCATGGTTTCATCCAATGACCCGTCCTCGGTATAGACCCGCTGGATGCCAAACCCTTGTGCGGGGTTCAGCCGGTGGTAATAGGTCTCTTCCAGATAGGTCATGCGCGGAAAGTC
>JBMSKG010000136.1:0-7974 GCA_049419625.1 Paracoccaceae bacterium | reverse complement strand
CAAAGAGGGCTTTGGCCCCTCCACCAAACAGGTCGACATCAACGCCATTTTGGTGGCGCACGCCCTCACCGGTGCGCGTGTTGTGCGCCTGAAGGGCGGCGATCCGGGCATTTTCGGGCGGCTGGACGAAGAGATTGACGCGCTCGAGGCCAACGCCCTGCCCTATGACATCCTGCCCGGCCTGACCTCGGCCACCGTGGCCGCGGCCTCCATCGGCCAAAGCCTGACCAAGCGCGGCCGCAACGCGGCGCTGCGCATCGTCACCGGGCATGACATGGCCGGTTTTGCCGAACAAGACTGGCGCGGCCTTGCCCGCGCGGGCGAGGTCGCGGCGATCTATATGGGCAAGAAATCGGCCCGATTTATCCAGGGCCGCCTGATGATGCACGGCGCAGGCCCCGACACGCCCGTGACGCTCGTTGAAAACGTCAGCCGCGCCGATCAGCGCATCCTTGCCACCACCCTGTCCGCCCTGCCGGACACCGTCGCGCTCTGTGACGGCCCCGCGATCATTCTTTACGGCCTCGCCCCGCGCGCCGCCGTCCTTGCCATCCCCCAATTGCACGAGGCCACCGCATGAGCCGCTTTACCCCCAAGGTCGTCACCGCCAATCGGCTGCGCGAAGGCGATGTGGTCTACCTGACCGCCGATGACCGCTGGACGCCCTTCCACCATGAAGCGGAGCTTCTGGAAGATGAGGCCCACGCCCAGATGCGCCTTTTGGATGCCGCCGCGCAAAAACTGGTGATCGTGGGTGCATATCTGGCCGATGCCAAGGCTGGCCCCAATGGCCCCGAACCCACCCATTTCCGCGAGGCCTTCCGCACCCGTGGCCCGTCGAACTACAACCACGGCAAACAAGCCGATTACGCGATCTAAGGTCCTGAGATGTATAGCTATTCCGACTTCGATGAATCCTTCGTTCGCGCCCGTGTGGCGCAGTTCACCGATCAGGTGAACCGCCGTCTGGACGGCTCCTTGACCGAGGACGAGTTTCGCCCGCTGCGCCTGATGAACGGGCTTTATCTGCAATTGCACGCCTATATGCTGCGCGTGGCCATTCCGTACGGCACCATTTCCCCCCACCAGATGCGGCAGTTGGCCATGATTGCCGACACGTGGGACAAGGGCTATGGCCATTTCACCACGCGCCAGAACATCCAGTTCAACTGGCCAAAACTGCCCGATGTGCCCGCAATCCTGTCCGCCCTTGCCGATGTCGAGATGCACGCCATCCAAACCTCGGGCAATTGCGTGCGCAACGTCACGGCCGACCATTTCGCCGGTGCGGCCGCCGATGAAATCGAAGACCCCCGTCCCTATGCCGAGCTTTTGCGCCAGTGGTCCACCGACCACCCAGAGTTCGCTTTCCTGCCGCGCAAGTTCAAGATCGCCATCACCGGCGCCCCGAATGACCGCGCTGTGACCAAGGCCCATGACATCGGCCTGCGCATGGTGAAAAACGCAAAGGGCGAGACCGGGTTCGAGGTCATCGTCGGCGGCGGCCTTGGCCGTACGCCCATGGTGGGAATGGTGGTGCGGGACTTCCTGCCCATTGAAGACCTCTTGCCCTATGTCGAGGCCGTACTGTCGGTCTATAACGTCCTTGGTCGGCGCGACAACAAGTACAAGGCGCGCATCAAGATCACGCTGCATGAAACCGGCAAGACCGAGATCACGCGCCTGATCGAGGAACGCTTTGCCGAGTTGAAGCCTTTGTTTGTTGGACACGATCAGGCGCTTTTGGCTGATATCCGGGCGGCCTTTGCCCCTCCGGCCTTCCGCAACGCGCCGATCGATGCCTATGACGCCTTCTACAAGGCCGACCCTGCCTTCCGCGCCTGGGCCGATACCAACCTCGCCCAGCATAGGAACGATCAATACGCCATCGTCACCGTCTCGGTGAAAGCGCACGGGCAAACCCCGGGCGATGCGACCTCCGACCAGATGCGCGTTTTGGCCGATCTGGCCGAAACCTATGGCCATTCCGATCTGCGCATTTCCCACGAGCAGAACGTGATCCTGCCGCATGTCCACAAATCCGACCTGCCCACCGTCCATGCGGCCTTGGTCAAGGCCGGGCTTGGCACGGCGAATGTCGGGCTGATTTCCGACATCATCGCCTGCCCCGGCATGGACTATTGCGCGCTGGCCACCGCGCGCTCGATCCCCGTGGCGCAGGAAATCGCCGTCCGCTTTGACGAGTTGAAGCTGGAACACGAGATCGGCCCGCTGAAGATCAAGATTTCGGGCTGCATCAACGCCTGCGGACACCACCATGTCGGCCATATCGGCATCTTGGGGCTGGACCGCGCAGGCGTGGAAAACTACCAGATCACGCTCGGCGGTGACGGCAGCGAAGATGCCACCATCGGCGAGAAAACCGGCCCCGGTTTTGCCTATGATCAGGTGGTGCCTGCGGTGGAACGCATCGTTCTGGCCTATCTGGACTTGCGTCACAGCGCCGAAGAAACCTTCTTGGAGACCTATCGGCGGCTGGGCATCGGCCCCTTCAAGGCCGCGCTTTATGAGACAGGCGCTCAGGATGCTGCTTAAGGTCGACCAACCCACCATCTCCGAGCGGGTGGCGGCGCTGAACGCGCGCTATCGCCACCACTCGGCGACGGCGGTGTTGGAACATGCGCTGAAAGACCCCGAACTGGGCAGCGTCGCCTTGGTGTCGTCCTTTGGCGCGGAATCGGTGGTGTTGTTGCATCTGGTATCGGTTCTTGCCCCGCAAACCCCGGTGATCTTTGTGGACACCCGGATGCTGTTTCAGGAAACGCTGGACTACCAACGCGAGTTGGCCGACCGGCTGCACCTGTGCGACATCCGCACTATCCGCGCCCGCAAGACCCGGACCGACTTTGAGGACCCCGACGGCACGCTGCACCAGTTTTCCACCGATGCCTGCTGCAACATCCGCAAGGTGGAACCTTTGGAGCACGCTCTGGCAGGGTTTGACGGCTGGATCACCGGGCGCAAACGCTTTCAGAACGCCGACCGCGGCACCATCGACTTCTTTGAAAACGAAGGCGATTTCCGCATCAAGGTGAACCCCTTGGCCCATTGGGGCCGCGAGGATCTGGACGATTACATCACCAACAACAACCTGCCCCGCCACCCGCTTGTGGCCAAAGGCTATCCTTCCATCGGCTGCGCCCCCTGCACCAGCCCTGTCAAACCCGGCGAAGACCCGCGCGCAGGCCGCTGGCGCGGGCAGGCCAAAACCGAATGTGGCATCCATTTCGTGGGCGGCAAGCCCGTGCGAACGACAAAGGACAATGCACTATGAGCAGCTCATGGCCATTCCCCAAAGATCCACCAAACCGAAATCCGGATATGATAGACCGCATTCGAGTCCACGCTCGGATCCACCTTGTTGAAGGCGCAACAACAGCTAAACGCTTGTTGAGCAGATTGGCAGCTAAGCTGGCATTTTCTGATGAATCCTTCCACCTCAAGGCGCAGTTGTTGTTCGGTGCACATGGTGAGTCGCCCCTGTTTGATTCAGCGGCTGTCCAAGTAACGCGCCAAAGGTTGTCGCCGCCAATTCCCAGAACGACAAAGGACAATGCACTATGACCGTTCTCGTGACCGACACCGGGTTTCACCCCGTCCCTGCCCTGCCCGCCTCTGGCGTGGCGGACCTCGCCCATACTGATGATCCGGCCAGCCTTGATCTGGCGGGCCTCACGCTGATCCGCGTGCATGTGCCGGCCTTCAACGATGGGCGCGGCTTTACCGTGGGCCGCCGACTGCGGATGCTGGGCTATACGGGCGAATTGCGCGCCGTGGGGCCGATGATTGCCGACCAATACCCGATGGCCCGGCGCGTCGGCTTTGACGCGGTCGAGATCCCCGACGAAATGGCCGCCCGCCAGCCCGAAGCACAATGGCGCGCCCGTGCCAATTGGCAGGCGCATGACTATCAGGCGCGACTGGGGCATGCCCGCACCCGCGCCTGAGGGTTTTCGACCGCCTGATCCTACACAGGCTGGACCGGACGGCGAAAAACTTGTATCTATACAAACGAAATCTGCCGCAGCGGCGCGGGCTTTCCCACATGCCGTTTGTGCCATATGACCACTGGGTCACCAGACGGAGCCGACTATGAACGCCCCCGCGCCTGCCACCGCCAAACCCCACCTGCCCGACGCCCAAACCGTCACGCAGGTGACCCATTGGACGGACCGCCTCTTTTCCTTCCGGGTGACGCGGCCGCAATCCCTGCGCTTCCGCTCGGGCGAGTTTGTAATGATCGGGCTGATGGGCGAGAACGGCAAACCCCTGTTGCGCGCCTATTCCATCGCCTCACCGGCCTGGGATGAGGAATTGGAGTTCTACTCGATCAAGGTCCCCGATGGCCCGCTGACCTCGAAGCTCCAACATATTCAGGTCGGCGATGAGATCATCCTGCGCCCCAAGCCCGTCGGCACGCTGGTGCATGACGCGCTTTTGCCGGGCAAGCGGATTTACTTTTTGTCCACCGGCACCGGCTTTGCCCCCTTCGCCAGCCTTCTGCGCGAGCCGGAGACTTATGAGAAATACGAACAGGTCATCATGATGCACACCTGCCGCGAGGTGGCGGAACTGGAATATGGCCGCAAGCTGGTGGAAAGCCTCAAGGATGATCCCCTGATCGGCGAGATGGTGGGCGACAAGCTGAAGTATTACCCCACCACCACGCGCGAGGCGTTTCACCACATGGGTCGGGTGACCGACAATCTGTCCTCGGGCAAGGTCTTTGCCGATCTGGGCCTGCCAAAGATGAACCCCGAAGAGGACCGCGCGATGGTCTGCGGGTCCTTGGCCTTTAACGTCGATGTGAAGGCAATTCTGGAAGGCTTTGGACTGGTTGAGGGCGCGAATTCGGACCCACGGCAATTCGTGGTGGAAAAGGCTTTCGTGGGCGACGGGATCTAAGTCCCGCTCATCGTTGCCCCCGTCCCCGGGGGCCTCTTAGCGCGCGTGACCACCCGCCATGAAAAAACCGCCGTGGATCGCTCCACGGCGGTTTTTGTTTGCCTTTACAGGCGATTACATGCCCATCGCGGCTTTGACAGCGTCAATCGCGCCCTGCACCAGTGCGGGGTTGGTCGCAGCGGCGTCCACGCCTGCTTTCAGCGTTGCCTTGGTGGCATCGTCCAAAGTCGAGGCGGCGATCATGGCGTTGATCTTGGCAGCGTCGAAGGCGGCCGGGTCCAGAGCGGCAGCGGCTTCGGCAGCGGCGGCTTCTGCGGCAGCAGCGGCTGCGGCAGCGGCGGCAGCAGCGGCTTCTTCCTCAGCAGCCTTGGCGGCAGCGGCGGCAGCCTCTTCGGCAGCCTTGGCTTCGGCAGCGGCGGCTTCTGCAGCGGCGGCAGCCGCTTCCTGAGCCGGTTTCACCGAAAACTGGTAGTAGCCGCCAGCGGCAGCAGCAATCAGCACGAGGATGATGAGGATATTCTTGTTCATGTCACTTTCTCCCATGACCGAAACGTTCGGTTGCCGGCGGTATGCCAGAATCAACCAGCGATGAAAAGAGGAAGCCTGCGGCAGCGCAGCAACGTGCCGATGCCAGTGCAGCAGATGCCCGTGCAACAGCACGGTTGATTCCGGTTGAAGCCCGACGCGCCAAGCCTTAGATTGCGCCAGTCTCAACTGAACAAGGACCACTGCCATAGCCCGTCGCCCACACAACGCCCCGCCGCAACGCGAAACCGGCCCGCGCATCAATGATCGCATCCGGTCCCCGGAAATCCGCCTGATCGGGGCGGATGGCGAGAATGTCGGCGTGGTGACCCCCGCCCGCGCCATGGCCATGGCTGAAGAGGCCGGTCTTGATCTGGTGGAAATCTCGCCGAACGCAGAGCCGCCGGTTTGCAAGATCATGGACTTTGGCAAGTTCAAATACGAGACGCAAAAGCGTGAGGCCGAGGCCCGCAAAAAGCAAAAGATCATCGAGATCAAGGAAATCAAGTTCCGTCCCGGAACCGACACCCATGACTATGATGTGAAGATGCGGTCGGTTCTGAAGTTCTTGGGCGAAGGCGACAAGGTGAAGGTCACCCTGCGCTTCCGTGGCCGCGAAATGGCGCACCAGGATCTGGGGTTGGAACTGTTGAACCGTGTCGCCGCCGATGTGGTGGAGCATGGCAAGATCGAAGCCATGCCCAAGCTGGAAGGCCGTCAAATGGTGATGATGATCGGGCCGAAGTAAGGCTGATCCAGCGGTGTTGATAAACGGGGGGCCTTCGGGCCCCTTTTCTATTTCAACGCACCGCGCTCTTCGGCACCCAGCGCCGCCAGATTGGCCAGACATTGGTCCATCCCTGCCGCACCCTGCGGGTCGGGGTCGGGCAACAATCGGACAAAGGCGGCCGCGCCCTGCGCCGAGGCAACCCAGCGGTCGGGGTCAACCAGCGCCTCGACAGGCGGGCCAAGATCGGCCAGCCCCCACCAACCGCCCAGCATCACAAGCGCATCGGCCAGACGCTGCGCGCGGGCCTCCTCTCCGCCCGCGGGGTCAGGGCAAAGGGTCACAAGATGGCGGTCAAGAAGGCGCAAGGCCGGGTCGGTTCTGGCCAGTGCCAAAACTGCGGCAGGTTCGGGCCTATAAGTCCCGACTAAGGCGCGACCCGGATCGACGGGGGGCAGCGCATCCAGCGTGGCTTTGGCGCGCGCAGGGTCAGTTGTCTGCCAATCCCGAATGGCCAAAGCCATGGCAAATGCGGGAAACTCCGGCTCATCTGCCAGCGCGCCAAACCCTTTGGCATCCCGCCGCGCCAACCGTTTGGCGGCGGTGCGCGCCGCACCCTCATCACCCAAACGGACGAAGTTCAGCACCACCTCGGCCTTGGCATTGCCATCCCAAAGCTGCACCCAAGCCGCCGCCAGCGGTTCATGCGCGGCGGCCAAGCGCAGCCAATTCTGCCCCGAAACACCCCCCGACCCGCCCGACGGCGCGCGCATCAGCGCGATGCGGTCCTCCCGCGGCAGCGCATAAAGCCAGCGGCCCTGATACTGCGGTGTCACGTCGATCAGGCCCAAAAGCACCTGCGCCGCCCGGTTATCGGCTGCCGCCAAGGCGGCCAGCGCCGGCAAAGCCTGTGCCTCATCGCCCGACAGCCACGCATCCAGCGCCCCCTGAAAGACCGGGTCCTGTTGTCCGGCCAAGGGCCGCACCTCGGCCTGCAGCGGCAAGGCCAAGGCCATCAAGGCGGCCAACGCCCAAAGGACGAGCCGCCCCATCAGCGCGGCTCGCGCAGGTGCGGGCGGCTGGGGATTTCCTTCAAAAGCCCCCCCACCCCCATGGCCGCGATATCATCGCCCGTCACCGCCACCCCACAGGCCAACCGCTCCAGCACCCAATCCGCGCCGTTCAGCGCGGGTGAGCGCGCGCAGCCGGGCAGGCCCAGCACCGGACGGCCTGCCTGTTCGCCCAAGAACAAAAGATTGCCGGGGTCCACCGGCATGCCAAAGCGCGCCACCGTCCCGCCTGCCGCGCGCACCGCCTGCGGTGCGGTGTCGTAAAGATCAGATGTCGCGCTGCCGGTTAGGATCAGCGCGATCTCCCCCGGCAGATCGCGCAAGGCACCGGCCAACGCCGCCTCATCATGGGCCACCTCGCGCACGGCCTGCAACGGGATACCCAAGGCCGCGAGGCGCGCCTCAATCACGCGGCGGCCCTTGGCGTTCAGCTTGGGGTCTTGACCGGGCACCGCCGTCAGGATCAGCCCGGCATGGCGCAAAATCACCGGGCGCACCGACAGCCCCGCGCGGGCAAGCGCGCAGGCGCGCTCAACCGCCGCCTCTTCCACCCCATAGCTGATGATCTTGACCGTCCCCACCAAGATGCCCGCCTCAACCCGACAAAAGCGCGGCAGGGTCGCCAGTGTAATGGCCGGATCTATCCGGTTCAGATCATGAATCGCGCCAGCGTCCAGATCGACAATTCCGGGCCCGGTCGCGTTCAGGTTCACCCGTCCGGTAAAA
>JBMSKG010000135.1:0-8016 GCA_049419625.1 Paracoccaceae bacterium | reverse complement strand
CCGTGCGCCGGGGATAACCGGCGCAAAAGGTGAGTATTTGGAAAGGCGCAATGCCCGAAGAGTTGGGCGATTGGGGTCTATCAGGTGTTGATATTGACTTACCCCATCCGGGGCGCGAAGTTGCCGCGCGTTTGCAAGGGAGATGCGCCGTGGAGTGGACCAACGTTCTGGCCAGCCGGTCAAGCCGGATGAAAGCCTCGGAAATCCGGGAGCTTTTGAAGCTGTTGGACCAGCCCGACATCATCTCGTTTGCCGGTGGTATTCCTGATCCGGCGCTGTTTCCGGTGGCGGCGTTCAAAGAGGCCTTTGCCGAGACACTGACCAGTCAAGCCAATGCGGCGCTGCAGTATTCTGTCTCTGAAGGGTACAAACCCCTGCGCGACTGGATCGCGGGCGAGATGGGCAAGCTGGGCATTCCTTGCGATGCTGGCAACATTCTTATCACCTCGGGCTCGCAGCAGGCGCTGGACTATCTGGGCAAGTTGATGCTGTCGCCAAATGACACCGCCTTGGTCGGCTGGCCGACCTATCTGGGGGCTTTGGGGGCATTCAACGCCTATGAGCCGAGCTATGATCGGCTGGACCCCAAGGGCAACCGCAGTGCGGCTGATTTTGCCGCCACCGCCAAGGCCGCCGGGGGGCGGGTGAAGTTCGCCTATCTCTCGGTCGATTTTGCCAACCCCACCGGCGAAACTCTGGACCGCGCAGCACGCGAGGCGGTGATTGATCTGGCCGATGAGATGGACATCGCCATCATCGAGGACGCCGCCTATCAAACGCTGCGCTTTGACGGCGAGGCGATCCCGCCGATCCTGGCGCTGGAGATTGCGCGCAAAGGCTCGATCGAGGCGTGCCGGACGCTTTACTGCGGATCCTTCTCAAAGTCGCTGGCACCGGGATTGCGCGTGGGCTGGATTTGCGCTGCGCATGAGGTGATCAGCCGGCTTGTGCTGATGAAGCAGGCCGCCGATCTGCATTCATCAACCGCCAACCAGATCGTCACTCATAAGGTGGCTTCGACCATCTTTGAGGCCCATGTCGCCACACTGCGTGCCACTTACATGACGCGGCGCGATCATCTTTTGGCGGCTCTCGCCCGCGAGATGCCGCAGGGGGTGAGTTGGACCCGGCCTGAGGGCGGGATGTTTGTCTGGGTGACCTTGCCTGCGGGGTTGGATGGGGCCGACCTTCTGGCCCAATCGCTGAAGACCGAGCGCGTGGCCTTCGTGCCAGGCCGGGCCTTCTATGCCGACGGATCGAACGGCAACACGCTGCGGTTGTCCTTCTCGTGCGCCAATGAGGCCCAGATTGACGAGGGCATGACGCGGCTTGGTCGGCTGATCCGGGCCAATCTCTAGGCCCTCGCTTCCGATTTGCGCCTTACGAAATACTCCACGGGAGGTCCGGAGGGTGTGAAACCCTCCGGGGGTTGGGCCAAACGCCGCGTTAGCTGGTCTGAAACACTGGCCCCAGCATCTCGGCCAGCGCCGCAAAGGCCTCTTCCCGGCCCTCGCAGCCTGCACCCACACGGATGGACACCGACCCGGCCCAGCCAAAGCGACCCGCCATTTCAGGGCGCAGCGTAATCTCAAGCCCCTTTGGCCCGGCCACCACAGCGGCCAGAGCGTCCGTGGCCCCGAAGCTTTCGTCGGTCACCTCGAACCACACCGGCCCGCCGCCCAAGGGCTGACGGAAGAGCGCATAGGCCTCATCCTCCGCCTCGCCCTCGGCAAAGCCGACAAAGAGCATGCCCTCTTCGTCATCTTCGACGACCGAGGCATAAGCGGCCTTCACCACGATGTCGGCCATCATGCGCCCCTCAAGCTGACCAACGCGATCAGGTCCATTTCGCAATCGGCGGCAGGCTCATCAGCACGGCATTGGCGTCATGGCCAGTCTCGAGGCCAAACTTGGTGCCCCGGTCGTAGACAAGGTTGTATTCGGCATAAAGCCCGCGGTGGATGAGTTGGGTTTCGCGGTCGGCATCGGTCCATGCGGTGGCGAGCCTGCGTTCGGTGAGGGGCCGGAAGGCGGGCAGGAAAGCCGCGCCGACAGCTTTGGTAAAGGCGAAATCGGCCTCCCAATTTCCGGTGTTCAGATCATCATAAAAGATGCCGCCGACACCGCGCGCCCGGCCCCGATGCGGGACGAAGAAGTATTCATCGGCCCAAGCCTTGAAGCGGTCGTAGTAAGCCGGATCATGGGCGTCGCAAGCGCGTTTCATTTCCGCGTGAAAATGCGCCGTGTCCTCGGGATATTCGATGCAGGGGTTCAAATCCGACCCGCCGCCAAACCACGACGCGCCGGGGGTCCAGAACATGCGGGTGTTCATATGGACGGCGGGGGCATGGGGGTTGACCATATGCGCCACCAGCGAGATGCCCGAGGCCCAGAACCGTGGATCAGATTCCATGCCCGGCACGCCCCGCGCGGCCATGGCTTTTTGCGCGCGCGCGCCCAAGGCACCATGCACTTCGGACCAGTTGACGCCGACTTTTTCAAAGACCCGGCCGCCACGCAAGACGGACATGATGCCGCCACCGCCATCTTCGGCGCGGCTGGTCGGGGTGACTTCGAAGGTCACGGGCGACTCGCCCGCGGGGGTGGCGCGGACCTCCAGTTCTTCAAAGGCGGCCACAATCCGGTCGCGCAAGGAACGGAACCAGGCGGCGGCGCTGGCCTTCTTGGGGGTGAAATCGTCGGTCATCGTGGCTCTCTTTGGCGGCTGTTGCCCTTGCCTAGCATTGGGCGGGCCAAGGCTCAACGCGGATGATATGGCATAGCGCGCATGGCGCGGTATAGTTTGGACATTATGGCCCTGAATTGCGAGTCGTGCCGATGAAACGCTTGATGCTTCTGCCTGTGCTTTTTCTGGCCGCCTGCGGCACCCCGCAAGAGCAGTGCATCAGCGCCAACACACGCGATCTGCAGGTGGTGGATCGGTTGATCCGGGAAACCGAGGGCAATCTGGCGCGCGGCTATGGGTTTGAGACGGTCACGGTCTATGAGCCGCGCTGGATCAACTGCACGCCGCGCCCGACCGAGGCGGTGCCTGAGCCCGCGCTTGAGATGTGCTTTGAACAGGTGCCGGTGACAGTGCGCAAAGAGGTGGCACTGGATCTGGGGTCCGAAGCGGCAAAGCTGAACAGCCTGAAGGCCAAGCGCAAGGGGTTGGCGAAGGCCGCCGAAAGTGTGATCGCCCAGTGCAGGGCGAAATATCCCGAATAGGACCGCTGCGCCGTCAATGCGCTGGGGCGGTGACCGGATCCAACAGGCTGCGACCACCGTCGACGGTCAGGATCTGACCGGTCAAGAATGAGGCCGCATCCGAGGCCAAGTATTGCACGGTTTCCACCAGTTCCGAGGCCGGCGCGATGCGGCCCAAAGGCGTGCCCGCCTCGATCAGCCCGCGCCAGTCGGGTTCATCCTTGAGCGCGGCTTGCAGACTGCCGGACAGGACTGACCCGAAGGCCACGGCGTTCACCCGGATGCCTTTGGGGGCCAGCGCCACCGCCAAGGACCGCGTCATCTGATCAACCGCCGCGCAGGCGATAGAATAGCCCAAAAGGCAAGTTTGGGTACGACCTGAGGCGATAGAAGACAGGTTGATAATGCTGCCAGCGGGCGGGCGCGGGCCTTCGGTCTCGCCTTGCGCCTCGGCCTGGGTTTCGGCCTGTTTGATCATCCTCTTGGCGGTCATCTGGCTGAGGCGCAGACTCGTCATCAGGTTTTGTTGCAGCATTTCCTCCACCGCGTCTTCTTCAACCTTCAGGGGTTCAGAGACCCGCATCATGCGGCTGGCGTTGACGAGAATATCCACGCGGTCAAAGGCGTCGATGGTGGCGGACAAAAGGTTGGCGATGGTCAGTTTCTGGCGCAAATCGCCTGCAAACATGCGCACCGGGCCATCGCTACGCGCTTCCTCGCCGATTTCATCGGTCAGCCGCGCCTCGTCCATGTCCGCGAACATCACATTCGCGCCCTTGTCGACGAAGTGGCGGGCAATCGCGAGGCCAATGCCATTGGCGGCACCGGTCACGATGGCCGTCTTGCCGGTGATGGAAAAGGACATGGGGAAACCTTTCGAAGGGCTCAGCGCGCCCGGATCGGGTGGGCCGCGCGGGTCAGGCGGAAAACGGCGTCGCCACCGATCTCCTCGACCGTGCGAAACAGCGGGTTCAGGATGCGATCATAGGGCAGATGGCGGTTTGCCACCAGCCAAAGCGTGCCCCCCGGCAAAAGCCCGCGATGGGCGGCGCGCAGGAAGGCGGCGCCAAGCTCGGGGTCGGCGGCGCGGTTGATGTGGAAGGGCGGGTTCATCACCACCGCGTCCCAAGGTTGGGCGGGCTTGAAGCGGGTGGCATCGGCCCAATGAAAGCGCGCGCGGGGATCGGTGATGTTGCGTTCCGCACAGTCCAGTGCCGCGCGATCGGCCTCGACCAGATCCAGTGATTTGACATCGGAGCGGGTCAGGATGGCCCGGGCGAGATAGCCCCACCCGGCCCCGAGATCAGCCACCCGGCCATAAAGCTTTTCGGGCAGCGCTGCGGCCAGCAAGACCGAACCACGATCCGGCGCATCGGCAGAGAACACCCCGGGCAGGGTGACAAAACCACCCTCAATCTGGCGCGGGGTGGCGGCCCAGCCAGAAGGCTGCGGCCCCGCGGCCAGCACGCAAGCCTTGCCGTGGGCCTTGGAAATCACCTCACCCAGCGCAAAGCCTTCGGTGCGGGCGAGTTTCAACACCGAGTCGATCCCGTCGGTCTTTTGCCCGTCTACCAGGAGCGGCGCACCGGCGGGCAAAAGGGCTGATGCCTGTGCAATCAACGCCAGCGCTTCGGCACGGGCGCGGGGCAGGCAAACAACAGCGGCAGAAGGGGCAGCGGGGGAGGCGGCCGAGGGCTGGCCGCCCGCCATCCGATAGCCCTGCGCCTGAAAATGGTCGACATCGGGTTTGAACCCGGTCAAAACCACAAGCCGCACCTTTGGCAAGGCCGACAGATCATCCCCGGCCTGCGGCGACAACACCACGATGTCGCCCAAGGGCGGCAGAACAAAGGCACCGCTGTCGAGTGCCATTTCCAGTCGGGCAGATCGCATGGGTTGGTGTGGCCTTGCGGCCTACTCCTTTTCCATCGTGCATTGCAGCGGGTGCTGATGGCGACGGGCAAAATCCATCACTTGGGCCACCTTGGTTTCGGCGATCTCATACGAAAACACACCCACCACCGCGAGCCCCTTTTTGTGAACTGTAAGCATGATTTCAAAGGCTTGCGCATGGTTCAGGCCGAAGAAACGTTCAAGGATGTGAACGACGAACTCCATCGGCGTGTAATCGTCGTTCAGGAGCATCACCTTATAGAGCGGCGGGCGCTGGGTGCGCGTCTTGGTCTTGGTCAACAGCCCAGACTCAGGGCCATCACCGGACCCGCCATCTTTTTCAGACATGGTAAAGGGCGTTACTGCCAAGGCGGCCTCATCTCGGGATTCGTGCTTCATGGTCTTGCAGCGCAATATAGCGGATTTCCGGCTTGCGGAAAGGCCCCCTTCCCGCAAAGGCTGTGCGGCAGAGGAGACCACCATGCTGACCACCATCGGGTTTGATGCCGACGATACGCTTTGGCACAACGAAAGCTTCTTTCGCCTGACCCAAAACCGCTTTGCCGAGCTTTTGGCCGATCATTCCCCGCCCGACCATTTGCATGACCGGCTTCTGGCGGCTGAGCGCCGCAATCTTGGCCATTATGGGTTTGGTGTCAAAGGCTTTACCCTATCGATGATCGAGACGGCCATCGAAGTGTCACAAGGCCGCGTGCCCGCGGATGTGATCGGAGAAATTCTGGCGGCGGGCCGCGAGATGTTGGAACATCCGGTCGAGCTTTTGCCCCATGCCCGCGCTGTGGTGACGGCCCTTGCGGCGGAGTATCGGGTGGTGCTGATCACCAAAGGCGATCTTCTGGATCAGGAACGCAAACTCGCGCAATCGGGGCTTGGCGATCTGTTCAACGGGGTCGAGATCGTGTCGGACAAGACGCCCGAGATCTACCGCGCGGCCTTTGCCCGCCATGGCACGGGGGCGGATCAGGGGCTGATGGTGGGCAATTCGCTGAAATCCGATGTGCTGCCCATGCTGGCCGTCGGCGGCTGGGGGGTGCATGTGCCACATGGGCTGACATGGGCACTGGAGCGTGCCGATCCGCCCGTGGGCCATCAGAGATTTCATGAGATAAACGACTTGGCCCCCCTGCCCGATTTGGTGTCTGCGCTGGCGCTTGGCCACAATACCTAGTGGTGACGCACGCGTTGCGTGCAAAATACAACCATAAGAAACTTTGCGAAAGCCATTGAAACTAAGGGGTTTTCCGGTTTGAAAACCCGTGCTACTCTCCTTTTCGATATAAAGATAAGCCCCCGCCATAAGGGGGCATTGAGGCAGAACATGATCGGCAAGGCTACCATGCTCCGTCTGGGGCAGTCCGTCCGTAATTTCGCTGTTGTGATTGCAGCAGCCCTGATTGCGGCCTGTTCAGGCCCGCAACCGGCAGGTGCCGCGCCCTATTCGGCCTATGTGATGGATGCGCGCACGGGCGAGACGCTGTATTCGGAAAACTCAGAAACCCGACTGCATCCGGCCTCACTGACCAAAATGATGACGCTGTACATCGCGTTTGAGGAGATTGAGCGCGGTCGGCTGTCACTGGACAGCATGGTGACAGTGTCGAAATATGCTGCATCACAGCCGCCATCGCGGCTGGGGTTGAAGGCAGGCCAGAAGATCCAACTGCGCTATTTGATCCGCGCGGCAGCCGTGAAATCGGCCAATGACGCCGCCGCCGCGATTGGCGACCATATTGGCGGCAACCATGAAAAATTTGCCGCGCGCATGACAAAGACGGCACGCGCCTTGGGCATGAAGGACACCACGTTCAAAAATGCTCATGGCCTGACGGCCAAGGGGCATCTCTCCACCACCCACGACATGTCCGTGCTGGGGCGACATCTGTTTTATGATTTCCCTCAGTATTACAACATCTTCTCACGCCGTTCGACGGATGCGGGTTTGGCGCAGGTCAACAACACCAACCGTCGGTTTCTGGACGCCTACAAGGGCGCTGACGGCATCAAGACCGGCTACACCGACGCGGCAGGCTTCAACCTGACCGGCAGCGCCGAGCGCGGTGGCGTGCGGATTATCGCAACGGTGTTCGGCGGCAAATCGACCGCGGACCGCAATGCGAAGATGGCTGATCTTCTGGATCTGGGCTTCCGCAAGGCGGGCAAGAACGTCACCGAACAGCCGCCCACCAAGATATCTCCGGCCGATGATGAGGCCCTTTTGGCGGCCAACAGCGCCGATGAGGCGCTGCCGGAAGTGGAGGGTGGAACCGCAAAGACAATCCGTTTGCAATTGGCCGTGAACTCGTCGCCACGTCCACAGGCGCGGCCCGAACATGGTGAGGCTGCCGAAGAAGTAGTTGCGGCCTTGCAAGACAGCATCGCGGGCGCCTTGGCCGAAGCCGCGGGCGCGCCAGTACCGGCCGACAGCCTGGAGGGTCAGGCCGTGGCTTTGTCGGTCACCGCAGCACCGGCTGTGACATCCAAAGTGGCCCTGGTGGCAATGGCCCCGCGCCCCGAGAAGCGTACGGCGCCGATCTATGACGACCCGTCGGAAGAAGCTGTCGCCGTGGCCGCGCAGGCGGAACCCACCGAGGTTGTGACGCTGTCCACCTCGGGCGGGCGGCATTACGGGGTGATGATCGGTCAGTTCAACAGCCACAATGAGGCGGATCGTTTTCTGACCAAGACTGTGCTCGCCGAGGGTCCGACTTTGGGCCATGGCTTGCGCAAGGTCGTGCGTGGCAATCAGGGCTTTACCGGCAATGTTCTTGGCCTGACCCAGCGCGAGGCCGATCTCGCCTGTGCCCGGCTACAGGCGAGAGGCGTACAGTGCTTTACCATGGGTATGCCTGAGGACGAGTTGAACGGCGGCTGAGCCCAGCGTTTACTCCCTGAAAA
>JBMSKG010000134.1:0-8019 GCA_049419625.1 Paracoccaceae bacterium | reverse complement strand
CGGGCATGGTGGCGCAGCGCCCCACAGCGGGCGAAGATATCGCCCGGCTGACCGACAGCTTTCATTTGAACCTGACCGCCTTTGGCCTTCTGGCCTTTGCGGTGGGTCTCTTCATTGTCTATTCTGCCATCGGTTTGGCCTTTGAGCAGCGCCGTCCGATGTTTCGGACCCTGCGCGCCTTGGGCCTGTCGGCGGCGGCCCTGACCGGGCTTTTGCTGGCGGAACTTCTGTTGCTGTCGCTGATCGCCGGGGCGATCGGGGTGGGGCTGGGCTATCTCGTCGCGGCGGCTTTGCTGCCCGATGTCGCCGCCACCCTGCGTGGGCTTTATGGGGCTGAAGTGGCGGGCACGCTGGCCTTGCGCCCGGCCTGGTGGTTGGCGGGGCTGGCGATTTCGGTTGCTGGCACGCTGGTGGCCGCGGGGCAAAGCCTGTGGCGGCTGTGGCATCTGCCCTTATTGGCCACAGCCCAACCGCGCGCTTGGGCGCGCGAGGCGGCGCGGGGTTTGCGCTGGCAGGCTGGGGCGGGGCTTGCGCTTTTGGCGCTGGCCTTCGGGCTTGGGCTTTGGGGTGCGGGGCTTTGGACCGGGTTTGGCCTCTTGGCGGCGCTCCTCTTGGGCGCGGCCCTTCTTTTGCCTGTGTTTCTGTATGCCCTGACCCTTGCCGCCGGCCGGATGGCGCGTGGCGTGCTGGCCCAGTGGTTTTGGGCCGACACCCGCCAGCAACTTCCGGGCCTGTCGCTTGCGCTGATGGCCTTGATGCTGGCCTTGGCCGCGAATGTGGGTGTTGGCACCATGGTCGGCAGCTTTCGCCAGACCTTTACGGGCTGGCTGGATCAGCGGCTGGCGTCGGAACTTTACATCACAGCCCGCACGACGGATGAGGCGGTGGCCATGGTCGATTGGCTGACCCCGCGCACCACGGCCATCCTGCCCATTTGGTCGGGCGAAACCATGCTCGCCGGCCAACCGGCCGAAGTTTACGGCATGACCGATCACGCCACCTATCGTGACAATTGGCCGATGCTGCTGGCCCGCCCCGATACGTGGGACAGGCTGGCCGCTGGGCAGGCGGTTTTGGTCAATGAACAGCTTTACCGCCGCAATGGCCTGAGCTTGGGCGATCTGGTGGACCTGCCCGGCGGCGCGCTGCCTGTGGCCGGGGTGTATTCCGACTACGGCAATCCCCGCCTGCAGATTATCGTCGCAACCGATCTTCTTGTCGCGCGCTTTCCCGATGTCCCCCGATTGCGTTATGGGCTGCGGGTGGATCCGGTCCAATCTGACACCCTCGCGCAGGACTTGCGCGCCGCTTTCGATCTGCCCGATGGCGCAGTCTTGGACAACACCCGCATCAAGGCGATGTCGCTGCAGGTGTTTGAGCGCACCTTTGCTGTCACCGGCGCGCTGAATGTGCTGACGCTGGCCGTGGCGGGGGTGGCGATCTTTGCCAGCCTGATGACGCTGTCGGGCATGCGGGTTGTACAACTTGCCCCGGTCTGGGCCTTGGGGCTGACCAAGGGGCGGCTGGCGGCTTTGGATTTTGTCCGCACGCTGGTGTTGGCGGTCTTGACGCTGGTCATTGCGTTGCCTTTGGGGCTGGTGTTGGCTTGGGCGCTCTTGGCGGTGGTCAATGTGGCGGCCTTTGGCTGGCGATTGCCGATGGCGGTGTTCCCCGCTGACTGGCTGGTTCTGGCTGGCTTCACGCTGATTGCTGCCGCTTTGGCCGCGCTTGGCCCGTGGCGCAGGCTGGCCCGCATGGCCCCGGCGGATTTGCTGAAGGTGTTTGCCAATGGACGTTAGGGGATGGTGTGCCGCGTTGTGTATGACCTTGGCTTTTGCAGGGTCAGCGGCGCATGCGCAGGGATTTGCGGGCATGGGCCAAGTGGTCGAAGGGTTCGCCACCCCAGACCCGGACTATCGGCTGACCTTTCCGGCTGATCACGGCCCGCATCCGGATTTCCGCATCGAATGGTGGTATCTGACCGCCACCCTAACCGGGCCAGACGGCACGGATTACGGCGCGCAATGGACGCTCTTTCGCACCGCCCTGCGCCCCGGCGAAGGGCAGGGCTTTGCCAGCCCGCAGTTGTGGATGGGGCACGCGTCGCTGACCAGTGCGGGCACGCATCTTTACGCCGAAAAGCTAGGGCGCGGAGGTGTGGGGCAGGCGGGGGTGACGCCCACGCCCTTCAAGGCCTGGATTGACGACTGGCACATGATTGGCCGTGCTGCGCCGGGGGCGGATGCGCTTTCCGCCCTTGACCTGCGCGCCGCTGGTACGGGCTTTGCCTATGACCTTGCCCTTAAGGCCCAAGGCCCACTCGTCGCCCAAGGTGATCGGGGATATTCGGTGAAATCGGCGGAGGGGCAGGCGAGCCATTACTACTCGCAACCCTTCTACACGGTCACGGGCAAGATCACCCTTGAGGGGCAGGATATCCCGGTTACCGGGCAGGCATGGCTTGACCGCGAATGGTCCTCGCAGCCTTTGGCGCCGGACCAAACCGGTTGGGATTGGTTTTCGCTGATCTTTGACGATGGGGCGCGGATGATGGGCTTTCGGCTGCGCGATGCCGGGGCGGGGTATCTGTCCGCAACATGGATTGATCCGGATGGCACGCCTACGCCCATGCCGCCGGGGGCCTTGCGCCTGACGCCGTTAGAGACGGCCAGCGTTGCCGGGCGCAGCGTTCCGGTGCGCTGGCGGGTGGAACTGCCGCAAAAGGCGCTGGACGTCACCGCCACGGCACTGAACCCAAACGCCTTTTTGGAAACCACCGTGCCCTATTGGGAAGGCCCGATTTCTTTTACCGGCAGCCACAGCGGGCGGGGGTATCTGGAGATGACGGGCTATGAATAGCCCAAGGCATGCCCGCGCCTAAATCCCCGGCAGAACCCCTTGCGCAGGAGGCGGCAGAACTTCGGCCAAGATCTTCGGGATGCGCTCTTTCACCTTGAAAAAGCCCGCCGTGGCATGGGGCCAAATCGCGCTGTCCCAATCGCGCCGCCATTCGGCGAAGCTGATCCCTCGTGCTGCGAGTGCGGGCGTTGCGGCGTCGATCCAGTCGCGCAAAGGGCCTTGCGGCACATAAGCTGTCGCGATTTGGGTCACCCCGGCCCGCATGGCCCAAGCCGCGAGATCCCCCGGCACCCCGGCGCGCAGGGCTTGCGCCGCAAACCCGGCGCGCCCTGCTGCATCGGCCAAGGCCGCGCGTTCAAACTGCGTCACCGCGTCGCCGACGGGGCCAGATGACCGCAGATGGCTGGCTTCCAGCGTCCAAGCGGCGCGGATATCGAGTGCGGCAAGGTCGAAATCCTCTACCCGGCAATCGTCCTCGGTGATGAGAAGCGCTGTGGGCTGGCCGGGTTTCGGCGGCACCACCGCGCGCAGGGGCATCAGGGGCGGCAGCCCGTCTGGCTCCTGATGGTCTAATCCCTCGATCGGGTCGGCCAAATCGACCTCGCGCGGGGTAAAGCGCTGATTGGTGAAGGTCGCGATGTTCCATGCCTGCGCCTGATAGGGTTTGCCGCGCGTGTGCAGCCCTGCCACCCAGCGCCAGCAAAGCGTGTTTGAGGCCGGGTCGCCATCCACCAGATGGCGCAGAAAGAAATCTGCCCCGAGCCGCCACGGCAGCCCCAGCGTGAAGATCCAGATCGAGGCGAACCACATCCGCGCGTGATTGTGCAGATAGCCGGTTTCCACCAACTCTTCGGCCCAAGCGTCCATGTAGGGCAGCCCTGTCTGCCCCGCCTCGGCATTTGCCACGGCGCGACGCAGGCGGCGGTCTGTGTCCAAGGCGGCCAAGTCGCGCTCTAGCCCGTCGCGGGTGCTGGCCCAAACCTGCGGGCGGCGCTCCAGCCAGCCTTTGAAGTAACCGCGCCAGACCACCTCTTGCACGAATTTCTCGGCTCCCTCGGCCCCATGGGCGGCGATGGCGGCGGCGACCACGTCGGATTCCAGCACAAGACGGCGGCGCAGATAGGGCGAGAGTTGCGACACAGCGCTGTGCTGTCCCTGTCCGTTGTCTGTGTTGCGCCCATTGGCATAGCGCCGCCCCATGCGCGGCACGAAAGCTGCCATGCGCGCCTCACCCGCCGCGCGGGTGGCTGTCCAGTTGGTCATCTTGGCGTATCCCGTCTTGTTGCAAGGCCAGATGGCGCGGCCGCGCCGGATGTCAACGTGAGCCTAGCGATAGTGCTTGACCATGGGGCGCAGCGCCACCCGGGCGCCAAGCTTGGCGGCCATCAGATAGGTGCCCGCAATCTTGCGGTGCAAGAATAGCGTGGCCGCCGGGGGCACATGGGCAAGGTCACGTTCCGTGCCCAAGGCAAGCCCCCGGTCGCGCAGCCGATTCAGCAGATCGCTGTGGCCAAAGTCAAAGGGCGCACTTTGGCGCAAGGGTGCCATCGACATGTCAAACAAGGACTGGATCAGATCTTGATGATACGGCGCGGTCTCGGGGGCGAAATAGCCTATTTGCAACATTGCCTTATTGATCGCGGCCGGGTCATCGTCGAGGGCCACGCCCAAAAGCCTGCGGAAATCGGCTGTTAGGCTCGGCGCAATTGGCTGCACTGCGCCGAAATCCAAAAGGACAATGCGCCCGGTCTTCGGGTCATAACGATAATTGGCCAAGTTGGGATCGGTCTGCATCATGCCAAACTCGAACAATTCGCGCAGGACCAGATCGATCAGCGCAGTCGCCACCCGGTCGCGGGTGGCTTGCGGGGCGGTGGTCAGGCTTTCAAGCGGTGCGCTTTCGACATAGCTCATCGCCAGCACTTGGGCCGTGCAAAGATCCGGCTCCAACTCGGGCAGGACAAAGTCTGGCGACCCCGCCAACAGGGCGCAAAACCGAGACAAATGCTGTGCCTCGGCCAGATAATCGGCCTCGCCGTGCAACTGGCGCTTGGCCTCGGCCATCAGGGGCGCAAGGTCCATCCCGCGCGGCAAAAGGCCGGGCAGGCGCATCAGGCTGGCCATATTGTCCACATCGCTGTCGATGCTGTCGCGCACGCCGGGGTATTGCACCTTGATCGCCAGCATCCGCCCTCCGGGCAGCACCGCGCGATGGACCTGCCCGATCGAGGCGGCGGCAAAGGGGCGCACGTCAAAGCGCTGGAACCGCCCATACCAGCCCGTGCCCCATTCGGCGTTGAGCACGCCCTGCAACTGCTTGGGCGGCATGGGCTGCGCGTCATCGCGCATCCGCGCCAAGATCGCGGTCAGCTCTTCGGGCAGCACGGCCCCGCTGTCCATCGACAGCATCTGCCCCAGCTTCAGCGCCGCCCCGCGCAGATGCGACAGGCCTTGCGTGACCCGCAGCCCGTTGGCAGGTGTCATCAGAAGGCTGGCCAGATCGGGCCGTTTGCCCTGCGCCAGTGCCCTAAGGCCCCCTGCCGCCACGCCCCCCGCAACGCCCGAGGCGATGCCGCCCATCCGCAGCATGCGCGCCACCCGGCCCGTGGGCACCATGGCACCGGTGCTGTCGTTATCCCGCTGCATCACCCGCTCCGCATTGCTCTTCCCGCTAGATGTGCCAAAGCGCGCCCGCGTCGAGGGGCAGCTGGCAATTGGGCGCGGAATTAGTCGGCTGATCCCGGCGTGAGGGGGCTTGACCGCTGAGCTTCGTCCAACTCGCGGCGCAGCCGCGCCTCTTCGGCGGCTTGCGGCGTGGTGAACCGCGCCAAGAGAAGATAGGCGACCGGTGTCAGATAAAGCGTCACCAGAGTGGAAAGCCCCAAGCCCCCAACAATCACCCAGCCCAAAGCCTCACGCGCCTCGGCACCGGCACCCGAGGACAGGATCAGCGGCACACCGCCCAGGACGGTCGATATCATGGTCATCATCACCGGACGCAGCCGGATCACCGCGCCTTCGCTGATCGCCCGGCGCACGTCATGGCCTTGTTCGCGCAACTGATTGGCAAATTCGACGATCAAGATGCCGTTCTTGGCCATGATCCCCACCAACAAGACCAGACCGATCTGCGAATAGACGTTCAGACTGCTGCCGGTCAGCAAAAGCGCAAAGATCGCGCAGGCCAGTCCAAGAGGCACAGTCGACATAACGATGATCGCCGAGACAAAGCTTTCAAACTGCGCGGCCAGCACCAAAAACACGATCAGGATCGCAAAACCAAAGGTCAGCAAAATCCCCGATCCGGTTTCATCCAACGTCGCCGCTTCGGCCAAGGGCACGATGCGCGCGCCGGGCGGCAGCGCTTCGACCGCCAGCGCCTCAACGTCGGCCAAGGCCTGACCCAAGGGCATTTCGGGCGTCAGCCCGGCGGTGATCGGCACCGCGCGTTGTTGCGCCTCGCGGCCCAGTTCGGGGGCTACGGCGCGTTCTTCCAACCGCACAAAGGACGAGATCGGCACCATCTGCCCCGTCGCGCTGCGCATGAAGACGCGCTCAAGGTCTGAGGGGTCGTTCACTGGATCCGCGGTTGAGATCAGCTGTATGTCATGCGTCTTGTCGCCGATGAACACCGTGCCCACGCTGCGCCCGTCCAGAACGGCCTGCAACGCCTCGCCCAGACCTTCGATGCGGATGCCAAGATCGGCGGCGCGGCTTCGGTCAACCTCGATAAACAGCTGGGGCTGCGTGGTGTCAAAGCCCAGCCGCACCTGCCCGAAGGCGGGGTTTTGTTCCATCGCCGCCACCAATGTGGCGGCATCGCGGCTCAGATCATCATAGCTTGCCCCCACCAGCGCAAAGCGCAGGCCCTGACCGGCCCCGCGAATGCGCAGGCTGTTGGGTTGCAGCGCAAAGGCGCGCACCCCGATCACGCCGCGCAGGCGGGCGTTGATGTCTGCCGCAATCTCTTGCTGGCTGCGCGCCCGTTCGTCCCAAGGGGCCAATGTCATCACCATGAAGCCCGAATTGGCCTGCCCGCCGCTGCCGGTGATGGCGAAGAGGTTGGTGATCTCGCCCGCCGCTTGCAAGCTGGCCACGGCATCCTCGATCTCGCGCATTTTGGCGGCGGTATGGTCCAGCGAGACCCCTTGCGGCGCCTCGACCCGCAGCAAGATCACGGCGCGGTCCTCGGGTGGGGTTAACTCTTGCCGGATCTGGCCAAAGGCAAGCGCGGCGGCGGCGGCAAAGATCAGGCTTGCCCCCACCACCAGCCACGGCGCAGCCAGCGCCGCGCGAAGACTGCGGTCATAAACCCCGGTCAGCGCCGCGCCAGTGCGCGCCAACCCACCCGGCGCTTGGCCCCCGGTGCCGGGCGGCACCTCTTTCAGGATGCGGCTGGCCAGCACCGGGCAAAGCGTCAGCGCCACGACCGACGACAGCAAGACCGCCATCGCCAGCGTAAAGCCGAACTCGCGAAACAGAGATCCGGCCTGCCCGCCCAGAAACGACAAAGGTACAAAGACCGCCGCAAGTGTGGCCGTTGTTGTCACCACGGCAAAGAACACCTGCTGGGTGCCCAAGACCGCCGCCGCCCGCGCGCCCATCCCTTCGGACCGCCGCCGCACGATGTTTTCCAAGACCACAATGGCATCATCCACCACCATGCCCGTGGCCAGTACCAGCGCCAGAAGCATCAAGATATTGACGGAAAATCCTGCCAACCAAACGGCGGCAAAGGTGCCGATCAAGGCCACCGGCAGCGCAATCGCCGGGATCAGCGTGGCGCGCAGATCCATCAGAAAGGCGAAGATCACGGCGATGACGATCAGGGTGGACAGGATCAGCGTCAAGACCACCTCATCCAGCGCGCCCTGCACGAAAACCGCGTCATCCGACGTGACCTTCAGCGTGACATCCGGCGGCAACAGGGGTTGCACCTCGGCCACCACCGCCCGCACCGCCTGCGAGATCGACAGCGTGTTCGACTGTGCCGCGCGGATGATGCCCATGCCGATACCGGTCTCGCCATTGGCGCGCAGCACGCTTTGACCCAAGGCCGGGCCAAGACTGATCTGCGCCACATCGCCCAAACGCACCCCTTCGGCCAGCGTCAGCGCGGCAAACGCCTCGGGCGTGTTGATCGCGGCGGTGGTGCGCCCC
>JBMSKG010000133.1:0-8028 GCA_049419625.1 Paracoccaceae bacterium | reverse complement strand
ACCGCCAGCCCATCGCGGAAGGTGGGCCAGACGGGTTTGCCCGAATGGATGGCGGCCAGAAAATCGCGGGCCTCGATGATGATCTGATCCTGATAGCCGGTGCCGTGGCCTGGGCCTTGGCAGAACATGCCATAATCCGGATGCGCCGGTCCGGTCAGGATGCGGGTGTAACCGCGCGTGGCCTCGGGGCCTTCGGCGCGATACAACCACACCGCGTTCTGATCTTCCTGATCAAACCGAATGCCGCCCTTTGTGCCATGAATTTCATAGGCATAGCCCATCTTGCGCCCGGTGGCGATGCGGCTGGCATAAAGATGCCCCATCGCGCCGGAGTGAAAGCGCAGCATCAGCTGCCCGTGGTCGTCATTGGTCACGGCAACCGGGCCATTCGGGCCGGGGCGGGTGGCGTGGACGGTTTCGATCCGCGCTGAGAGTTCGGCCACCGGGCCCATCAGCGCCAACATGCAGTTGATCGGATGGGGTGCAAGGTCACCCATGCAGCCATTGGCGCGGCCTGTGGTGCGCCAATTGGCGGGGGCCTGCGGGTCAGACAGGAAATCTTCGGTATGCTCGCCGCGAAACCACGTCACGGTGCCGATCGCGCCTTCGGCCAAAAGCTGGCGGACAAACTGTGTGGCGGGGGTGCGGACATAGTTGAAGCCGATCATATTGGCCAGACCCGAGGCCTCGGCTGCCGCTGTCATGGCCTTGGCATCCTCGAGTGACGCACCGAGCGGCTTTTCGCAAAAGACCGGCTTGCCTGCCGCAAAGGCGGCTTCGGCAATCGCGCGGTGGGTTTCCTGAGGTGAGGCGATGATCACCGCCTGCACCTTTGGATCGGCCACCAGATCACGCCAGTCGTCGGTGGCGCGGGCAAAGCCATACGCCTTGGCATAGCGTTCGGCCGACGCCGGGGTGGTGGCGGCAATCACCTCAAGCCGGGGGCGCAGGGGCGTGTCAAACAGCGCGGCCACCGCCGACAAGGCCACCGCATGAGCCTTGCCCATATAGCCGCCGCCCACCAGTCCAATTCCGATGTCTGACACGGGCACTCCCTCCCTTACGGCGACATTGCAACCGGTTGCAAAACATGTATCCTTGCCTGACAACACGCGCAAGCCCCGTTCGAAAGGCAGAAGGACAATGCAGGATACGATCAGGTTGACCGTGGCCCAAGCGATTGTGCGCTGGCTGATGAATCAGTTCATCGAAATTGACGGGGTGGAAACCCGCATCTGCGGTGGCGGCTTTGGCATTTTTGGCCATGGCAATGTGCCCTGTCTGGGGGAGGCGCTGTATCCGGTACATCAGGATTTGCCGCTGTATCGCGGGCAGAATGAGCAAAGCATGGGCTTTGCGGCTGCCGCCTATGCCAAGTACCACCTGCGGCGGCGGTTCATGTTCTGCACCGCCAGTGCCGGGCCGGGGACGGCGAACCTCTTGACCGCCGCCGCCTTGGCCCATGCCAACCGCCTGCCGATGCTGATGCTGTGCGGCGACACGTTCCTGACCCGCCTGCCCGACCCGGTTCTGCAGCAGTTGGAGCATTTCGGGAACCCGACCTTTGGCGTGAATGACGCCTTTAAGGCGGTCAGCCGCTATTGGGACCGGATCACGCATCCCGCGCAAGTCCTGCAATCCCTGCCCGCCGCTTTGGCGACGATGCTGGATCCCGCCGACTGTGGCCCCGCCTTCATCGGTCTGCCGCAGGATTTGCAGGGCTGGGCCTATGACTATCCCATGGCGTTTTTCGCCCGCCGCGTCCACCGCATCCGCCGCCAAGCGCCCGATGCGTTGGAGATCGCTGAGGCGGCGGCGCTGTTGCGCAGCACCAAGCGTCCGGTGATCGTGGCAGGCGGGGGCGTGCAGTATTCCGGCGCGGTGGCCGAATTGACGGCCTTTGCCAAAACTCACGGCATACCCGTGGTCGAAACCATCGCGGGCCGGGCGAACCTGTTGTCCGATGATCCGCTGAACATCGGCCCCTTGGGCGTGACGGGGTCTGACAGTGCCAATGCCATCGCAGGCGCGGCGGATGTGGTCTTGGCCGTGGGCACCCGCCTGCAGGACTTTACCACCGGATCGTGGACGGTCTTTGCCCCCGATGCCCGCCTGATCGGCCTGAACGCCGGGCGGCAGGATGCGGCCAAGCATCAATCCTTGGCCGTGGTGGGTGATGCAAAACTGGGGATCTTGGCGCTGGGGGCGGCCTTGGGCGCGCACCGTGCGCCAGAGGGTTGGCTGGCCAAAGCGCAAGCCCATCGCCGCACATGGGATGCCTATGTAGCGGACAATGTGGCCCACGGCAACCGGCCCAATTCCTATGCCCAAGCCATTGGCGTGGTGAACGCGCTGTGTGATCCGCGCGACCGGGTGGTGACCGCCGCAGGCGGGTTGCCTGCCGAGGTCACCGCCAATTGGCGCACCCTTGGGATTGGCACGGTGGACGTGGAGTTTGGCTTTTCCTGCATGGGCTATGAGATTGCCGGCGGCTGGGGCGCGCGCATTGCGCAAGCCGAGGCGGAACCCGACAAAGACACCATCGTTTTCGTGGGCGATGGCAGTTATCTCCTCATGAATTCAGATATTTATTCGTCGGTCCTCACCCAGAAAAAGCTGATCGTTCTGGTCTTGGATAACGGTGGTTTTGCCGTCATCAACAAGCTGCAGAACAACACGGGGCAGGCAAGCTTTAACAACCTGATCGCGGATTGCCCCACTGTCCCTGCCCCCTTTGCGGTGGATTTTGAGGCGCATGCCCGCGCGATGGGCGCCAATGCCGAAACCGTCGCCAACCCCGCTGAACTGGGCGCGGCCTTCAACCGCGCCAAAGCGGCCACAAAAACCAGCGTGATCGTCATGCAGGTTGACCCTTATGAAGGCTGGACGACCCAAGGCCATGCATGGTGGGAGATTGGCACGGCGGAGGTGTCCGCCAGCGCCAGCGTCATGGAAAAACATGCCGAGGTTGAGGCCGGTCGCGCCGCCCAAAGGCAGGGCGTCTGATGGCCTCGGTTGCCCAACTTGGGCTTAGGCCCTGCCTTGTCATCGGTCGCGCCGGGATGGACCTTTACGCCGACCCGCCGGGCACGCCGATAGAAACCGCGACGCGCTTCACCACGGCTCTTGGCGGCTCATCCGCCAATATCGCTGTCGCGCTGACGCGCGCCGGCGGGCGGGCCGCACTGCTGACCTGCGTTTCCGATGATGCGGTGGGGCGCTTTTGCCTTGCCCAGTTGGATCACTATGGCATTGACCGTGCCCATGTCCGCTCGGTCGCGGGCGAGGCGCGCAATTCTCTTGCGGTGGTGGAAAGCCGGTTGGAAAACTGCCAGTCCGTCATCTACCGCAACGGTGCTGCCGATTTCACCATGACGACCGATGATGTCGAGGCGGTGGATTACACCCGCTTTGCCGCGCTGGTCACCACCGGAACCGTGCTGGCCTCGGAACCGTCACGCAGCGCCACCTTCCGGGCCTTTGATCTGGCCCGCGCCGCCGGACTGCCACTGATTTTCGATGTGGATTACCGCCCGTATTCATGGGCCTCTGCCGAGGAGGCGTCCGAAGTCTATTCCCGCGCCGCCGCCTTGTGTGATGTGATCGTCGGCAATGATGTCGAGTTTGGCTTTATGGCTGGGGACTATGACAAGGGTCTGGACAAGGCCCGCAGCCTGATCGGCCAAGGCGCGCAGATTGTGGTCTACAAGATGGGCGAAAAGGGTGCGATTACCTTCAGCCCCGAGGGCGACATCAAAACCGGGATCTATCGCACCGCCGCACTGAAACCCACGGGGGCGGGCGATGCGTTTTTGGGCAATTTCATCGCCAGCCTCGCGCGGGGCAGCGCCTTGGAACAGGCGGTTTTGCACGGGTCTGCCGCCGCCGCGATTGTGGTGTCGCGCGTTGGCTGCGCCCCGGCCATGCCCACCCGCGATGAGCTTGAGCGCTTTATCACCTTTCACAATGGCCCAACCCCGGCCTGACAGGACACCCCATGCATATCGCCCCCCATGACAACCAAAACCGCCCCATCGTCGAGATGGACCACCCTTTGGTGCCTTACGTCTATTTCAACATCGTCCGGCTGACGGCGGGGCAGCATTTTGACTATCGTACGCCGGGCTATGAGACCTGTGTGGTGCCCGCCACCGGCACGGTGACGGTGGAAACGATGGGCGAAACCTTTGCCCAGATCGGCCATCGGGGGGTGGATGTCTGGGATGGGGAGCCTGAAGGCGTTTATGTGCCGACCGACACCGGTTGCCGTATTACTGCCCTGACCGACACCGAGGTGTTCATCGCCGGGGCGCAGTTCTCTGAAACCCTTCGCCCCTTTGCTGTGCGCGCCGCTGATCTGGACCGCGTGCAGTATGGGTCGGATGACACCAAAACTCATCGCAAGATCAAGCACATCCTGGGTGCTGCCTATCATGACCGCGTGGGGCGACTGTTGGTCAGCGAGTTGTTTACCGTCGGCGCAGGCGGCTGGTCGGGCTTTCCCAGCCACAAGCACGACACAGACCGCCTGCCGGATGAAACCCGCCACGACGAGTGCTATAACTTCCGCTTTCGCCCGGACTATGGCTCGGGCCTGCAAATGCTGCAGCGGGTGGATAATGAACCGGGCGACGCCTATCACATCATGAACCGCTCGACCGTGCTGATCGACAAGGGGTATCATCCCTGTTGCGTGCTGCCGGGGTATGAGATGTATTACTTCACCATCTTGGGCGGCCAAAGCCAGCGCAGCCTGAAGCAGTATTTCCAACCCACGCATGCCGCACAGCTGCACACGATCCCCGGCATCATGGATATGGTGGCCAAGTTCAAATGACCCTTGCGACACTGGCCCAAGTTCTGCAACCGGCGCTGAAGCGCGGCTATGCCGTGCCGGGGCTGGTGTGCTTGGGCTGGGAGGATATGCGCGCCTATGTCGCCGCGGCTGAGGCCGAGTGCGCGCCAATCATCCTGCAGGCAGGCCCCGGCTGCCGCGCGCACACCCCCCTGCCGATTCTTGGGCGCATGTTCCGGCATTTGGCAGAGCAGGCATCGGTGCCGGTCGTGGCGCATTTGGACCATGGCTATACGCTGGAGGAGTGCCGCGCGGCACTGGATGCGGGGTTTACCTCGGTGATGGTGGACAGATCGAAACTGCCGCTGCAGGCCAACATCGACCTGACCGCCGCCGTGGCCGAACTGGCCCATGCGGCGGGGGCGTCCTGCGAGGGCGAAATCGGCTTTGTCGGCTATGCCGGAGGGGCGGCATCGGCGGGCACGGACCCGGAGGAGGCTGCGCGCTTTGCGAGGGAAACCGGCGTGGATGCGATGGCGATTTCCATCGGCAATGTCCATTTGCAGCAAGGTCCGGGTCAGGGCCTTGATCTGGACCGCCTGCACGCGATTGAGGCGCTGACGCCCGTGCCGCTGGTGATCCATGGCGGGTCTGGCGTGCCAATCGCCCAGCGCGCGGCACTGGCCGCGAACAGCCACATCTGCAAATTCAACATCGGCACGGAACTGCGCATGGCCTTTGGCGGCGCGCTGCGCGAAGCTGTTGCACGTGACCCGGACCGGTTTGATCGGATCGAGATCCTGCGCGACACGGAAGGCCCCATGACGGCTGCCGCGCAGGCGGTGATCCGCAATCTGGGTGCTGATGGTCAGGCCAAAGCGTCGCACTAAGGGCTTGTGTTTGGCAGGCTCTGCCCAAGGCATGGTCTGCCCAAGGCAGAGAATCTGGCGATCCCGGGAGGACTCGAACCCCCGACCCGCCGCTTAGAAGGCGGCTGCTCTATCCAGCTGAGCTACGGGACCGGTGAGGGTCTTTTAGACCAAGGACTTGGTCATGAAAAGGCTGTTGGGGTCGTCCCAATAGCCTTCAAACGGGCCGCAGATGCTGTAGCCTGCGCGTTCATACAGGGCGCGGGCTGCGATGAAGGTGGGCTGCACACCGGTTTCCAAAGAGAGCCGGGTGATGCCCGCCGCCCGCGCGGTCGCTTCGACATGGGCGAGCATGGCCTTGGACAGGCCCCTGCCCCGCGCCTCGGCCAAGACATGCATCGACTTGATCTCGGCATGGGTTGGATCGGAGAGCATTTTGAAGGCCCCCATCGCCAAGGGTTGCCCCGCCTCGCGCGCGACAAAGAACTGCACCGCCGGGATGGCCAGTTCCGAGGCATCCATCATATGGATGCTTTCGGGCGGGGTGTCGGCGTGCATGTCGGCGGTGTGACGCGTGAACAAAAGCGTCAGATCCGCGCCGACAGGGCTTTCCTTAGCAATGGTAACCGCCATGGCTTACTGGCCGCCCCCCATCATGTCTTGACCGTTGATCAAAAGACCCCCGGCCTCGGTCGTCTCGATCTCCCAGATCAGTTCGCCATCCACACCGGGCTGCGACATCATCTGCGCCATGCCCAGCATCATGCCCATTTCTTGCAGGCCCATTTCGGGCGGGCTGGCCAAGATTGCCTCGTTGATCTTGTCAATCCCGGTCAGGCCGATGCGGGCCTTGCCCACGGGCATCGGCATGGCGGGGCCGACGGCCATGCTGCCCTCATAGGTCAGCCGATAGCCCGGCGCGTTGGTTTCGCCCGGCGCGATGGTGATGTCGAGCGAGCCGTCTGGCAGCAATGCCGAGAGCATCTGCGCCCCAAACTCGGGGCCCGGGGTCGCATCGGCCGGCAGGTCCAACACAGACAGGCCCAGCGCCGCCGCGGCGGCCGGATCAAAGCGCGTCGCGGCAACGTCCAGCGTCACGTCAGACGGGACCAAAGCGGCAGCATAGGGCGGAACCAGACCTTCGGGCAGCTTCAACCCTTTCAGGCTGATCGCTTCGCGGAACTTGCCCTCTGCCACGGCACCGTTCATGTCGATGGTCAGCCCCACCTCATCCATCGACACAGGCCCCATTGGGGTTTCGAGCGCGATGGTCTTGTAAGCCCCAGTCATCTGCAGATTGGCGAAGATCGGCAATGCCGCCTCAAGCGCGGCCTTGAGGCCGGGCTTGTCCGCCTCCATCAAGGCCGGGTCGGGGTGGGCAACGAAGAAGGCCAAAAGCCCGTAAAGGCCCTTGGGCTGATAGCCGGTCATGCCGCCCGCGGCGCTGCCCTCGGCCATGGTGAGGACGAAGGGCATCGGCGGCATGCCTTCGCCGCCCGGAATGGTCATTTCATAGCGCAGATTGCCCGAGCTGGTGGTGAACTGGCCATCCACCCCGCCAGCCGCACCGGCCTGTGCCGTGCCTTCAATGGTGACGCGATCCTGGGTCACCTTCATCACCATTTCGCCCAAGGTCGGGTCGATCTGGGTCTGCTCGGTCAGCATGTTGTTCATGGCAAGACTATAGGCGTTGGTATCCCCCAAGGCTTCGTCAAAGGTGCCGGTCAGCAAAACCTGTTCGTATTCGGTCTTGGTGGTCATTGCGCCGGGGATCTCATAGGCGACCGACACGGGCTGATCGACCGTATAGTCCCATGTGCCGTCGCCATTGTCGGTCAGCGCCATCATGATCGGGCTGATGGTCGAGGTCATGCCAACCTCGGCCGGGATTTTGGCCATCAGAGGGGCGGCGTCGAGGGTTACCTGATAGGCGTCGCCGTCCACCGCGACAGCCACAACGCCTTCGGTGGTGCCCAGATAGGTCTGAAACAGCGCCAGAAGATCGGCCGCGCCCTGATCGGTGGCCTGGGCCAAAGCGGTGGTTGACCACAGTGTCATGGCGCAAGTCAGGCTAAGGGCCGAAGCTGAGATAATCCGCATGAAATCACCTTTCAAAGGGGGGCTGGCAATGAAAACGCCCGCCAACAAGGGCGGGCGCGGCGGGCAATGGTGTTAGTGTGTCCAAGCGCCCTTGCGGTTGGTGGCGAAGTTTTCGCCATAGCCACCGGGGCGGATGTTGTGCTTGCGCGGCTTTGGATCAACCACCTCGGCCTCAATCCCTTTGGAGGCCGCATAGGCCAGCGCCGCTTCGCGGCTGTCAAAGCGCAACTTGACCTGGGTTTGCGTGTCGCTGGACGAGGTCCA
>JBMSKG010000132.1:0-8049 GCA_049419625.1 Paracoccaceae bacterium | reverse complement strand
CGATGCCATCGTGCGGCTGAACAAAGAGCGCGGCTATACCTTCTGCGTCATCGAACATGACATGGATTTCATCGGCCGCATCTGTGGCCCTGTCATCTGCATGGCCCAAGGCAAGGTTCTGGCCCAAGGCACTGTGAATGAAGTGAAAAACGACGAACGCGTGATCGAAGCCTATCTGGGCACCGGACTGAAGAACAAGGTCAAAGAGGAGGCCGCCCATGGCTGATCCCTTCCTCATCGGCGAGAATATGACCGGGGGCTATGGGGCCGCCGACATCTTGCACAACTGCACCATCGCCGTGAACAAGGGCGAGATTGCCGTGATCGTCGGCCCCAATGGCGCGGGGAAATCCACCGCCATGAAAGCGACCTTCGGGATGCTTAACCTGCGCGGCGGCAGCGTCAAACTGAACGGCGAGGATATCACCAAGCTTTCGCCGCAGGCGCGGGTGCGTCAGGGCATGGGCTTTGTTCCCCAGACCCAGAACATCTTTACCGGCATGACGGTGGAGGAAAACCTTGAAATGGGCGCCTTCATCCGCACCGATGAGGCGGGCATCAAGGAAACCATGGATCAGATCTACGGCCTGTTCCCGATCTTGCACCAAAAGCGCCATCAGGCGGCGGGTGAGCTTTCGGGCGGCCAGCGCCAGCAGGTCGCCGTCGGCCGCGCGCTGATGACCAAGCCTTCGGTGCTGTTGCTGGACGAACCCACCGCCGGTGTCTCGCCCATCGTGATGGACGAATTGTTCGATCGCATCATCGAGATTGCCCGGACCGGGATTTCGATCCTGATGGTTGAACAAAATGCCCGCCAAGCGCTTGAAATTGCGGACAAAGGCTATGTCCTTGTCCAAGGCGCAAACCGCTTCACCGACACCGGACAGGCCCTCTTGGCCGACCCCGAGGTCCGTCGTTCCTTCCTGGGGGGCTGAGATATGGATTTCCTCAACGCCCTCGTGGCCCTGTTGAACTTTGTCATCGTGCCGGGCGTGGCCTATGGCAGCCAGCTTGCCTTGGGCGCGCTGGGTGTGACGCTGATTTTCGGTGTCCTGCGCTTTTCAAACTTCGCGCATGGCGACACCATGGCCTTTGGCACCGCCATTGTGATCATGTTCACATGGCTTTTCCAATCTTGGGGCATCACCTTTGGCCCCTTGCCCACAGCGCTTCTCGCCCTGCCCTTCGGCATCGCGGTGACCTCTTTGCTGGTGTTGGCCACCGATCGCGGCATCTACAAATTCTACCGCACTCAAAAAGCCGCGCCGATCATTCTGGTGATCGTCTCGGCCGGCGTCATGTTTGTGATGAACGGCCTTGTGCGCCTGATCATCGGGGTGGAAGAGCGCAACTTTGCCGATGGTGAGCGTTTCGTGCTCAGCGCCCAAACGTTCAAGGCGATCACCGGACTGGACGAGCCCTTGGTCATCAAGACCACGGTGGCGGTGACGGTGGTTGTGGCGGTGATCTGTGTGGCTGCGCTTTTTTGGTTCTTGCAAAGAACCCGCACCGGCAAATCAATGCGCGCTTTTTCGGACAATGAAGACCTTGCGCTGCTTTCAGGTATCAACCCTGACCGCGTGGTGCAGGTGACGTGGATCATCGCCGCCGCCTTGGCAGTGATTGCGGGCACGCTTTACGGGCTTGATAAATCCTTCCGCCCGTTCGTCTATTTCCAGCTGCTGCTGCCGGTCTTTGCCGCGGCCGTGGTGGGCGGGCTTGGCAGCCCGTTGGGCGCGATTGCGGGGGGCTATATCGTGGCGCTGTCTGAAGTGGTCATGACCTATGCTTGGAAAAAGGTCGCGACCTATGTGCTGCCTGACAGCATGGCACCTGATGGTTTGATGCAGCTTTTGACCACCGATTACAAATCGGCCGTGAGCTTCGCAATTCTCATCATCGTGCTGATCTTCATGCCCACCGGCATCTTCAAGGGGAAATGACATGACCCAGACCCAACGCAATCTTGGTCTCTTCGCCGGCGTGGTGCTGTTGTTCATCCTGACCGGTGTTTTCCAAAGCTGGAACCTCAGCCTTCAAATCCTGAACATCGGCATCTTGTCGGCGATCATGGCCTTGGGTGTGAACATGCAATGGGGCTATGCGGGGCTATTCTCCACCGGCATCGTCGGCTCTGTCGCGCTTGGCGGCCTTGCGGTGGTGCTGGTCTCGGCCCGCCCGGTGCCCGAAGCTTTTGCCGCCGGCGGCTGGATGACGCTGGGCGGTCTGGCGCTTGGGGTCGGCGTGATCGTGGCGGCGACGCTGCTCTACCGCGGCATGAAGCCAGGCCGTGCCCGCGGCTTTGCCGTGGCCGCGCTCCTCATTGTGGGCTTCTTTCTGTATCGCGCGGTGTTTGACAGCGGTGTCGCTGCGGTTGAAGCCTATGATCCCGCCACCTACGGCAATATCGGCGGCTTTGGCCTGCCCTCGCTGGTGGCCTGGCCGGTTGGTGCGCTGATGGCCGGGTTGGCCGCTTGGGTCATCGGCAAGATCTGTCTTGGCCTGCGCTCGGATTACCTCGCCATTGCCACGCTTGGCATTGCCGAGATCATCATCGTCGTCATCAAATCTGAAGATTGGCTGGCCCGCGGGGTGAAAAACATCATCGACCTGCCCCGCCCTTGGCCGGTTCCTTACGAAGTCGATCTGCAGGCCAATCCGGCCTATGTTGATTTCGTCACCAGCTGGGGCTGGAGCCCGATCACCTCCTCCACGATCTTGGTGAAGCTCCTGTATCTCGGGTTGTTCGGTGCCGTGCTTCTGGCGTTGATCTGGGTGTCGGAACGTGCGCTCAACAGCCCTTGGGGACGTATGATGCGCGCCATTCGTGACAATGAGGTGGCCGCCTCTGCCATGGGCAAGAACGTGACTCGTCGACACCTGCAGATCTTCATCATCGGCTCGGCCGTGGTCGGTCTGGCCGGCGCGATGCTCACCTCGATGGAGGGCCAGTTGGTGCCCGGCGTCTACTCGCCCTTGCGCTTTACCTTCCTCATCTGGGTGATGGTCATCGTCGGTGGGTCTGGCAACAACTGGGGCGCGGTTCTGGGCGGGCTTCTCCTGGGCTGGCTGTGGCTCGCCGTGGAATATCTTGGCCCGAACCTGATGGGCTATTTCACCGCCGCCCTTCCCCCGGGTGATCTGAAAACCCACTTGATCGACAGCGCTCAGCACATGCGCCTTGTGACCCTTGGGATCGTGCTTTTGCTGGTGCTGCGCTTTGCCCCGCGCGGATTGATCCCCGAGAAATAACCGCTGCACAGACACCCCATCCAAGGGCCGGGATCGCTCCCGGCCCTTTGTCATGTCACCCACCGCAACGCTCTTAATTTTTGCGACACGATTTGTCGCAAAACAGCATGAAGCTCCCGCCCTGGCCCGCCATTGTGCGACCAAACCAGATCAAGGGAGTCTCCCAGAATGAAAACCCATGCCCGCGTGGTCGTGATCGGCGGCGGTGTCGTCGGCTGTTCCGTGCTTTACCATCTGACAAAGCTCGGTTGGTCCGACGTCATGCTGATCGAACGCTCAGAACTGACCTCAGGCTCCACTTGGCACGCGGCTGGCGGCTTTCACACCCTGAACGGCGACACCAACATGGCCGCGCTGCAGGGCTATACCATCCGGCTCTATAAAGAGTTGGAAGAGATCACCGGCATGTCCTGTGGCCTGCACCACGTGGGCGGCATCACGCTGGCGGACAATCAGGCGCGCTTTGAACAGCTGAAAGCCGAACGTGCCAAGCACCGCTATATGGGGCTGGACACCGAGATCCTCGGCCCAGAAGAGATCGCCAAGCTGACCGATGGCATGGTCAACCTCGAAGGCATCATCGGCGCGCTCTATGATCCCTTGGACGGTCACCTTGATCCCTCGGGCACCACCCATGCCTATGCCAAGGCCGCCCGCATGGGCGGAGCCGAGATCGTGCTGCACAACCGCGTGCTGGCCACCAACCAGCGTGCGGATGGCGGCTGGGATGTCGTGACCGAAAAGGGCACCGTGACCTGCGAACATCTGGTCAACGCCGGCGGGCTTTGGGCGCGCGAAATTGGCGCAATGGCGGGGGTTTACCTGCCGCTTCTGCCGATGGCCCACCAGTATCTCGTCACCGACGACATTCCCGAAATCATGGACATCCTGAAATCGGGCCGCGAATTCCCGCATGTGATGGACCCGGGCGGCGAAAGCTATCTGCGTCAGGAAGGCCGGGGCCTCTGCATCGGCTTTTACGAAAAGCCCTGCGAGCCCTGGTCGGTCGATGGCACGCCTTGGGATTTCGGCCATGAGCTTCTGAACGAGCAGTTCGACAAGATCGAAGACTCCGTCAACTTTGCCTACCGCCGCTTCCCGGTGCTGGAACGCTCGGGCGTCAAGCGCGTGATCCACGGGCCTTTCACCTTTGCCCCCGACGGCAACCCGCTGATTGGCCCGGTTCAGGGGTTGCGCAACTACTGGTCGGCCTGCGCTGTGATGGCGGGCTTCTCTCAGGGCGGCGGCATGGGGCTTGCGCTGGCGCAGTGGATGATCCACGGCGAAGTGGAACGGGACCCGCGCGGCTTTGACGTCTCGCGCTTTGGCACCTGGACCTCGCCCGGCTATACCGTCCCGAAGGTCATCGAAAACTATCAGATGCGCTTCTCGGTCAGCTATCCGAACGAGGAACGCCCGGCAGCCCGCCCCTTCCGCACCACGCCCATGTATGAGGTGTTTGATGGCATGAACGCCGTCTGGGGCCAGCAATACGGACTAGAGGTGGTGAACTACCACGCCCTGCCCGGGGAGCCGCGTTATGAAGAACCGACCTTCCGCCGCTCCAACGCCTGGGAAGCCACCCGCCAAGAAGTCATGGCGGTGCGCGAAGGTGTTGGCCTGAACGAATTGCAGAACTTCGGCAAATACCTTGTCAAAGGCCCCAACGCCCGCGCTTGGCTTGACCGCATCATGGCCGGCGCTATTCCGAAACCGGGCCGCTTGTCGCTGACACCGATGCTGGCCCATTCTGGCAAGATCATCGGTGACTTCACCGTCTCTTGCCTGTCGGAAACCGAATTCCAACTAACCGCCAGCTATGGCGCCCAAGGCTGGCACCAGCGCTGGTTCGAAATGAACCCGATGGACGGCGTGCAGGTCGAAAACATCTCCGATGCCCGCTCGGGCTTCCAGATCGCCGGACCCAAAGCACGCGAGCTTTTGGCCCGCTGCACCCGTTCTGATGTCTCGGCCGACGCCTTCAAGTTTATGGATGTGCGCCGGATGACCGTGGGGATGGCGAACTGCATCGTACAGCGCGTCAGCTACACCGCAGATCTCGGCTATGAGATCTTCTGCGACATCCACTCGGTGCGCCATCTGTGGGACACGCTCAACGCCCATGGCAAGGACCTTGGCCTGCGCCCCTTCGGCATGCGCGCCATGATGTCCTTGCGTCTCGACAAATGGTTCGGATCGTGGAGCCGCGAGTTCTCGCCCGACTACACGCCCTGCGAAACCGGTCTTGACCGCTTTATCCGCTGGAACAAAGAGGCAGACTGGATCGGCAAAGCCGCCGCCACCGCCGAAAAAGCCTCCGGACCCAAGCGCAAGCTTGTCTCCTTCGTGGTCGACGCCAACGAATCCGACGTCGTCGCCTGGGAGCCGATCTGGCTTGACGGCGCTGTTGTGGGCTTCTGCACCTCCGGCGGCTATAGCCACTGGATGGGCAAATCGGTGGCCCAAGGCTTCCTGCCGGCCGACCGGGTCAAAGACGGGCTTGAATGTGAAATCGAGATCCTCGGCGAACGCCGCAAGGCAACCGTCCACCTCGCCCCCTTGTGGGATGATGGCGGCCGCATGCGGGCCTGATCGACAAACGCGTTCACGCTTTCATCTTGGCCGAAATACCCTCGGGGGGATGAGCGCGGAACGCGCGAAGGGGGGCAGACAGCCCCCCTTTTTTCATGGCATCAACCCTGTATGACACCTGAAATCCTGATCCTTGCCGCCGGTTCGTCCTCGCGCATGCGGGGGGCCGACAAATTGCTGGAAGATGTTGACGGCGAACCCCTTTTGGCACGCAGCGCCCGCGTGGCGCTGGCGACCGGTTGCCGGGTCACCGTCACCCTGTCACCCGACCGGCCTGCGCGGCTGGCGGCCCTTCAGGGTCTGGCCATCACGCCCGTCATGGTGCCCGATGCGGCGCAAGGCATGGCCACCAGCCTGATCACCGGGCTTCGGGCCTTGCCCACAGGGGCAGCGGTTCTGATGCTTTTGGCCGATCTGCCAGAACTCACGACCGAAGACCTGCAAGCCTGTCTCGCGGTCTGGGCCAAAGACCCCCGCGCCATCCCACGCGGGGCTGCGGTTGATGGCACGCCGGGCCATCCGGTCGGCTTTCCGCCCGATTTGCGGGCAGAGCTTTTGGCGTTGACCGGCGACACCGGCGCGCGGGCGGTTCTGGCGCGCCATGCGGATCGGCTGCATCTGGTGCGCCTGCCCGGCACCCATGCCACGACTGACCATGATACGCCCGAGGAATGGGCCGACTGGCGCGCGAACCGCGCGCGCTGAGCTTGGGTTAGCCGCGCAACAGCACCCGCGCCTCATGCGCTTTCAGCGACAGCCGGGCGGCGGGGAAGTCAAACTCTTCACCCGCCAACTCGGGGAAGAGCGCCATGACCTCTTCGGCCTGCCCGCGGTCCATCCCGTCCAACATCCGCATGGCAGGTTGAAAGCTCTCCGTCCACGCGCCGTTGGCACAGATGATCTCATGGCGGTCAAACATCACATGAATGTAGCGCACCGCTGAGGTCAACTTGACCTCTACCCCGGCCAGCGCCGTCAGATGGGTGGCGGCCACCAGCACTTCGGCCTCACCAAACAGCATTTCGGCGCGTGCGCCTTCGATCAGCATCCGGTGCTGCGGCGAGACCGCCATCGCGCGCAAAGGCAATCCATGGCCCAAGGCCCCGGCCCCAATCTCCACAGGGCGCAGCGCCGGATTGACGATCAGATCGGCCAAGGACAACCGCTTTGAGCCCACCCAACGCAGCGTTTGCAGCCCGTTGTCGCGCGTCACCACCTGATCCCCCACGCGCAGATCCTCGACCGCCACCTCGCCGCGCGCAGTCGCAATCATGGTGCCGGGGGTAAAGCAGGGAATGACCTGTTCAATCCCGGTAAAGGTCATCGACCCAATGACATTGCCGTTGGAGTCCAGGAACTGCACCGTGCCGTTTTCAGCGTTCAGCGGGTCATAGATCACATTGGTCAGCGCCCAACCCCAAGCGGTCAGGTCCAGAACATCGAAATCCCCGGTGTTCTCGCCGCCCGAAACCGTGTCACCAAAACCTTCGGATCCGCCGCCAACGATGAAAAGGTCATTGCCCGTTCCACCCGACAGATTGTCAGCCCCGGCCCCGCCGTTCAGCGTATCATTGCCAGTGCCGCCAAAAAGGCTGTCGCCGCCCTGCCCGCCGAAGATGTTGTCGTTGCCGTCGTCTCCGAACAGCCAGTCAGCGCCCGCCCCCCCGGTCAGTTGATCCTGACCCGCGCCGCCGTAGAGCGTATCGGCCGCCGTGCCTCCGATGAGCGTGTCATTGCCGACTGATGCTTCGGCCATAATGGCAAGCGCGGCCGCCGAGCCGTCCAGCAAATCGGACCCGCTCCCCAGTGTGAAGCGTTCGAATTCCGAGAAGGTGATCGTATTTGTGCCGTCGGTGACAGTCCCCGCCTCGGACCCGCTGAAGGTCACAGTCAGGTTCGATGTGACGGTGAACAGGTCAAGGTGGTCAAGGTCGCCCGCGCTTTCACCGCCTTGTGCGGTGTCGGCGCCCCAGCCGGTGGAGAACTGCACCAGGTCAGTCTCGGTGCCGCCAAAGATCGCGTCATTGCCCAGGCCGCCGATCAGCGTGTCACTGCCCTGCCCGCCTGTCAGCGTGTCGTTGCCGGAATCCCCCACCAGCCGGTCATTTCCGCCATCGCCCTGCATGGCGTCATCGCCATTGCCACCAAACAGTGGCCTGCCCCGATCGAGTGGTCCGATTTCAGTCTTAGTGCATAACGGGTCTT
>JBMSKG010000131.1:0-8052 GCA_049419625.1 Paracoccaceae bacterium | reverse complement strand
CCGCCTTGGCGTCTCGTCGGGCGCGAGGTAACCGAGCGCCAAGGGGGGCTGTCTGCCCCCCTCGGGCTTCGCCCTCACCCCCCGAGGGTATTTTCGCCAAGATGAAAGCCCGGCTCCACAAGTTCGGTTTCGAGGAATTTCTCGAAGGCGTCGAGGTCGACGGGTTCGAACTGGCCAAAGCCCTGCATCCAGACCGAGGCGGCGCGCAGGGCGTCGGGTTCGAGTTTGCACCAGATCACCCGGCCGCGCTTTTCGCGGCTGATGAGACCGGCCTCGGCGAGGATGCCGAGGTGTTTTGAGATGGCGGCCAGCGAGATGTTGAAGGGTTCGGCCACGTCGGTGACCGCCATGTCATCTTCCAAGAGCATAGCCAGTATGGCCCGGCGCGTGGGGTCGGCAAGGGCGGCGAAGGTGGTGTCGAGCGAGGGGGCCATGGCCGACTATTGCGGTGGGTGGCGGCAATCGTCAACCGGATGGTTGAATGACGCCTTTTGGCCCGGAACGGGCGGTGGGCGCGGGATGCGGGGTGCGGCAGATTGTAAAGGCGAGTGTTTTCAAAGGCCTATAGGGCCTTTCGGGGCTGTTTTGCCGTCTTGACTCAGGGCGTTGGCTTTCGTAGGTGTCCTGCGACTTCTCTGGAGGCGTTTTGCCATGGTGTCAGAAGCTGACCGCGCACGACTTGAGGCGCTGGAAAAGCGGATCGCCGAGGCGAAAAAGGCGGTTGATCCGCCGCGCAGCGCCGAAGGAGACAAGTATTCGCAGGCCCAGTTGGCATGGCGGATGGTGATTGAGTTGGTGGCCGGTCTTGGGATCGGCTTTGGCATTGGATACGGGCTGGACCATCTGTTTGGGACCATGCCGATCTTTCTGGTGCTGTTCATCTTCGCGGGCTTGGCGGCGGGTATCAAAACCATGCTGCGCTCGGCGAAGGAAGTAGAGATGCGACGGGCCGCGCAGGCGGCTGAAGAAGGGGAAGACGGACGTGGCAACTGAGAACGCAGCACACGGCGAAAGCCTGGTTTTCCATCCGCTGGACCAGTTCAAGATCACCCGGTTGTTCGGCGAAGGCCCGATCGAGTGGTATACCCCCACCAACACCACCCTGTGGATGGCGTTGGCCGTGATCGCGATCTTCGCGATCTTCGTCTTGGGCTCGAAGGGGCGCGCGCTGATCCCGACGCGGATGCAGTCGGTTGGCGAGTTGGCCTACGGGTTTGTCTACAAGATGGTTGAGGATGTGGCGGGTCATGACGGGGCGAAGTACTTCCCGCTGATCATGACGCTGTTCATCTTTATCCTGACCGCGAACTTCCTGGGCCTGATCCCGGGTTCGTTCACGCCCACAAGCCATATCGCCGTGACGGCGGTTTTGGGCTTTGGTTTCTTCATCTTTGTGACCATTTTGGGCTTTGCCAAGAACGGCATGCATTTCTTGGGTCTGTTCTGGATGAAGGATGCGCCCTTGGTGCTGCGCCCCATCATCGCGGTGATCGAGGTGATCTCGTACTTTGTGCGCCCGGTCAGCCATTCGATCCGTCTTGCCGGTAACATCATGGCAGGCCATGCGGTGATCAAGGTGTTTGCGGCCTTCGCGCCCTTGGTTCTGATTTCGACCGGGATCGGCCTTGTGGTCACCCCGGTGGCGATCTTGGCGATCACCGCCATCTACGCGCTTGAGGTGCTGGTGTCCTTTATCCAGGCCTACGTGTTCACCATTCTCGCCTGCGTTTATCTGAAAGACGCGCTCCATCCGGGGCACTGATCCGCAGGCCGGACAATCAAACTGACTATTCCATCGTAAGGAGAAGACACATGGAAATCGAAGCAGCAGCAGCTATGGGCAAATTCATCGGTGCCGGTCTGGCCGCCATCGGTTCGGGCGCCGCCGCCATCGGTGTTGGCAATGTTGCCGGCAACTTCCTGGCGGGCGCGCTGCGCAATCCGTCGGCCGCTGGTTCGCAAACCGCGACCCTCTTCATCGGTCTGGCCTTCGCCGAAGCTCTGGGGATCTTCTCGTTCCTCGTCGCGCTTCTGCTGATGTTCGCCGTCTAATCTCACCTTCGCATCCTTACGGTCAGGGATGCTTGGCGACCCGCCTTGCATCCCTGAAACTCCCAAAGGGTCCGACGGAGGACAAGAGATATGGCGACCGAAACGACAGCCACTGATGTGGCGCATGGGGCCGCGAAGACTGCAGAGGCGGGTATGCCTCAGCTGGATTTCTCGACCTTCCCCAACCAGATTTTCTGGCTTCTGATCACGCTTGTCGTGATCTACCTTGTGCTGTCGCGCGTGGCGCTGCCGCGCATTGGCGGGGTGTTGGCCGAACGTAAAGGCACGATCACCAATGATCTGGCGGCGGCAGAAGAGCTGAAGCAGAGCGCTGTGGGGGCTGAAAAGGCCTACAACGACGCGCTGGTTGCGGCTCGTGCCGAGGCGGCCAAGATCGTGGCAGCGGCCAAGGCGGACATCCAGAAGGATCTGGACAAGGCATTGGCCAAGGCCGACGCAGAGATCGCCGCCAAATCGGCAGAGTCCGAAAAGCGGATTGGCGAAATTCGCGCCGGCGCGATGGAAGCTGTCACCGAAGTTGCGCGGGACACCGCCAAGGAATTGGTGATTGCGCTGGGCGGTAAGGCGGATGCCAAAGCTGTCACCGCAGCCGTTACTGCCGCGTTGAAAGGGTAAGGCCATGAAACATCTGATCCTTCCACTTGCCTTGTTGAGCGCCAGCCCTGCCTTTGCGGCCGGTGGCCCGTTCTTCTCGCTGTGGAACTCGAACTTTGTGGTTCTGCTGGCCTTCCTCGTGTTCATCGGCATTTTGCTGCGGGCCAAGGTTCCGGCGATGCTGACCGGCATGCTGGATGCACGCGCGAACCAGATCAAGGCCGAGTTGGCCGAGGCCCGGGCGCTGCGTGAAGAGGCGCGCGCCCTGCTGTCGTCTTACGAGAAGAAGCAGAAAGAAGTCCAAGAGCAGTCAGAGCGCATTGTGGCTGCGGCCAAGGATGAGGCGATGGCGGCTGCCAAGCAGGCCAAGGATGATCTGAAGGTTTCGATCGCGCGCCGTTTGGCTGCGGCCGAGGACCAGATCGCCAGCGCCGAAGCGTCGGCCCTGCGTCAAGTGCGTGAGCGCGCTGTGACGGTTGCTGTTGCGGCGGCGGCTGAGGTTCTGGCCAAGCAAAGCTCGGCTGAAACTGCGGCCGCGTCGATTGATGAGGCGATTGCACAGGTTGAGGCCAAGCTGCACTAAGCTGGGTCAACTGACCAACTTTAGAACCCCGGGCCGCGCCCGGGGTTTTTTTAATGCCGACTCTTCTCGTGCTGCAGGCGTTGGCGGGCAATCGCCTCGTTCCGGGCGGCCTTGATCTGGTCGGTCATGGCCTGTTTCACATAGTCCATATGCGCTTCGACCGCCACGCGGGCGGCTTGGGGGTTGCGTGACTGCACCCCGATGTTGATCGCGCGGTGCTGGTCCAACAGCATGTCGCGGGTCAGGCGGTTTTTGAACATCATCTGGCGATTGTAGAACACGCCTTGGCGCAACAGGTCATACATCGAGCGCATCATGTGCAGCATGACGATGTTGTGGCTGGCCTCGATGATCGCCATGTGAAAATTGGCGTCAAGCTCGGCCTCATCGGTCGGGTCGCGCTTTTGATGGGCGGCTTCCATCTTGTGGAAAATGGTGTTGATGACCTCTAGATCGGTGTCAGAGCCGAAATGGGCAGCGCGTTCGGCAGCCAGACCTTCAAGGTCGCGGCGGAAGGCGACATAGTCGAACACCGCGTCCTCATGCGATGAGAACAGATCAATGAGCGCGGGCGAAAAGGCCGAGCCCAGCACATCGGCGACAAAGACCCCGGCGTTGGGTTTGGCCATCAACAGGCCGCGGTCCTGCAGTTCGGCAATCGCCTCGCGCAGGCTGGGACGTGAGACGCCCAACCGTTCGGACAGTTCACGCTCGGAGGGCAGGCGTTCGCCGGGGCGCAGGATGCCACGCAGGATCAGGAGTTCCACTTGGTGGACCACGCTTTGTGAGAGCTTTTCCGCTTCGATCTTCTGGAACGGCATGGCGACCTCCGGCAATTGGTTCAAACATATTACCAATTCGGGCAAGACTTCAATGAAGAAGGGCCGGAGGTTTCCCCTCCGGCCCAAAATTTTCCTGACAGGTGATGTGCGCCTGGTCGGGTCGTCGGGTTTCGGTCGTCGAGTTTAGTTCGTGGGGCGGATGATGATCTCCACCCGGCGGTTCATCGCGCGGCCGCTTTCGGTCTGGTTGGTGGCGATGGGCGCGTCTTCGCCGCGCCCGATGGTGGCGATGCGTCCCGCCGGCACGCCCGAGGAGCGCAGCACATCGGCCACGGCAAAGGCGCGGCGCTGCGACAGGTCTTGGTTATAGGCGGCCTCGCCCACGTTGTCGGTGTGGCCGATCACTTGGATGGTGGAGTTGGGGTAGCGGACAAGGCTGTTCGCCACCGCGCGCAGATCGCCCACCAGATTGCCCGAAAGCGCGGCGCTGTCGGTGGCGAACAAAAGGTCTTGCGGCATGTTCACCACAAGATAGCCGCCCATATTGGTGACCGAGATGTTGGAGTTCAGCGAGTTGCGCAGTTCGGCCGCCTGACGGTCAAGGTCCGAGCCGATGGCCGCGCCGGTGGCGGCACCCACGGCACCGCCCAGAAGCGCGCCTTTCAACTCGTCCCCGTCGCCGGACACCGCGACACCGGCCATGGCGCCCAGCATCCCGCCGATGATTGCGCCGCTTTTGGTGCGGGCGTTCGGGTCTTCGGGATAGGCGTTGGGGTCCACGCAGGCGGACAGGGTCAGCGCGCCAAGGGCGGCGAGAATCATCGGGGTCTTCAGGGTCATGGTCATGCCTCATCCAGCAGGTTACGGCGTGTGCCGCCTTGAGCCGGTCTATAGCAGGCTTGGCGTTGCTATCCCATAGCAGCCCGGCCTTGGCGCGGGTTCTTGCCCATCACATACCCGTGGGGAGGGTCTCGCGCGCATCTTCACGCGCGCCTTCCCAGGCCAGAATGGCGCGTTTGACGGGCAGGCCCCAGTGATAGCCGCCCAGTGCGCCGGATTTGCGCAAGGCGCGGTGGCAGGGGATCAGAAAGCTGATTGGATTGCGACCGACGGCGGTGCCGACGGCGCGGACCGCCTTGTCATGGCCGATGGCCCCGGCGATTTCAGAATAGCTGGTGACATGGCCTGAGGGGATGCGCAAAAGCGCTTCCCACACCTTGATTTGAAACGGCGCGCCGATGAGGTGGAGCGGGGTCTGTCCGCCCCCAAAGGCGGCCTCTGCCAAGGGCGCGATGGCGGCATCGTCGCGCTGGAAGCGGGCGGCGGGCCAGCGGCGCATGAGGTCTTCGGTGGCCGCCTCTGGCCCCATGTCGGCGGCAAAGCCCATGCCGCAGATGCCCCGGTCGGTGGCCATGATCACCGTGTCGCCAAAGGGCGAGGCGGCAAAGCCCCAGCGGATGGTGAGCCCGGCGCCGCCTTTGGCGTAATCTCCGGGGCTCATCGCCTCCCATGTCACAAAGAGATCGTGGAGACGCCCTGCCCCGGACAGCCCGGCCTCATGGGCGGTGTCGAGGACGCTGAAGCGCCGCGCCAGAAGGTCGCGCGCATGGTCGAGGGCGAGGTATTGCTGATAGCGTTTTGGGCTGACGCCGACCCATTGGCTGAACACGCGCTGAAAATGTGCGGGCGACAGGCCGATGTGGGCGGCGAGATCTTCGAGCGAAAGGCCGGGACCGGCGGCATCAATCTCGCGCAGGGCGCGGGCGATGGTGGCGTAGTGGTAGCTGGGGCTTTGGTCGGTCATGGCGCTCTCCTTCGCAGCCATCTTAGGGGCAGGCGCCGGGCTGTGCGACCCGGAACTTGCGGGAAGAGCGTTGCAGCCCCACCACCCGATGGTGCATAGAACGCCTATGGCCAAGCAGCTTTCCTATCCCGCGATGCAGCGCATCTTTGCCCGGTTCCACGAATTGGAGCCCGAGCCGAAGGGCGAGTTGAACCATGTCAACGCCTTTACCCTTGTGGTCGCGGTGGCGCTGTCGGCGCAAGCGACCGATGTGGGGGTGAACAAGGCCACGGCGCGGCTTTTTCAGATTGCCGACACGCCGGAAAAGATGCTGGCCTTGGGCGAAGAAGGGCTGATCGAGCATATCAAGACGATTGGCCTTTACCGCAACAAGGCCAAGAACGTCATCCGCTTAAGTCAGATGCTGATTGACGAGTATGGCGGTCAGGTGCCGTCGTCCCGCGCTGCCTTGCAGCGCTTGCCCGGCGTGGGGCGCAAGACGGCGAATGTGGTGTTGAACATGTGGTTTCATTACCCCGCGCAGGCGGTGGACACCCATATCTTGCGGATCGGCAACCGCACCGGGATTGCCGTGGGCCGCGATGAGTTGGCCATTGAACGCGCCATTGAAGATCATGTGCCTGCCGAGTATCAGCAGCACGCGCATCACTGGTTGATCCTGCATGGCCGCTATATCTGCGTGGCGCGCAAACCCAAATGCGGCATCTGCCCCATTCGCGATGACTGCCAGTTCGAGGACAAGACTGCATGAAGAAGTATCAGGTTGTGGGCATCGGCAATGCGATTGTCGATGTGATTACGCAGGCCGATGAGTCCTTCCTTGAAATGATGGGCATCGAAAAGGGCATCATGCAGCTTGTCGAGCGCGAGCGGGGCGAGATCCTGTATGCCGCGATGAAAGACCGGGTGCAGGCGCCGGGGGGGTCGGTGGCCAACACGCTGGCCGGTCTTGGCAATCTGGGTTTGAAAACCGCGTTTATTGGCCGGGTGCATGACGACATTTTGGGCCGGTTCTATGCCGAGGGCATGGCAGCGGATGGCACCGACTTTGTGAACCCTCCGGTGGCAGGGGGGGAATTGCCGACCTCACGCTCGATGATCTTTGTGTCGGGCGATGGTGAGCGGTCGATGAACACCTATCTGGGGATTTCCTCGGAACTCGGTCCGCAGGATGTGTCGGACGAGGTGGCGGGGGATACCGATTATCTCTTCCTTGAGGGCTATCTTTACGACAAGCCCAAGGGGAAAGAGGCCTTCGAGCGGGCGGCGAAGCTGTGCCAAAAGGCCGGGGGCCGCGCCGGGATTGCGCTGTCGGACCCGTTCTGCGTGGACCGTCACCGCGATGACTTTCGCCGGTTGGTGAAAGATCTGGATTATGTGATCGGCAATGAGCACGAATGGTCGAGCCTGTATCAGACCGATCTGGAGGCGGCCTTGGCGCATGCCACGCAGAACGCGGGGCTTGTGGTTTGCACGCGGTCGGGCGATGAGGTGATCTTGGCGCGCGGGTCTGAGCGCGCTGTGGTGCCGGTGCGCCGTGTGGTGCCGGTGGATGCCACCGGCGCGGGTGACCAGTTTGCAGCGGGCTTTATCTATGGCATGGCCACGGGGCAAAGTCTGGAACAGGCGGGCCGGATGGGCTGTGTGGCGGCGGCCGAGGTGATTGGCCATTACGGCGCGCGTCCCGAGGCCGATCTGAAGGCGCTGTTCCGGGCGCAGGGACTTTTGTAAGGGGCGAGACGATGGATTACGCAGCAGCGAACAACCCGATTTCAGCGGGCAAGCAGCCCAAGCACAAGGTTGGCAAAAAGGGGCTGGGGGCCGAGAAAAGCCCAAGCGGTGGCCGGGCCAGCAAGGAAGAGCTTTTGGCGCGCATGAAGGCGGCGGCTGAGGCCAAGAAAAAGGGCTGACCGGTCGGGTTTTCTGGTCCTCTTTTGGGGGATTGCCCCCCACCCCCAGCCCCTCCCCACGAGGGGGAGGGGAGGCGCGGGGTGGTTTGAGGTTGGCTCGGGTGACCCAACGGCCTTGGCCCCCTTGGGGGGATTGACGTTGGAGCGGTTGGGCGTGGGGGCCCCCCCAACTCCGGCCCTTCTCCCCACGGGGGGAAGGGGAGGTGCGCGCCGATTGAGGCTTGGGCGGCTGGCTTGATCGCAGGAAATGAGCGCGCGGGGCCGGACTTGAACCGGCATCAAGCCGGATGACCGGCCCCCCTTACC
>JBMSKG010000130.1:0-8112 GCA_049419625.1 Paracoccaceae bacterium | reverse complement strand
CGCCTGTTCGCCACCGCCGCTCATCTGGGCAAGGATGCCACCCAGAACCGCACCGGCAACCGCCGTGCTTTGCTGGCGCGGCAGATGGCCTGCGATGTGATGGGCCGCCTCATGGCCCAGGACAAAGGCAAGCTCGTCACGGTTGCGCGCGTCGCGGATCAAGGGAACGGTAAAGGCCAGAATGGGCCGGCCCGTGCGGTCCACGGTCTGAAAGGCATTGGCAGGCTGACCCGGCCGGTCGTCGATCACGATCTGGAAATCGCAATTGGCCAGGCGGCGCAGGCTGCGGCAATAATCCTCGGCCACCGGCTTCACGCGGGCGACAACGGCGACGAAATTCTCGGCCGCCTCTTCGACCGGCAGGACCGGCGCAGCGTTGCCAACCGGCAGGGGCTGAGGTGGCACGGGCGCAGGCATCGGCTGCACGCAGCCCTGAAGGCCCGCCAGCATGACCAGCACCATGCCCCACCGTCTTGTCGCCATGACCTGCCCCACCTTTTGCCGCCCTGCCCTCATCTAGCAGCCCCACCCGGCGCGCCACCAGCCCCTCACGGAAATCTGACCGCGCCGGGGTGCAATCGCTTGCCCTGCGGCCCCGCACCGCCTACCATTCCCCCATGTTCACCATCGAGCACGAATTTGACGCCACCGTGATCACCCTTGTGGATGAGGGTGATCCCGACATGCCCTTGCAAGAGGATGTGATCATCGAGGCGTTTGAAGATTGCGTGGTGATCCGGCAGGTCGATGACATGACCGATGAGCCCTTGATCATCACCCTGTCGATGGCACAACTGCGCGATCTCGCGGCTGCGCTGGATTTGCCCGAAGGCAGTTACCGGATCGAGCGCAAGCCCGCAGGCTGACGTACGGACCGCCTAACTGCCGAGCCGAAACACCTTGTCCCGCGATGTCGCCCCGCGCACCAAATGAAGGCGCGATTTCGCCACGCCCAGCGCATGAGCCAACAGCGCCTGCACCGCTGCGTTGGCCTTGCCATCCTCGGGCGGCGCCAGAACCGCCACGCGAATGCCGCCTTCGTCGCGCGCGATCTCTTCGCGCCGGGCGCGTGGGGTCACGCGCAGGGCAAATTCTGCCCCCACCACCGCCAAATCTGCCCAAGCGCCCTTTTGCATGGGCCAATGCTTGCCCTATCGGCGGCCCGTTGCAACCCCGGCTTGACCCCTGCCCCAGTTTGCCAGACACCTTGGCCAAACCGGAGACCGTTTATGCCCACGCCCAATGCCGCCGCCTTTGACTTCCTCGCCCGCCGCCAGTCGCAATCGGCCAAGCTTTTTGCGGGCCCCGTGCCGACCCGCGCCGCGTTGGAGCCGATCCTGACCGCCGCGCTGCGCGTGCCCGATCATGGCAAGTTGGAGCCTTGGCGGCTGATCGTGCTCACCCGCCCCGACATGGTTCGGCTGGCCGATCTGGCCGAGGCGCGGGCCCGCGCGTTGGGGGGCGATGCGGAAAAGATCGACAAGGGGCGCGGCCAGTTTGACCGTGGCGGTGTTGCCGTGGTGGTGATCTCGTCCCCGCAAGACGTGCCGAAAATTCCGCAAGCTGAGCAGGTCTTGTCGGCCGGGGCGCTGTGCCTTGGGCTGGTGAACGCGGCTACCGCTGCCGGCTGGGGGGCCAATTGGCTGACCGGCTGGGTGTCGCATGACGCGACCTTCTGCACCGAAGCCTTTGGCTGCCGCGGCGCAGAAACCGTGGCCGGTATCGTCCACATCGGCACGCCGGGTGCGCCCGCGCCCGAACGCCCGCGCCCCGACCTCTTTCGCATCGTCCAATGGGGGCTTGATTGATCTTTGCCAGTTTCTTCAAGGCCCTTGGCCAAATCGGAGACCGGCGTTTTCGCCGCGTTATGGGCCTTGGCGTCTTGTTGGCGCTCGCCCTTTTGGCCGCGGTTTACGCGGGTTTTCTCGCCCTGATCGACAGCTTTGCCCCCGGCAGCATCGAGATTCCCTTCATCGGCCCGATCACGGGGGTCGAGGCGCTTTTGGGCTGGGGCTCGCTGTTCCTGATGCTGGGGCTTTCGGTGTTCCTGATGGTGCCCGTCGCCTCGGCCTTTTCCGGGCTGTTCCTTGAGGACATCGCCGATGCGGTCGAAGACCGCCACTATCCCGGCCTGCCGCCGGTCACGCCAGCGCGACTGGGTGACAGTCTGGTCGATTCGCTGAATTTTCTGGGTCTGGTGATCGCCGCCAACGTGCTGGCGCTGGTGCTTTACATCTTTGCCGGGCCGTTCATTCCAGTGGTGTTCTGGGCGGTGAACGGCTGGCTCTTGGGGCGCGAGTATTTCACCCTCGTCGCCACGCGGCGCCTTGGCCGCGAGGGGGCCAAGGCGCTGCGCGCGCAAAACTCGGGCCGGATCTGGCTCGCAGGCATCCTGATGGCGGCTCCGCTGTCGGTGCCGCTGGTCAATCTGGTGATCCCGGTTCTGGGGGTGGCAACCTTCACCCACCTCTTTCACCGAATGGCCGCCCGGCGCTAAGGCTCAGTTCAGAATACCGAACACATCCATATTGTACCGCGTGATCAGCCCCGAGGTGATCAACACATAAAGCCCGGCAAAGACCACCGCAGAGATGGCTGTGGTTATCTTGGCCTTCTTGCCCAGCATTGGATCGTCTGGGGCCGAGGCGGGCGTGCCAGGGGTGACTTGCCCATTCTCGGCCTGACTTTTGAACCGCACAGGCAGCACGCAGAAAAACACCATGAACCACGTCACGGCAAACAGCACGAGGGCGGCGGTGATGTTCATACCTGCTCCAGTTCCACAAGACAGCCGTTGAAGTCCTTGGGATGCAAGAACAAAACCGGCTTGCCATGCGCGCCGATCTTCGGCTCGCCCGTCCCCAGAACCCGCGCGCCCGAGGCTTTCAGATGGTCACGCGCGGCCAGAATATCATCAACCTCATAGCAGATGTGATGAATCCCGCCCGAGGGGTTCTTTTCCAGAAATCCCTTGATCGGGCTGTTGTCACCCAAGGGATAGAGAAGCTCGATCTTGGTGTTGGGCAATTCGATGAACACGACCGTCACGCCATGATCCGGCTCATCCTGAGGCGGATTTACCTTTGCGCCGAGCGTGCCGCGATATTGCGCGGCGGCGGCCTCGAGATCGGGCACGGCTATGGCAACATGGTTCAGGCGACCGATCATCCTAAGGGCTCCTCATCAGGCAATGATGCAGGCGTTATGGGCAAGGTGCCGCGCTGGGGCAAGAGGCGCGGAGGTCGCAGGCCGGAAAAACACCTGCGACAAGGCCGGGTTTACCCGGCGTTAGCGAAACCGTGCTTGATTGCACGGGCCCCGTTCCCTGTCCCGCGCCAAGGTGTGCCATGCCGCCAAACAACAGCCCCGACGCAGACCGCAGCCCGCCGAAGCTTTCGCTGTCTGAAGGGCCCTTTACGGGCACCGCCGCGGCACTGGGGTCCCGGCCCGGGTCTGGCTGGCTGCAAGAACTGCCTCTGCAAGGCGTCACCATTCTGGCGGTTGAGGACAGCCGCTTTGCCTGTGAAGCACTGCGGCTGATTGCCCGGCGCGCGGGCGCGCGGTTGCGCCGGGCCGAAACCATGGCGGCGGCGCGCGATCATCTGCGCGTTTATCGACCCGATGTGGTGCTGATTGATCTGGGCTTGCCCGATGGCCGGGGCGAGGCCTTGATCCGCGATCTGGCGCAAGGCCCGCGCCGCCCCTCGGTGGTGATGGGCACCTCGGGCAGTGCCGAGGGGCGGGCGCTGGCGCTCGCCGCTGGGGCAGACGGGTTTTTGGACAAACCGCTTGAGAATATGGCGCAGCTGTGCCGGGTGTTGCGGCCCTTGTTGCCTGAGTTGGACATTCACCCCCCGCCCATCGCCCCGGGTGAGGCGGTCGCACCCGACCCTTTGGCGCTGCGCGATGATCTGGCCTTTGCTCAAAGGGCGCTGCAGGGCCGCCCCGATGCCGACCGACGCCGCTATGTCAGCGCCTTTGTCGCCGGGATCGCCCGCCACAGCCAAGATGCGGCCCTTGCCGAGGCTGCCCTTTATGCAGCCGAAGAGGCCGGTCTTGCCCCGTTGCGCGCCGCCCTTGCCGCACGGCTTGCCCAGCGGGCCGACTTTCCCGCGGGGCCCTGATCGCCGCCAGCTTGATCGGCTCAGCGCAAGGCCGGGTCCTCGGCCACGCGCACCAGCCGCGTCAGGTCCGACAGCCGCTCGCGTTGCCGCCCCGCCGCGTCGAAATTGCGCGGCGACAGCCAAGCGGCATAAGCCTCGCGCAGGGCGGGCCATTCGGCATCAATCACCGCAAACCAGGCGGTGTCTCGGTTGCGCCCCTTGACCACGGTGGCCTGCCGGAAAATCCCCTCATAGCTGAAGCCCAGCCGCTGCGCTGCCCGGCGCGAGGCCATGTTCAGCGCGTTGCACTTCCATTCATAGCGGCGGTATCCGGCGGCAAAGGCCCAATCCATCATCAGAAACATCGCTTCGGTCCAGACCCGCCCGCGGGCGATTTCCGGCGCTAGGCAGATGTGGCCGACCTCGATCGACCCGGACGCGGGCGTGATGCGCAGATAGCTGGCCACGCCCCCACAATGCCCCGTCGCCTTGTCGCGCAAGACGTAGAACAAGGGATCCGCGCCGCTTGCGGTGTCCTTGGCCCAGCGGTGATAGGCGGCGGCCGAGGAAAACGGGCCATAGGGCATGTAATCCCACAGCCGGTCATGGCCGGTATAGGCGCGGTGCAGATCGGCGGCGTGGGTGTCAGGGTACATCCGCTCCAGCCGAACGAACTGGCCCTCAAGGGTTAGGCCTTCGGGGGCGGGCGGTGGGGTCCAACCGGGCAGCGGCTGGCCAAGTAGATCATCAGTCATCGGGCGTATCCTTTGGCCCCATCATGGAACCGCCGCGCGCTGATGGCAATGGCTAGAGGATCAGCCCCGGATCCTCGCCCATCTCCAACCCGGGAAACACCTTATCCTGCAACAAAGCCCGGTCAAAACCGTACAGCCCGCGCATCGCATGGGCCGCCCAAGCCCGCACATCCGAGGTGGGCATCAGATCGCGCCGCTCGAACAAATCGGCCTCCTCAAGCCCCGGCCAGCGGCCATAGACCTTGCCGCCGCGAATGGCCCCGCCCGCCACCACCATGGCCCCCGCCGTGCCGTGATCGGTGCCGCCGGTGCCATTTTCGGCCACGGTGCGGCCGAACTCGGTCATCGCCAGCACCGTGGTCTTGCCCCAGATTTCCACCCCCAAGCCCGATTTCAGCCGCAGGATCGACCGTTCAAGCCGCGCCAAAGCCCGGCCAAAGCCCTTGCCCTGCCCCTTGTGCGTGTCCCAGCCGGTCAGCGAAAAGGCGGCAATCCGCGTCGCCCCGCGCAGCCGTTCAGCGGCATAATCGGCCACCCGGTCCGCCTCGCCCAGCCGCGCGCCGCGCAAGACCGGCACCGCCGGAGTTCCGGCCATGCCCATGGTCTCCATCATCGCGCCGCCCATCTCATCGCCCAACTCCAACCCGCTCAGCATCATCGCCTCGGCGGCGGCGGCCATGAACAAGGGATCGTCGTGATAGACCTGTTCCAGCAAAAGCTGCGCTTGGGGCGAGATGTTCACCGCCGTATCGGGCGACCAATCCATCACCGGGGCCGGGCCGCGCATGATGCGCATTTCTTGGCGACCCACCGCAAAGGCGGTTTCCGACTGCAGCCCCGGCACCGATTGCAGCATGCGGTTCAGCCAGCCATCGCGCAGATGGGCGCTTGGCACATCAGGGCTGGTCCCGGCTTCCAGAAGGTCCTGGCCGTCAAAATGGCTGCGCTTGTCGCGGTAAGGGGTGGAGGTGGCCTGCACAAAGGCCAATTCCCCCGATTGCCACAGGGGATGCAGGCCCGAAAGCCCAAGGTGCAGCCCGAAGAACCCATCCAGATCAAGGCTTTCCGTCGCCGCCAAAGTGGGGCGATAGCCCGCGAAGGTCCGTTCACCCACCGGGCGCAGCACATCCAGCCCATCCATCGCCCCGCGCAGGATGATGACCACCAGCCGGTGATCGCCCAAGGGCGCGCCGCCATCTGCCCCAGCCAATGTGACGGTGGTCATGAACGGATGGGCTGCCGCCGAACAGCCCAAAATCCCCAATCCGCGCAACAGCCCTCTGCGGTCGATCATCGGTTCATCTCCGGTTAAACTCGGGACTGGCAAGCACAATGCCCACCCCCTCGGCACGGTTTTCGGCCCGCTCTGAGGCCCAAAGCGTGGCGGGGGCCACGCGGTCAGCCAGAGCGGTGGTGGCAAAATCCTGTGGGTCGGGCAAAGGTGCCGCAAGTTCGGCAGGCCAGCGCATCGCCCAGCTGATCCGCTCGGCCAGCCCCTGCGGCGTGATCCAAGTGCCAATCTCTTCGCCCCAGCCATCGGGGCCGGGCGGCGATTTCCACGCCTGCCCCATGGCGCGCAGCGGCAGGATGATGGCCTCGCGCAAGCGATCATCCGGCCAGCCCATCACGTCGTCCCCTCGGATCCCCAGCCCGCGCAAGGCGGCCGCCAGAAAGTCCGACGGCTGGCGCGCCTTGGCCGCAGGCTCGGACAGCGCCGCCGGATGGCGCAGAAGGGCCGCGTACACCTGCATCAGATCGCCGCCCGAGGTCGCCCAAGCCGATGCCATCGCCTCAACCGCCCCGGCATCGGGGGTATCGGACAGGAAATGCACTGCAAGCTTGGTCGCAATATGGCGCGCGGTGTCGGGGCGCACCGCGAGATCGTCCAAGAAGGCGGCAATCGCCGTCTCTCCCTTGCCGTCATAGGTTTTGCCCAGCACGGTTTTCGGCCCCGGCTCGGCCATACGGTCATCATAGGCAAAGCCGCGCCGGTCATCATAGGTCAGGCCCGTGAGCAAGAGCGCCAATTGGCGCACGTCGGTCTGATCATAGGCCGCGCCCACCCCCATCGTGTGCAGTTCCAGAAGTTCCCGTGCGAGGTTCTCGTTCAGCCCGCCGCCGCGCCGCGAGGCCCGGCGCGAGTTCGGCCCAACCGAGCGCGTCTGGTCAAGATAGCGCAGCATGCCGGGATGGCGCACAACCGCCACCAGCATATCGGCAAAGCGCCCCGTCAGATGGGGGCGAAGTGCGTCCTCGACAAAGGCATAGGGCGTGATCGCATCCTCGCGCCCGCCCGCGCCGACGGTGAAATGATCGGCCCAAAAGGCCACCAGCCGTTCGCGCAACCCATCCGGTGCGTCGATGGCGCGCGCCAACGTGGCGCGCATCGCCATGAGGCCGGCCGCCTGCATCCCCTGCACCACCCCATCGAGCCGGGTTTGCAAAACGGCGTCTTCTCGCGCCGCCTGCTTATTGCGCGCCACATCGGCCACATGGCCATGCACCCAATCATAGCCCGGAATGGCAAAGCGCTGCGCCGCCTCGTCCGGCCCGGCAAGCGCGGCCAGCATCGCATCGGGGGTAACGGGAGCCCCCTCCGGCAAGGGCAGGCCATAGCCGAAGCGAAACGCAGCAAGGCTGGCATTGGGGGTCATGCGTGTCTTTGCTTTGAAAAGGGCATTGGAGAAAGGCGCGTGAAAAGATTTGGCCAGGCTTTCCGGTTGTGTAAAGCCTGCCCGTCAAGGTTTGCGCGAAAAATCGCGCTTATTCTTTCGGAACGACCCGCAAATTGAGTTCGCGCAGCTGTTTCAGCATGGGTTCAGAGGGCGCGCCCATGAGCAGGTCTTCGGCGCGCTGGTTCATCGGGAACATGATGACCTCGCGGATATTGGCCTCATCGGCCAAAAGCATGACGATCCGGTCGATCCCTGCCGCGCAGCCGCCGTGGGGCGGGGCACCGTATTTGAAGGCCTTGACCATGCCGCCAAAGCGCTTGTCAACTTCGGAGTTCGGGTATCCTGCCAGCTCAAAGGCCTTGTACATGATTTCCGGCTTGTGGTTGCGGATGCCGCCCGAAATGAGCTCATAGCCGTTGCAGGCAAGGTCATACTGATAAGCGTAAACCTTGAGCGGGTCGCCGTTCAGCGCCTCCATCCCGCCTTGCGGCATGGAGAAGGGGTTGTGGCTGAAATCAATCGTTCCCTCGTCGGTTTTCTCATACATCGGGAAATCGACGATCCAGGCGAATTTGAAGC
>JBMSKG010000129.1:0-8157 GCA_049419625.1 Paracoccaceae bacterium | reverse complement strand
CACCAGTGCTGTTTCAGGCCTTCGCGCGGCTGAAACCCACGCTTGACCCCCAGCCCCCAGCCCCGCCCGCAACCCTGTTGGTGGCCAACGCCCAATTGCCCCAACCCCTGCAACGCTTCCGCAGCCGCTCTGCGGCGTTCGAGGCGGCTGCAGACGCGCCCGCCGTCGCCTTTCCCCCCGATGGCGCCGAGGTGGAACTCTTGCCCACAGGCCTTTTGGCCAAGGTCGAGGGCGGAACGCCACCCTTCACCTGGCTGGCCAATGGCGCGCCCGTCGCCCTGTCACTGCGCGACCGCGCGGTGATGCTGCCGGGCCTAGGCACAGGCTTTGTCACGCTTTCGGTGATTGATGCAGCGGGCAGATCAGCACGCGCCACAGTGCGGCTGAGATAGCCGTCACACCCGCTCGATCGCCAAGGCGATGCCCTGACCGCCGCCGATGCACATGGTGATAAGCGCGGTCTTGCCCCCCGTCCGCTCCAACTCATGCAGCGCCTTGACGGTGATGATCGCCCCCGTCGCCCCCACCGGATGGCCCAGCGCGACCGCCCCGCCATTCGGGTTCACCCGCGCCGGATCCAGTCCCAGCCCGCGATTGACCGCAATCGCCTGCGCGGCAAAGGCCTCGTTCGATTCCACAACGTCAAAATCGGCAGGCTTGATCCCCAGCTTGGCACACAGCTTTTGCACCGCTGGGATTGGCCCCAACCCCATCACCCGCGGCGCAACGCCCGCCACGGCATAGCCCATGATTCGCGCCCGTGGCGTCAATCCACCCAAGGCCGCCTCACGCGCCAGCACCAAAGCCGCCGCACCGTCGTTGATTCCGCTCGCATTGCCGGCCGTCACGCTGCCGTCTTTCTGAAAGGCCGGACGCAACCCCGCCAAAGCCTCGGCCGTGGTGCCCTTGGGGTGTTCATCCACCGCAAAGGTCACCGGCCCTTTGCGGCTGGCAATTTCGATCGGCGCGATTTGGTCCACAAACCGCCCCTCGGCAATCGCGCGGGCCGCGCGGGTCTGGCTTTCCAGCGCAAAGGCGTCTTGGTCGGCGCGACTGATCCCGCCCTCGGCCGCCACGTTCTCGGCCGTAATCCCCATGTGGCCGGTGCCAAAAGGACAAGTCAGCGCACCGGTCATCATGTCAAGCGCCTTGGTGTCTCCCATCTTCTGCCCAAACCGGGCAGCCTGCAGGATATAGGGTGCCCGGCTCATGCACTCCGCACCCCCGGCCAGCGCCATATCGGCATCGCCCAGCATCAGCATCTGCGCCGCCGAAACAATCGCCTGCGCGCCCGAGCCGCAAAGCCGATTGACGTTCATCGCCACGGCACCCTCGGGCATGCCCGCGTTCATCGCCGCAACGCGGCTTAGATACATGTCGCGCGGCTCGGTATTCAGCACATGGCCAAAAACCGATGTGCCGATCTGGCCCGGATCAACCGCTGCGCGGGCAATCGCCGCTTTGGCGGCATGGGTGGCCAGATCAATCGGCGACAGGGCGGCAAGGCTGCCACCAAAGCCACCAATCGCAGTACGGGCGGCTGAAAGGATATAGACATCGGTCATGCAGGCTTCACCTTGTCCGGATGGGCGGCGGAAATCGCCGGGATTGCCTCCAACTCTGCCACGATCCGGCAGATTTGCACCTGCGACGTCACGTCCACCTCCCAGCGCCGGGCATTATAGACCTGCGGCAGCAGGCACAGATCGGCCATGGTGATCTGATCGCCATGGCAGAACCGTCCGGTGGAAGGGTGGCTCAGCAATCCTTCAACCGCCGCCAGCCCCTCGGCAATGAACTTTTTCTGCCACCCGGCCATGGTGATCGCCCCGGCCGAGGCGGCTTCGACATAGCGGCCAACCCGCAGGTTGCAGATGGGGTGAATCTCCATCGCCACCGCATAGGAGAGCGCCCGCACCCGCGCCCGCCCCGGCGCGTCGGCGGGCAAAAGACCGCCGCGCGTGTCATTCAAATACTCGATGATCGCCAAGGACTGCGTCAGCGTCAGACCATCAATCTCAACCGTCGGCACCAAGCCTTGCGGGTTGCGCGCCATATTCTCCGCGCCCACCTGCTCGGCCTTCAAAAGGTCCACCGGAATAACTTCGAACCCCTCGCCCAACAGGTTCAGCGCCATGCGCACGCGGTATGAAGCGGAGGAACGCCAATAGTCATAAAGCCGGGTCATGTGTCCTCATAAAGTCTTTGCAGGCCAGTTCGAAAGCCTTCGGCATGGGGGCCAAGCAAGGCCGTCATCTGGGCTTGGTACGCATCCGCAATCGGCACAATGCGCGCGATCAGATCGCGCCCTTTGGCCGTCAACCGCATGTCAAGCAAGCGCCGATCCTCGGGATTCTCGCGTTTCTCGATCAACCCCGAGCTTTCCAGCCGCGCGGCGGCCCGGCTGACCTTGGATTTGTCCATGTCCACCCGCTCGTGAATCTCGCGCACCGACACCGCGTCCGATTGCGCCAGATGCGCCAACACGCGCCACTCTGGGATACTCAACCCGAACTCTCGCTTGTAGCGCTCGGAAAACTCGCGCGAGATGCGGCTTGAAGCAACAGCAAGCTGATAGGGCAAGAAAGAGGAAAGGTCGAAACTCATGGCGACACCCAGTTCACGTGGCCAAAGCCTGCCCGCAACTCACCCATGGTGCAAGGGCTGATGCGACCCGGATTGACCTTGTTCCGGGGCCGGGTTACGCGGCGCTAAACCATTTAGGGCGATCTCATGACGCGCATGACGAAATACCTGCTCTTGGGAACGGGCATTGCAGGTTTTGTCCTTCTTGGGTTGGCGCAGTCCATCTTTGGTCCTGTGCTTCCGGTCTATGCTCAGGTGTTCGGGCTTGAGATTTCGTCGGTCAGTTGGGTCTTGTCGGTGTTCTGGGTAGGCAGCCTGGCCGCAGTGGGCGCGGTCTATGCAGCCCCCGTGCTGCTGGGGCCAAAGATCGGTCTTGTCACCGCAGCCCTTGGCACCACGCTGTTGGCGCTGATGAGCAACTGGAGCCTTGTGCTGGCCGGGGCGGCGCTCTTTGGCTTTGGTTATGGTGTGATTGCGGCGGTATGGAACCCACGGGTTTTGGCCGCGTATGGCCCGCGCGGCCCATCGATGCTTAGTGTGATGAACGCTCTGTTCACGCTGGGCGCGATTGCTTCCCCGCAGCTGTTTCTTGCCTTTGACCAGCAACCCGCTTCGGTGTTCTGGACCTTTACGGGATTTGCCGGAGTAATCCTCCTTGTCACCTTTGCGATGGGCGACACCCGCACCGCGCCAACGAAAGCGGGCGAGGATGGGCCGTTGGATTTGCCCATTCTTGGCTTTGCTTTTCTCGGGATTGGCCTTGAATCTAGCCTTGTCGGCCTTGGCCCCACAGGCCTTGCGCGGGTTGGTGAAACGCCGGAACGGGCCGCGCAACTGCTGTCCCTGTTTTTCATCACCTACCTGATATCGCGGGCCTCTCTGATCTTCATCGCCCACCGCATCCCACCCTTTGCGATCTTCGTCGGCTCGGTTTCGGCACTGACCCTGCTGACCCTCATGGCGATTTTGGGCGATACCGGCTTTTGGTTCCCGCTGATGGGCTTTGCCTGCGGCAGCATCTTCCACGGTGAATACTTGACCGGCCTGCGCCGCATGGGCGGGACCACGCGCGTATCGGCCGTGCTTTTGGCCGCCGGGATGCTGGGCGCGATCATCATGCCGGTTTTGATTTCACAGGTTCTGGGCATGCTGGGGCCGCATGGGTTTTTCCAGATCATTCTGGGGATCACAGGGACGCTAACCGTCCTTGCCGGGCTTAGCCTGCGCCGCCTAATCCGGGTATAGCGTACGGGCACCGCACAGCGTCAGAAGCAAAGCAAGCATCGCAGACTTGACTTTGTTGCAAGTGCAACGATATTTTGCGGGTCAGAGACTCATCAAATATTCAGCGATTCCGCGAGGTCCCCATGAACACGCAGAACAAGCCCTCTGGCATGATCCGCGCCGTGACACCGGTTGGCACGCACGAGCATTACATGCCCGGCTTCGGCAATGATTTTGAAACCGAGGCCCTGCCGGGTGCCTTGCCGCAGGGCATGAACTCGCCCCAGAAATGCAACTATGGCCTTTATGGCGAACAGCTTTCCGGCACCGCCTTTACCGCGCCCAGCCATCAGAACGAACGCACCTGGTGCTACCGCATCCGGCCTTCGGTCAAGCACACGCATCGGTTCAAGAAAATCGCCGTGCCGCATTGGAAATCGGCCCCGCTGATTGATCCCGACATCATCTCGCTGGGCCAATACCGCTGGGACCCGGTCGGCGTGCCAGATCAACCGCTGACCTGGATCACCGGCATGCGGACCATGACCACGGCGGGAGATGTGAACACTCAAACCGGCATGGCCAGTCACATGTATCTGGTGAACCAGTCGATGAAGGACGAATACTTCTTCTCGGCCGATGGTGAGCTTTTGGTGGTGCCACAGGAAGGCCGCCTGCGGTTCTGCACCGAGCTTGGGATCATTGATCTGGAGCCGAAGGAAATCGCCATCCTGCCGCGCGGGCTGGTCTACCGGGTCGAGGTGCTGGAAGGCCCGGCACGGGGGTTTGTCTGCGAAAACTACGGCCAGAAATTCACCTTGCCGGGGCGTGGCCCCATCGGGGCCAATTGCATGGCCAACCCACGCGATTTCAAGACGCCGGTGGCGGCGTTCGAAGACCGTGAGGTGCCCTCAACCGTCACCGTCAAATGGTGCGGCCAGTTTCATGAGACGAAGATCGGCCACTCGCCCTTGGACGTGGTGGCCTGGCACGGCAACTACGCGCCCTGCAAATACGACCTGCGTACCTATTGCCCGGTGGGGGCGATCCTGTTCGACCACCCCGATCCCAGCATCTTCACCGTGCTGACCGCGCCTTCGGGCATCGAAGGCACGGCGAACATTGACTTTGTCCTGTTCCGCGAACGCTGGATGGTGGCCGAAAACACGTTCCGCCCGCCGTGGTATCATAAGAACGTGATGTCCGAGATGATGGGCAACATCTATGGCATCTATGACGCCAAGCCCAAGGGCTTTGTCCCCGGCGGCATGTCCTTGCACAATTGCATGCTGCCGCACGGGCCGGACAAGAACGCCTTTGAAGGGGCGTCGAATGCCGATCTGAAGGCAGAAAAGCTGACCGAGACCATGAGCTTCATGTTCGAGACCCGCTTCCCGCAGCACCTGACGCCTTTTGCCGCCACGGCGGGGCATTTGCAGGAAGATTACATTGATTGTTGGGGGTCTTTGGAGAAGAAGTTCGACGGCACGCCCGGCGTGAAATGACGGGAGTGGGGGCCAGCCCCCAGGTTGCAGTTTTCGGGAAAACTGCAACTAACCCCCGGGGTATTTGCGCCAAGATGAAAGGATAAGACGATGCCGTTGATGCGGTCTTGGGTCGAAAGCGCCAATGGCGACACGGATTTTCCGCTGAACAACCTGCCTTGCGGGGTCTTCTCAACGGGAGACCAAGAGCCGCGCTGTGGCATGGCGATTGGGGATTCCATTCTGGACCTGATGGCACTGGAAGAGGCAGGGATCCTTGGCTTTGCCGAAGGGCCGCTGTTTGACGTGCCGTTCTGGAACGAGGTGATGGAGGCCGGGCCTGCGGTTTGGGCTGATCTGCGCGCCTCGGTGACGGCGCTTTTGGCCGAAGGGTCAAAGATGCGGGCGGCGGTGGAGCCCTATCTGGTGCCGCGTGCGGATGCCGCGCTGCACATGCCGTTCCTTGTGGCCGAATACACCGATTTCTACGCGGGCCGCCATCACGCAACCAATGTCGGCACCATGTTTCGCGGGGCCGAGAACGCGTTGCCGCCGAACTGGCTGCATATTCCCATCGGTTACAATGGTCGTGCCTCGTCTGTCGTTGTCTCTGGCACCGAGGTGCGCCGCCCTTGGGGGCAGGTGAAATCGCCCGATCATGAGATGCCAGCCTTCCAGCCCTCGCGTCGGTTCGACATTGAGTTGGAGATGGGTGCGGTGGTGGGGCAGGCCTCACGTCATGGCTATCCGGTGACAGTGGCCGAGGCCGATGCGATGATTTTCGGCTATGTGCTGCTGAACGACTGGTCGGCGCGCGATATTCAAGCTTGGGAGTATCAGCCCTTGGGGCCGTTTCAGGCCAAGGCCACGGCCACCACGATCAGCCCTTGGGTGGTGATGACGGCTGCGCTGGAATCCTTCCGCACCTCTACCCCGGCGCGCGATAAGCCACTCTTGCCCTATCTGGCCGAACCGCGGCCGATGCTTTACGACATCACGCTTGAGGTGGGGCTGACGCCAGAAGGTGGCGAAGAAACCATCCTCGCGCGCACAAACTATGCCGAGATGTATTACTCGGCCCCGCAACAATTGGCGCATCACACCACCTCGGGCTGTGCGATGAATGTGGGCGATCTTTTGGGGTCGGGCACCATCTCGGGGTCGACGAAAGACAGCCGCGGCAGCCTGTTGGAGCTGTCTTGGGGCGGCAAGGAGCCGATTGCCATCAAGGGCGGCACGCGGACCTTTATCGAGGACAATGACACACTCACCCTGCGCGGCGCGGCACAGGGCGACGGATACCGGATCGGGTTTGGCGAATGCGCGGGCAAGGTGACGCCCGCGCTGGCAAACCCCTATGAAAGGAACTGACATGGCCAAGGCATTCGCATCGCAAGGCGATCTTTCGGAAAAGAAAACCTCGTTCACCGAAGTGGGCCCCGGCCTTTACGCCTTTACCGCCGAGGGTGATCCGAACACCGGCGTCATCATTGGCGATGAAAGCGTGATGGTGGTTGAAGCACAGGCCACCCCGCGCCTTGCGCGCAAGGTGATCGAGTGTATCCGGGGCGTCACCGACAAGCCGATCTCGCATCTGGTGTTGACCCATTACCACGCCGTGCGCGTGCTGGGTGCCAGCGCTTACGGCGCGCGGGAGGTCATCATGTCCGAAGCCGCCCGCGGCATGGTCGAGGAGCGCGGCGCGGAGGATTGGGCCAGCGAGTTCGGCCGCTTTCCGCGCCTGTTCCAGGGCCATGAGGAAATTCCGGGCCTGACATGGCCCACCACCACCTTTTCCGAAGCGATGACGGTCTACCTTGGCAAGCGCAAGGTCGAGATCATGCATCTTGGCCGCGCCCACACGGCCGGGGATGCCGTGGTCTGGGTGCCCGATGCCGAGGTGATGTTCACCGGCGATATCGTGGAATACCACTCGGCCTGCTATTGTGGGGACGGGTATTTCAACGATTGGGCGGATACCTTGAACAACATCGCGGGCTTTGATCCGGTTGCCATTGCGCCGGGTCGGGGGGATGCGCTGATTGGCCGTGAGATGGTGGCGAAGGCCTTGGACGCCACGGCGGATTTTGTCGAAAGCACCTATCGCCCAGTGGCGAAGGTGGCCGCCCGGGGTGGGTCCTTGAAAGAGGCTTGGGACGCTGTCCGCGCCGCCTGCGACCCCAAGTTCAAGGACTATGCGATCTACGAACACTGCCTGCCCTTCAACGTCGCGCGCGCCTATGACGAAGCGCGGGGCATTGATCACCCGCGTATCTGGACGGCGCAGCGTGATCTGGACATGTGGGCGGCCTTGCAGGGATGAGCCGGCAGTTCGGGCCTTCGCGCGGGGAGTTGATCTTCCGCGCCGTGGTGTCGGTCTTTGGGCTGGCCTTTGTTGGCTTTGTGGTTTGGAAGCGCGGGGTGCCCAACGGCCCCGCCCTTGTTGAAGTGGTTGGCGTGGCCGTCGCCTTGTTCGGCGGCACGCTGGCTTTGTCCATTTGGCGCCTTATCAAGCGGGATCATCCCTGATGCCTTACGACTATCGCCCCTTTCCCTATACCGCCCCGCCCGGCCTGAAGACAGCTGAGCCGCGCCACAAGGTGGCGATTGTGGGGGCAGGCCCCATCGGCCTTGCCATGGCAATCGAGCTCGCCAATCACGGCGTGGCTTCGGTGGTGCTGGATGACAACAACGTGGTGTCTGTGGGCAGCCGGGCGATCTGCTGGTCCAAGCGCAGCCTTGAGATTTTGGACCGGCTGGGTGTTGGCGGGCTTTGTGTGAAAAAAGGCGTGACCTGGAAGGTTGGACGCACCTTCCACCGCGACCGGGAGGTGTTCAACTTTGACCTTCTGCCCGAGGACGG
>JBMSKG010000128.1:0-8173 GCA_049419625.1 Paracoccaceae bacterium | reverse complement strand
GCCGGGCCTCAGCCGCTGTTCGGGGCCTATCCCGGTGATTACGGTCTGGTCGGGGCCTTCACCTACCTCATGTGGCTGCGGCTTGCCGGATCGGGACGCGAATACCGCGCCTTCACGATGATCGGCTTTCTTTTGGCCGCGCAGCTGCTCTTTGGTCTTTTGTTCGGCGGCGGACAGGAATGGATTGCCGATCTTGCCGGGTTTGTCGCGGGCTTTGCTGTGACTATTTTGGTGGTCCCCGGCGGGATTGGTCGGCTGATGGACCGCCTGCGTCAGCGTTGACGGCGCAGGCCCTTCAACTCTGACCAGCGAAAGGCCTTCAGCGCAAAGCCGCTGGCGAAATAGGCGGCAATGCCAAAGCCCACCAGCACCGCCAGCGCCGGATAGCGCCAGCCCGCCGATTGCAGCCAGGGTTGCAAGAGCAGCGCCCCGCCCCAGACCACCAGAACCATCGCCGTGCAGGCCAACAGCACCAAGGGCAGGCGTGACATCAGCCGGTCATCAAACTGCGCCTCCGGCCCCATCTTGCGCGCGCCCCACCACAATTGCCCGACCATGATCCAGGCCGAAAGCGTGGTGGCCAGGGCCGCCGCAACAAAGCCGATAAAGGGCATCAGCCCCACGGCCAGCACCGCATTGGTCACCATCGACCAGACGGCATAGCGAAATGGGCTGCGGGTATCTTCCCGCGCGAAATACAAAGGCTGCAATACCTTTTGCAGCACAAAGGCGGGCAGCCCTGCCGCATAGATCGCCAGCGCAAGCGCGGTATTGGCCGTATCCACCGCGCCAAAGGCACCGCGCTGGTAAAGAACCTCGATGATCGGATGCGACAGCACCATCAGCCCCATGGCCGAAGGCAGCGTCAAGACCAGCGCAAACTCGGTCCCGCGGTTAAAGGCATCCTGCCCCCCCGCCGCATCACCCGCGCGCAGACGGCGCGACAGTTCGGGCAGCAACACCGTGCCCACCGCAATCGCCACCACACCCAACGGCAGCTGATACAGCCGGTCCGCATAAACCAGCCACGAAATCGCGCCCTCGGTCCCCGAGGCGACCTGCCGCGACACCAAAAGGTTCACCTGCACCACACCGCCCGCCAGCATCGCAGGCCCGGCGGTGATGAGCAGGCGCTTCAAATCCGGCGTCATATGCGGCATCCGCAGCCGTGGCACAAAGCCAATCCGCGCCGCCGCAGCCCAAGTAAACGCCAGTTGTGCCACCCCGGTCACCGGCACTGTCCAGGCCAGCGTCATCCCCATATCCCAGCCCGCCACAGCGGCCAGCCACATGGCGGCAATGAACACAAGGTTCATCAAAACCGGCACAAACCCCGCTTCGGCAAAGCGGCCATGGGCGTTCAAAACCCCTGCCAGCATGGCAAACAGCGAGATGAAGAAGATATAGCAAAAGGTGATCCGCCCATAGGTCACCGCCAGATCGAACCGGCCATCCCCCACAAAGCCCGAGGCCATGGCCCAGACCAGAAACGGCATCGCCACCGTGCCAATCAGCACCAGCGCCAGCAAGATGGCCGACAGTCCGGCAAAGGCATCTTGGGCAAAGGTCTCGGCATCCTCGCCCGCCTCGAGTTTCTTGGCATAGATCGGCACGAAGGCCTGATTGAAGGCCCCCTCGGCGAAAAACCGGCGGAACATGTTGGGCAGCGAGAAGGCGACGTTGAAGGCATCGGCCACAGCGCCCGCGCCCAGATAATTCGCCATCATCAGATCGCGCGCCAGCCCTGCGCCGCGTGACACCAGCGTCCAGATCCCCAAGGTCATGATGTTGCGGATCATCCGTGCCGCGCCGCTCATGCGCTGGCCCTTTCCGCGCCTTCGGTGATCGCCTGACGCAATTTCTTCTCCAGTGCTTCCTGACGGTTCTTCGCGTGCAGTTTCAGACCGAACATGTCTTTCACATAAAACGTGTCCACCACCTGCGCGCCATAGGTGGCAATCACCGCACTGGAAATCTGCATGTTGTTGACCGCCAGCGTGCGGGTCAGGTCAAACAACAGACCGGGTCGGTCGCGGGTGTCGACCTCGATGATCGTGTAGATTTCCGAGCCCTCGTTATCAAAGGTGATATGGGTCGGAAAGCGGAACTCGCGCTCGCGCTTTTTCACCTTGTCACGGCCCGCAAGTGCCTCGCGCGCCACCACCTCACCCTTCAGCGTCTTGTCGATCATCTGCGTCAGACGTGGCAGCCGCTCTACGTCATAGGGCTTGCCCTCGGCGTCCTGTATCCAGAACACCGGCGTCGCATAGCCATCTTTCGACGTATAGGTTTTCGCATCCACCACGTTTGCCCCCACCAGCGCCAAAGCTCCGGCCAGACGGCTGAAAATGCCGGGATGGTCGGCCAAGGCAAAGGCAGCACGCGTGGCATCGCGCGCGGGCTCGGGGTGCAGGTCAATGCGAATCTCGGTATCGTCCAACCCTTGCAGCAGCCGGGCAAACACCTCTTGCGTGTCGGTGGTCAGGCCCTGCCAATAGGGCGCATAATGGCGCGCACATTCGGCGCGGATTGCCTCATCGGTCCAATCCACCAGCCGGGCGCGCAAGGCGGCCTTGGCCTCATCCTCGCGCTTTTCGCGGTTGATGTTTTCCAGCCCACCTTGCAGGGCCTCGGTCGTCAGCCCGTGCAACTGACGCAAGAGCATGGCCTTCCAGTTGTTCCACGTGTTCGGCCCCACGCCGCGAATGTCGCAGACCGTCAGCACCGTCAGCAGATCCAGCCGCTTCTTGGTTTTCACCGCCTTGGCAAAATCGCGCACCGTGCGCGGATCGCCAATATCGCGCTTCTGCGCCATGTCCGACATCAAAAGGTGATAGCGCACCAGCCATTCGACGGTCTCGCTCTCCTCCTCATCCAGCCCCAACCGCGGCGCAATCCGCCGCGCCATCTGCGCGCCGATGATCGAATGATCCTCGGGCCGCCCCTTGCCGATGTCATGAAGAAGCAGCGCGACATACAGAACCCGCCGACTGACCCCTTCTTTCAGGATCGACGACGACAAGGGCAAATCCTCCACCAACTCGCCCCGCTCAATCTGCGCAAGGGTCGAGATGGTCTGGATGATATGCTCGTCTACCGTGTAGTGGTGATAGACGTTGAACTGCATCATCGCGACGATGTTTTCAAACTCGGGGATAAAGGCCGACAAGGCCCCCAATTCGTTCATCCGCCGCAGCGCGCGTTCTGGGTTGCCGTGCTTCAGCATCAGATCCAGAAAGATGCGCTGCGCCTCGGGGTCGTCGCGCATCTCGTCGTCGATCAGGTCCAGATTGGCCGCAATCAACCGCATGATATTGGGGTGCAAAAGGTAACCTGACCGCAACGCCTCTTCAAAGGCGCGCAGAAGGTTCAGCTTGTCCGACAGGAACTTGCCTGCATCCGCGACATCAATCCGGCCCTGCACCAGCTTATAGCCCTTGGCCACCGATTTGCGGCTGAAAAACCCCATCAGCCGCGCCTCGGGCTTGGCGTGGCGGGCTTCCAACTCGGTCAGGAACACGCGGGTCAATTCGCCCACGCGGGTGGCGTGGCGGAAATAATCCTGCATGAAATGCTCAACCGCCCGCCGCCCGCCGGTGTCGCGGTAGCCCATCCGCGCGGCCACCTCGACCTGCATGTCAAAGGTCAACTGATCCACCGGACGCTTGGCGCTGTAATGCAGATGGCACCGCGCGGCCCACAGGAAGTTTTCGGCCCGCTCGAACTGGGCATATTCCTCGGCCGTCAATAGCCCCGCCGCCACCAGCCCCGCCGATGACGGCACCCGGTGCAGATACTTACCAATCCAATACAGCGTCTGCAAATCGCGCAGACCCCCCTTGGCCTCTTTGACATTCGGCTCCAGCACATAGCGCTGCCCGCCTTGGCGCTTGTGCCGTTCGGCCCGCTCGGCGAGCTTCGCCTCAATGAACTGCGGGCCTGAGGTCCTGAACAACTCGGCCCAAAGCCGATCTCCCAACTCGGTTGCAAGCGGGGCATGGCCGCAGATGAACCGATGCTCCAAAAGTGCCGTGCGAATGGTGATGTCATCCCGCCCCAGCCGCAGACAGTCAGCCACGGTGCGGCTGGAATGGCCGACCTTCAGCTTCAGATCCCACAACATATAAAGCATGGATTCGATCACCTGCTCGGCCCAAGGCGTGATCTTCCACGGCGTCAGAAACAAGAGGTCCACATCGGAATGGGGGGCCATTTCAGCCCTGCCATAGCCACCGACAGCCAGAACGGCGATCCGCTCGGCCTCGGTGGGGTTGGGCACGGGGTGCAGATGCTGGGCAATCGCCAACGCTGTTCTGACCAGCCCATCCGTCAGCCGCGATTGGTCGCCGACCAGATCCCGGGCGCGCAAAGGGGCCTCGGCCAAGGCGGCGGCCAGCGCCGCATTGGCGCGGGCCTTTTCAGCGCTCATGTGGCGCACCGCACAGGCCCGCGCGGCGCGCGCATCGGTTTCGGTGAGTGTCGCAATCTCGGCCAAGATTGCAGCGGTCAATGTGGTGGCGTCGATCAAATCGGCCTGCGGCACAAGGCCCGTGGGTGCAGGGGCGGCGGTCGCCGGGACCTCGGGGGTGTTCAATGACCTCATCCCGTCAGATCCCGGCGCTTCAGATCAGAACCCCGGCCCGGCAAAGCTGCGCGGGGCGGAATCGATGATGACGGCTTTGCCATCCTTGATCTGGGCAACAGCAAGGCCGCGCTCGTTCTGGCCATCGACACGCAGCCGGAAGATGCCGTTCACGCCGACAAAGCCGGCCGATTGGGTCAGCGCATCGCGCGGCAAGGGACCGCGCAGGCTTGACCGGCTCAGCGCACCGACGGCGGCAATCCCGTCATAGGCCAAGCCCGCAATCGGATGCGGCGGTTCGCCATAGGCGGCGGTAAACCGGTTCTGGAACTGCGCGAACAGCGCCGGATCGGGCAGCGCAAACCAGCCGCCCTGCACGCCGGGCAGGCCCAAGGTGGCGGCGGGAATATCCCAACGCGTCAGACCAATGAACTGGGCATTGGCCGAGGACAGGCCATTGTCGACCAAAAGCTGCGAGATCAGCGGCAAAGCCCCTGAACTGTCCGCCGTCATGAAAACGGCCTGCGCGCCGGTGTCCCGCGCGGTCCGCACCAGGGTCGGCGCCGCCGAAACCACACCGTTTTGCGAAAACTCGTAATTGCCAACCGACACCACGGTGCCACCCGCACCACGCACCCCGCGCTCAATCGCGGCACGGCCGATGGTCCCGGCGGTGTTGCGATCATGCACGATCATGATGTTGCCCTTGCCCTGACGCACCGCAAAGCTGGCCAGACGCGCGGCGGTGTTGTCAAATGTTGGCCCCAGAACAAAAACGTTGTTGCCCGCGATGTCGGGGTTGTTCGAGAACGAGAGCACATTCACACCCGATGCCGCCACCGCGACCCCGGCGGCATTGGCCTCTTGGGCAAAGACCGGCCCAAGGATGACCTGCGCGCCCTCAGCCACGGCCTTTTGTGCTTGCGCGGCCGCCTGCGACGGCGATCCGGCGGTGTTGTAGACCCGCAGATCAATCTGCACATTGCGCAGATCGCCCATCGCCAAACGCGCGGCGTTCTCAAGGCTCTTGGCCAGAACCTCGTCACTGGCCTGACCCGAGCCGCCCGGCACCAAAAGGGCCACTTGGATCGCGCCACTGCCCGAGCCGCCCGAGGGCGACAAACCACCCCCCGGTACACAGGCCGCAAGCACGGCGGTGGCAGCCACAATGGCAAGACGACCCAGCGACTTGCGGGCCCGGCGCAAAACAGACAACATCTGACAATTCCCCACTCGAAGAGATTGGTACACGAAGGCGGAAGTTACGGCCTTCGTCAGGGGAAGTAAACGCAAAGAGGAGGGCAAAGGCCCATGGCAGGCGGCAAAACGGTGCATGAGCTAACCCCGCTGGCGCCCGGGCTCTATCTGGTGGCCACGCCAATCGGGACGGCCCGCGACATCACGCTGCGGGCGCTCGATGTGCTGGCTTCGGCGGACGTGCTGGCCGCCGAAGACACGCGAACCTTGCGGCACCTTCTTGAAATCCACGGGATCGCTCTGGGCAAGCGACCGCTCGTGGCCTGCCATGACCACAACGAGGCGCAGACCAGCCCCCGTCTTGTGCAGGCCATCGCCGAAGGCAAGTCGGTGGCCTATGCCTCCGAGGCGGGCACGCCCATGGTGTCCGATCCGGGCTTTCCCTTGGCACGGGCGGTGATCGAACAGGGCCTGATGGTCACCGCCGCGCCCGGCCCTTCGGCCGCGCTCTGCGCGCTGATGGTGGCCGGTTTGCCGACCGATCGGTTTGTCTTTGCGGGCTTCGCCCCCAGCACCAAAGCTGCCCGGCGGAGTTTTCTGCAAGACCTGGCGCATCAACCGGCGACGCTGGTCCTGTATGAAAGCCCAAGACGCATTAACCAAATCTTGGAAGATCTCTGCGATATCTTGGGAGAAGGGCGCAAAATGGCGCTCTGCCGCGAATTGACCAAGCGATTCGAAGAGGTGATCCGCGGCACCGTGGCCGAGGTGCGCGCAGCGTGCCAAGACCGTGATTTGAAAGGTGAGATCGTGCTTGTTCTGGGGCGCGGTGAGGCGGTTGAAGCAGATGCGGCGACAATTGAGGCAGCTTTGGATCAGGCGTTGACAACGATGAAGGTCAAGGACGCGGCGACAGCCGTCGCCGAGGCGTTCGGCCTGCCAAAGCGTGAGGTCTATCAAATGGCACTGGCCCGCGGGTCGGATGATCGGTCACGATAAGGGGATGGTATGAGCGGCGCGCGATCTTATCAGGCAGGTTTGGCCGCTGAGGCCATGGTTGAAAAGCTCTATGCTGGCTCGGGCCGGCCCATTTGCGCGCGGCGCTGGCGGGGCTCAGCCGGTGAGATCGATCTCATCGCGCGCGATGGGGCCGAGGTGATCTTCATCGAAGTGAAGCACAGCAAGACCCATGCGCTGGCGGCGGAACGGCTGGGCCCGCGCCAGATGGCGCGGATTTACGGCGCGGCCTCTGAATTCATCGGCGGTGAACCTGCAGGGCAGTTGACGCCCGTGCGCTTTGACGTCGCCTTGGTCGATGGGCGCGGGCAGATCGAAATCCTTGAAAACGCTTTCGCCGCCTGATCGCAGGGCGTGAAGGGGGGTTTGCAACTCGGCCGGGCATCGGTCACAAAGGGCGCGAACTTGGAAGGAGCGCGCCATGGGTCTGAAGGTAGCCTTGCAGATGGATCCGATCGGATCGGTCAACATCAACGGCGATTCGACATTCCGGATCGGGCTTGAGGCACAGGCGCGCGGTCATTCGCTGTTCTTCTACACTCCCGACAAGCTGGCCTTCGTCGAAGGCCGCGTCATGGCACGGGGCTTCCCGATCGAGCTGCGGCGTGAGCAAGGCAACCACGTGACCTATGGCCCCGAGACCGAGGTGGATCTGGGCGAGTTTGACGTGGTCTGGCTGCGGCAAGATCCGCCCTTTGACATGGGGTACATCACCACGACGCATCTTCTTGAGATGATCCATCCCAAAACGCTGGTGGTGAATGACCCGTTCTGGGTGCGCAACAGCCCCGAAAAGCTTTTGGTCCTGCGCTTTCCCGATCTGACGCCGCCCACCGCCATCGCCCGCGATCTGGCGACGATTCGCGCCTTCAAGGCGCGCCATGGCGACATCATCCTGAAGCCTCTTTACGGCAATGGCGGCGCGGGGGTGTTCCGGCTTGATCCCAATGACCGCAATCTTGCCTCGCTCCATGAGCTTTTCACCGGGATGAGCCGCGAGCCGATGATCGTGCAGAAATTCCTGCCCGATGTGTCCAAGGGCGACAAGCGGGTGATCTTGGTGGATGGCGAACCGGTGGGCGCCATCAACCGCGTGCCCCAGGCGGGTGAGACGCGGTCGAATATGCACGCTGGCGGGCGGCCCGAGAAGGTCGGGCTGACGCCGCGCGATCTGGAGATCTGCGCGCGCATCGGGCCGGTTTTGAAGGAAAAGGGCCAGGTCTTTGTCGGCATCGACGTGATCGGCGATTGGCTGACCGAGATCAACGTCACCTCGCCCACCGGCATTCAGGAACTTGAGCGGTTTGACGGCACCAACACCGCCGAGAAGATCTGGCAGGCGATCCGCGCCGAAGTGGACGCCATCGAAACCGTCGA
>JBMSKG010000127.1:0-8266 GCA_049419625.1 Paracoccaceae bacterium | reverse complement strand
AAGGCCCAGAGTTCTTTGACGTCACCACCCACCCCACGGCGCGTTTTAGCGCCGACCTGATCGCAGGACCTACGGGCCTTGAGGCGATCGGGAGCTTGCTCTTGCGCGGCGTCGAGCAGCCAGTCACCCTGCCCTTCACGCTGCAGATCACAAAAAACAGCGCGGCGATGACCGGACGCCTGACCCTTGATCGGCGCGACTTCGGCATCGGCGCGGGGTACAGTGATGAGGCGACCGTGGGCTTTGGCGTTGAAATCATGGTGACACTGACCGCGACGCGCCCCTAATCCCTGCAAGACAGCAAAAAGGCCGCGCAGGAGTGCCCGCGCGGCCTTTCGATTTTGCACTCAGGCCAGAACCGGCTTACTCCGCCGCCTTCTGCGCCTCGATCGAGATTTGCACCTGGACTTCGTCGGACACATAAGGCGCGAACTGGCCAAGGTTATAGTCCGACCGGATCAATGTGGTGGTGGCCGAAAAGCCCGCCCAAGGCGCCTTGGCCATCGGATGCTCGCCAACCTGATTCATCACCGCATCCAGAACCACCGATTTGGTGACGCCGTTGAGCGACAGATCGCCGGTGATTTTGGCGGTTTTCTCGCCGGTCACTTCGATGGCCGTCGAGGTGAAGGTCACCATCTCATCATCGGTGGCGTCAAAGAAATCTTTGGTCATGAAATGGTCAAACCGTTCCTGCCAGCCGGTCAGCATGGTCTTTACCGGGAAAGACACCGTGACCGACGAAGCAGCCGGATCGGCCTGGTCGAACATGATCTCGCCGTTAAAGCCCGAAAACATGCCGTAGCTGGTGGAAAACCCCAAGTGGTTATAGCTGAACACGATCTGGCTATGGCTGGCATCCAGCGTATGCTTTTCGGCCTCGGCAAAGGCGGGTGCGGCAATGAGGGTGGCAATCAGGGCCAACGGGGCAAAACGGGTCATGGAAACTCCTGCGTAAACATCGCCGGACCATCCCGGCATCTTGGTGTGATGCCCGCTCGGCCTAAATCGCTCAATTCGTTGTCGGCAAACAACGCCTGCGCATGGGCGCACAGTCACATCAGCGTCAACCACCCCCACCGCAGGGCGGGACAAAACCGGCAGGCCACCACCCAAAGCCTTGCACCTTGCCGTCAGATCTGTATAAGGCCCCATCTTTCCGCATTATCCACCGAACCGGCGCAGCCTCTCGTGGACGGGCGGCGGAAAGAGATGCCCGTCCTATGAAGTGCGCCTTAGACCGAACTGGAGTGCACATGCCGCTTTATGAGCATGTTTTCATCTCGCGTCAGGACCTGTCCAACGCGCAAGCTGAAGGCCTTGTGGAACACTTCTCGACCGTCCTCGCAGACAACGGCGGCAAAGTCGTCGAAAGCGAGTACTGGGGCGTGAAGACCATGGCCTACAAGATCAACAAGAACCGCAAAGGCCACTATGCCCTGCTGAAATCGGATGCGCCTCCGGCCGCCGTGCAGGAAATGGAACGCCTGATGCGCCTGCATGATGACGTGATGCGCGTTCTGACCATCAAGGTCGATGCGCACGGCGAAGGCCCGTCTGTGCAGATGCAAAAGCGTGACGACCGCGAGCGTGGCGACCGTGAAGGTGGCTTTGGCGATCGTGGTGACCGCGGCGACCGTGGTGACCGTGGCTTTGCCCCCCGTGGTGATCGCCCCGAGCGCTCTGACCGCGCTCCGCGTCGTTGATCTGAGAAAAGGACCATAACCCATGGCGAACAAACCATTTTTCCGCCGCCGCAAGGTTTGCCCCTTCTCGGGCGACAATGCTCCGGCGATCGACTACAAGGACACCCGTCTGCTGCAGCGCTACATCTCTGAGCGCGGCAAGATCGTTCCGTCCCGCATCACCGCCGTCTCGGCCAAGAAGCAGCGCGAACTGGCTCAGGCCATCAAGCGTGCCCGCTTCCTCGCCCTGCTGCCCTATGCCGTGAAATAAGGAGCACATGATATGCAAGTGATCCTTCTTCAGCGTGTGGCCAAGCTTGGCCAGATGGGCGACGTGGTGAACGTCAAGGACGGCTACGGCCGTAACTACCTCTTGCCGCAGGGCAAGGCGTTGCGCGCGTCGGATGCCAACATCAAGTCGTTTGAGGCCAAGAAAGCCCAGCTTGAGGCCAATAACCTTGAGACCAAGAAAGAAGCCGATGCCGTTGGCGCCAAGCTGGACGGTCAGCGCTTTGTCGTGATTCGCTCGGCCTCGGATGCCGGCGCGCTTTACGGCTCGGTCACCGCACGCGATGCGGCAGATGCGGCAACCTCGGGTGGCTTCACCGTCAACCGTGGTCAGGTCGTGTTGGACAAGCCGATCAAGGAACTTGGTCTGCACTCGGTCACTGTGACGCTGCACCCCGAAGTGGTGGTGAAGATCCAGCTGAACGTGGCGCGTTCGGTCGAAGAAGCCGAACTGCAGGCCTCGGGCAAGTCGATCCAGGAACTGGCCGCCGAAGCCGAAGCCGCAGCCGACTTCGAAATCGCCGAGCTGTTCGACGAGATGGGCGCTGCCGCGGGCGACGAAGATCTGTCGCGCTGATCGCAGCCCTATATCTACGCATCAGGCCGCAAGGGAAACCTTGCGGCCTTTTGCTTTTGCCGGGCGTATGCCGCAGATGTCGCGGATGAAGCAGCAGCACCAGGCAAAGCGCCTAGGTTCAGAGCCATGATAACCCAGTCCTCCGCCCTAAAGGGCATTCTCGCGCTTGTTGCCGGCATTGCGATTTTCTCGGTTCAGGACCTGATCCTGAAACTGATCTCGGGTGATTACCCGCTACATCAGGCGATGCTGTTGCGCAGCCTGACAGCGATCCCGTTCTTGTTGCTGATCACCCGCTATTTCGACGGCACGCTGCGCACGCTGATCAGCCCGACATGGCCGGCCATGCTGATGCGGGGGTTGCTGAATTTCTTCGCCTACACCATGTATTACCTTGCCCTTGCCGCCCTGCCGATGGCCACCACGGTGGCACTTTACTTCACTGCCCCCTTGATGATCGTGGTGATGTCGGTGTTCATCTTGGGCGAACGCGTCTCGGTGCCGCGCTGGATTGCGGTGGCGATGGGATTTTCCGGCGTGATCTTGATGGTGCGGCCGGGGGGCGATCTCTTTGATTGGGCCGCGATCTTGCCGATCCTGTGTTCGGTGGCCTATGCCGGATCGATGATCATGGCGCGGGTGATGGGCACGCGCGACACCGCCGCCGCGATGGCCTTTTGGGGCAATCTGGCCTTTCTGGCCTGTGCAGCCGCCTTGGCCTTGGTCTTTGGCTGGGGCGGCAGCGGCGAAGGCGTGCACCCCTCGCTGGCCTTCCTCACCCGTGGCTGGGTCTGGCCCACGCCGTGGGATATGTTCTTGATGATGTCGTGCGGCTTTATCGCCGCCGTTGGGCTAACATTGTTGACCCAAGCCTACCGCGTGGCACAGTCGTCAGTTGTCGCACCCTTTGAGTTTACCTTTGCCTTCTGGGGCATCTTGTGGGGTTGGTTGTTCTGGGGCGATCTGCCGGACGCTTTGGGCTGGGCTGGGATCGGCGTGATCATTGCCGCCGGGATCTATGTCTTGCGCAGCGAAGGCGTCAGCAAAGCAGCGTCCTAACCAAGCGTTCCAAAGCGGTCCGTCAAAGCAGCGGCATGCGGTGCAAGCGCCGGTTTCTTTGCCCATTGGGCCACCAGATCGGCCCATTTCAGAGGCGAAAAGGCGACCTGATCGCCACGCACCAAGCCAGCAAACTGCGCAACCTCACGCCGATGCAGCGCGACGCGCGCCGTATCCAAGGGCTTGCCCGACCCCGCCCAATGCGACGGCTCGGCATAAAGATAAACCAAAACCGCCCCCAAGCCGCGCTTTTCGGCCCGCGTCCGCAGGCCAAACGCATGTTTGACAAGCTGCACCGCGTCCAAGGACTGAAACACCACCGTGCCCGCCACCAGATCATGCATCAGCCGGGTATAGCGCCCCATGTTCGGCCCCCAGACAGGGCGATCATAGACCTCGGAGAACCCCGTGGACTTGGCGGGGCGGAACGGCTCATAGCGCTTGGATTCGACCCCGATGAGCGTCGTTGGCGTGGTAATCGCGACATCCAGCCAAGGGTGGCGGCCACCAGACCAAGGAAAGCGCATCTCGGCCTCAAGTTCGACGCTGTCCACCGGCCCCATCGGTACGCCGGGCAAGGCAGGTAAATCGCCGGGATGCTCCAGAAAGCGGCCAAAGCCATTTGCCACCAAAGCTGATGAGCTTTCGGGGCTGTCAAACTTGCCAGATTTCACCTCATTGCCGGGGCTGCGCGACAGCTCGGAAAGGATGCGGTCGGTGGGCAGATGGGGCATGAGATTGGACATGCCTCCCTTTATCCGGCGCATCGGCCGGGCGCAATATGCCTCACAGGATGCGCGGGCCAAGGCTGGATAGGTCAAGGCCCGGAACAGCCCAAAACTCCGCCGCAAAGGCAGGCAGCGTTGCCAAGACCCTGTCAAGATCCTCCTGCCGAACAGACTTGCGCAGGCCAAGAGCGTTGGCCTCGACACATGTGTTTGGGGTCAGATTGTGGTGTGGGCGCAGGGCCTTGGCCTCGGTCGTCCAATCGTTGCGGGTCCCTGCCTCGACAGGCAGGGCCACTTGCCAATCAGCGACAAATACGGCGCGCAGAACTGCGGGCAAGACTTGCGCGAAATCCAGCGCTTGTTGCAAGGTCAGGCGGCGACGAAACGCCCGCAGCACCCCCTCCACCGCCGTATAACAAGCATTGTCCGAGGTGAGGCCCATCGCATCCTTGGTGTCCGACAGAAACGCCTGCCATTCGCGGCTGGCCTGACGATAGGTCCAAGGCATCGGCATGGCACGCCCCCTTGCGTTTACGCCCCTGCAGCTTCGAGCTTTTCTTGCGCTGTCAGCCACATGGCTTCGGCACGATCCAGACCGTCCATCACCTCGGCGTATTTCTTGTTCCAAGTTTCCAACTCGCCCTTGCGGGCATCTTCATAAAGTGCGGGATCGGCCAGCTTGGTGGCCAAACGGTCGCGCATTTCATTCAACTTGGCCAGGCGATCCTCACATTTGCGCACTTCAGCTTTCAGCGCCAAGACCTCGTCACGGCTTGCTTTTTTCGGCTTTTCAACCGGTTTCTGCGCAGGCTTCTCAGCCTCATCCCCCGCCAGCAATTGCCGCCGATACGCCTCCAGATCCTCGGTATAGGGCGTCACCGCCCCGCCCTTCACCAGCCAAAGCCGGTCGGCGACCAGCGACAAGAGGTGCATGTCATGGCTGACAAGGATCACCGCGCCGGAATACTCGGTCAGCGCCTCCACCAAGGCCTCGCGGCTTTCAATGTCCAGATGGTTCGTCGGTTCGTCAAGGATCAGAAGATGCGGCGCATCCAGCGTGGCCAACAGAAGCGACAGCCGCGCCTTTTGGCCCCCCGACAGCCGCCCCACCACGGTTTCGGCCTGTTCGGCCATGAGGCCAAAGCTGGCCAACCGCGCGCGCAGTTTCGGTTGACCCTCAGCCGGCCGCAGCCGCATCACATGCTGCAACGGGGTCTCGTCGATGTGCAACTCATCCACCTGATGCTGCGCGAAATAGCCGATACGCAGCTTGGAGGATTTGGTCATCTTCCCCTCGCAAGGGGCAAGTTTCCCTGCGAGCAGCTTTGACAGCGTCGATTTGCCCTCACCGTTGCGGCCCAAAAGCGCGATGCGGTCGTCCTGATCGATCCGCAGGCTCAGCTTGCGCAGGATCGGCGGGCCGCCATAGCCCACAGCGCCGCCTTCGATGTTGATGATCGGCGGCGACAGTTCTTCAGGTTCAGGGAAGGTGAAGACCACCTTCTTAGCCTCTTCCGGCGCCGTGATCGGCGTCATCTTTTCCAGCATCTTGACGCGCGACTGCGCCTGCACAGCCTTCGACGCCTTGGCCTTAAAGCGATCCACGAAAGATTGCAGATGCGCACGACGCGCCTCTTGCTTTTTCGCCTCGGCCTGCAAGACGGCGCGGCGTTCGGCCATCTGGCGGGCAAACTGGTCATAACCGCCCTGCCAATAGGTCAGCTTTCGGTTGTCCAGATGCAAGATCCCCTGCACAGCGCGGTTCAGAAGGCCGCGGTCATGGCTGATGATCAGCACGGTATGGGGATATTTCGCCAGATAGCTTTCCAGCCACAAGGCGCCTTCGAGATCCAGATAGTTGGTCGGTTCGTCCAACAAGAGGTAATCGGGCTGTGCGAACAAGACGCCGGCCAAAGCCACGCGCATCCGCCAACCGCCCGAGAAATCCGAGCATGGTCGCAGCTGCGCCTCGGCGTCGAAGCCCAGCCCCTTCAGAATCGCCGATGCACGGCCCTCGGCAGACCACGCATCAATATCCGCCAACCGCGCTTGAATTTCGGCAATCCGGTGCGCGTCGGTCGCAGTCTCGGCCTCACTCATAAGCGCGCTGCGCTCGGTATCCGCACTCAGGACGGTGTCAAGGAGGCTGGTGGACGACGACGGCACCTCCTGCGCAACCCCGCCGATCCGCGCCCGAGAGGGAATCGAGATCGCCCCCCCCTCCAACGCCAACTCGCCCCGGATCAGGCGAAAGAGCGTGGTCTTGCCCGCCCCGTTGCGCCCGACAAGGCCCACCTTGTGGCCTGTTGGAATCGTCGCCGAGGCGCCCTCGAACAGGGGGCGGCCCTCAACACTATAGGTGATGTCTTCGATCTTCAGCATGCTGCGGCCTTGCCTCAGGCTATGGGAAAGGTCAACAGATGCCTTCAATGCGGCCCGAATATCCCGCGGGGGAGTCGCAGCAAGGCTGCGACGGGGGCGCGAAGCCCCCTTCTATTTCCCCCTTCTTTTCATTGTCATCTTGCCATGCTATGCGCCGCGCCATCACATCGGGCCAATACCGGCCCTCATCCATGGAGAGCCAAATGGCCATCGAACGCACCCTGTCGATCATCAAGCCCGACGCCACCAAGCGCAACCTGACCGGCAAGATCGTCGCCAAATTCGAAGACGCCGGCCTGCGCGTCGTCGCCTCCAAGCGCATCCACCTGACCAAAGCTCAGGCTGGCCAGTTCTATGCTGAACACGCCGAGCGCGGGTTCTATGGCGAGCTGTGCGATTTCATGGCTTCCGAGCCAGTTGTCGTGCAGGTTCTGGAAGGCGAGGACGCCATTGCCAAGAACCGCGAAGTGATGGGCGCCACCGACCCGGCTCAGGCCGCCCCCGGCACGATCCGCAAGGAATTTGCGCTGTCCAAAGGCGAAAACTCGGCCCACGGCTCAGATTCGCCCGCCGCTGCGGCCCGCGAAATCAGCTTTTTCTTCTCGGGCCTTGAACTGGTCGGCTGATCCCGTCTCGACACGATGACCTACCGCAAAGCCGCCCCGCAAGGAGGCGGCTTTGTTCATTGCGGATATGAAAGCTAAAACAACCAGATATCGGCCGACGTAAGAGCGGCCGCGCTGTCTTGCAAGGTCGCAATCAGAACCGCCCCCGGCCCCCCAAGGCCGTCAGCATCGAACCACAAGCTATGGGTGACGCTGTTGAAGATAAAGCGATCATCCGCATCAAGCGCCACGCTGCGGTCGGTCACGTGAACCCGAAACTGACGTGCCGCCAATGACCCTGGCTCAAGACCGCCGCCAAACCCGGCCGCCGAAATGGAAAAGCGGTCATCATTGCCAAGACTGGCGCCAAAATCGAACACATCGTCCCCGCCCTGCGCAGCCGATTGATAGCGAAAAAGATCATTTCCCGCCCCGCCTGTCAGATGATCCGCACCCTCTTGGCCAAGAAGCGTGTCATTCCCTGCCCCTCCAAAGAGTTGGTCCGCGCCATTACCGCCAAAAAGTCGATCCGCATCATCGCCCCCCGAGAGCACATCCGCGCCATCGAGGCCATAGAGCGCATCCGCCCCTGCACCGCCATAATGCGCGTTTGATCCGTTATCGCCTTGCAGATAATCCGCGCCCAGGGAAGCGATGATGTTTTCCATCTGGGATACGGTCAGGCCGTGGGGGTTGATGCCGCTTAACAAGGACAGATGCACCGAACTCGGCCCACTAAAGACCAGCGTATCACTGTCAGAACCGCCGATGATGGTGTCGTGGCCCCCGACATACACAATACGGTCGCGGCCCTCGCCGCCGTTCACCATGTCATTGCCCAGATTTCCGGTCAGCGTGTCATTGCCCAGTCCACCAAAAAGGGTGTCATGCCCGCTGCCACCCCAGACCTGATCATCGCCCGCCCCGGCATTCACCCAATCA
>JBMSKG010000126.1:0-8277 GCA_049419625.1 Paracoccaceae bacterium | reverse complement strand
CGAAGTGCTGGACCTGGGCATCAACAACTCGGTAGAAAAGTACCTTGAGGCGCTCGAAGCTGAAAAGCCCGATATCCTGGGCATGTCGGCGCTGCTGACCACCACCATGCCCTATATGAAAGTCGTGATCGACACGATGAAGGAAAAGGGCCTGCGCGAAGACTACATCGTGCTGGTGGGCGGTGCGCCCTTGAACGAAGAGTTTGGCAAGGCCATCGGTGCAGACGCCTATTGCCGCGATGCCGCTGTGGCCGTGGAAACCGCCAAGCAGTTTGTGGCGCGCAAGCACAACCAGCTGGGCGCCTAAGGTCACTCAACCGCTTTACATCGCAAACCCCGGGCCATCGCGCCCGGGGTTTGCGTTTTTGCCCCTTGGCATTTGCCGCGCCTGACCCCAAATTAGCGGGGAAGGAGACGATCATGCCCCTGCCCCATTTCCTTGCGCTGATCCTCGCTGTGGTTCTTGCCGCAGGCCTGACGATCTGGGCTGCCTCTGGCCTTGGTGTGTCGCTGGGTGCGCTGACCATCGCGGCCCTTTTGGCCGCATTGGCCATTCGGGCCTTTGCATGGCCGTGACGGCCGCCCTGCTTCCCGACGATACAACCCTGACCGAAGAGGGCCTGCATGTGCCCGGCGCGGGACCTGTGCTGTTGATCGCCTGTGGGGCCTTGGCCCACGAGGTGCTGGCGCTAAAGCGGCTGAACGGCTGGGATCACCTGCATCTGCAATGCCTGCCCGCAAAACTTCACCTCTACCCCGACCAGATCACTGCCGAAGTGGCCCGCACCGTAACCGAACAGCGCGCGGTCTTTGACCAGATCTTCGTGCTCTACGCCGATTGCGGCACCGGCGGGCTCTTGCAGGCCAAATGCGCCGAATTGGGCGTCGAGATGCTGGCCGGCCCGCATTGCTATTCGTTTTTTGAAGGCAATGACACCTTTGCCACCCATTCTGAGAACGAATTCACCGCCTTCTACCTGACCGATTTCCTCGTGCGCCAGTTTGATGCCTTTGTCTGGAAACCCATGGGGCTGGACCGCCATCCCCAGCTGCGCGACATGTATTTCGGAAATTACACCAAGCTCGTTTATCAGGCGCAGACCGACGATCCCGCATTGGACACCAAGGCGCAGGACTGCGCCGCACGTCTTGGCCTTGCCTATGAACGCCGCTTCACCGGCTATGGCGACTTGGCCGTCGAAATGGCGCGCGTCGCCGCGCGCAGCCCCGCTGCCTGAGCCCGCCATGGCGTTGCCCGGCCCCCTTGTGAATGACCTCGCAGCCCTCCTCGGCCCCCGGCTGTCGACCAGCACAGCAGACCGCGCGCTGCATGCCCAAAGCGAAAGCTATATGACCGCAGGCCAGCCCGATGCGGTGGTCTACCCGAACAGCACCGCGGAAGTCTCCCAGATCGCAGCACTCTGCGCCCGCGACAGCGTGCCCATCGTGGCTTGGGGCACAGGCACTTCGCTCGAAGGGCATGCGTTGGCGGTCAAGGGCGGAGTTACCGTCGATTTTCGCGACATGAACCGGCTGATCGCGGTGCATCCCGAAGATATGCTCTGCCGGGTGCAACCCGGTCTGACCCGAGAAGCCTTGAACCACGACCTGCGCGACACCGGCCTGTTCTTTCCCGTCGACCCCGGGGCCAATGCCAGTCTTGGCGGCATGGCCTCCACCCGTGCCAGCGGCACCACCGCTGTGCGCTATGGCACGATGCGTGACGCTGTGTTGGGGCTTGAGCTGGTCCTGGCCGGGGGCGAGGTGATCCGCACCGGCACCAGCGCCCCGAAAACTGCCGCTGGCTATGACTTGACCGCGCTCTTTGTCGGCGCCGAAGGCACGCTGGGGCTGATCACCGAACTGACGCTGCGCCTACACGGCCAGCCCGAAGCGATTTCGGCCGCGAGTTGCGGCTTTGCCGACATGGCCGCCGCAGTTGACTGCGTTATCGCGACGATCCAGACCGGTCTGCCCATGGCGCGGATCGAGTTTCTGGATCCCGCAACCGTGGCCGCCTGCAATGCGTTTTCCGGCACCGACCTGCCCTTGTGCCCGCAGCTCTTGGTGGAATTCCACGGCTCACCCGAGGGCGTTGCCGAACAGGCCCAACGCTTTGGCGACATTGCCGCCAGCTATGGTTGCACCGGCTTTGACTGGGCCAAGGCAACCGAGGATCGCAACCGCCTTTGGAAGATGCGCTACGACGCCTACCGCGCGATTTTGGCAAGCCGTCCGGGCGCGACCGCGGTCGTCACCGATGTCTGCGTGCCAATCTCGGCCCTTGCCCAAGCAGTCGAGGAAACCCGTGACGACATCGCCCAAAGCGGGCTGCCCGGCCCGATCCTTGGCCATGTGGGCGATGGAAACTTCCACGCCATCCTGCTCATCAACCCCGCCGATCCGCAGGAAACCGCCACCGCCAAGGCACTGGCCACCCGGATGGCCGAACGGGCCTTGGGCTTGGGCGGCACCATCACGGGCGAACATGGCGTGGGCATCGGCAAACTGCCGCTGATGGCGGCCGAACATGGGGCCGCTTGGGCGCTCATGGGGCAGATCAAGCGCGCGCTAGACCCCCAAAACCTGATGAACCCCGGCAAGCTGGTGCCGCAACCCAAGGTGGGCTCATGACCCCTGACGATTTTTCCCGCGCCTTTGCCTATGCTTTCGGCGACCGCGACGCCAACGCGATGGCCGAGTTGATGGCCGAGGATGCAACAGCGCTCACGTTGACCGGCATCTGGGCCGAAGGGCGCGATGCGGTGCGGCATGGGTTCGAGGCCGAGGCGACCGGAATCTTCGCCCGGGCCCGGTTGGTGACGGGCAAGGGCACCGTTGTGCCGCTTGGCCCAGATGTGGCGCTGTTGCGCCAACGCTTTGTGGTCACGGGGGCTATTGAAGAAACTGGCGAGGAAATGCCACGTTTCGGCGCAATGCTGATTGCCGTCCTGCAAGCAGATGGGCTGAACTGGCGCGCAATTAGCCTGACCTTCACCGTTTTGGCCTAAAACACCTCGTCGACACACTCCTTGTCGACTGCGTCGCGCGTCGTGGTGCCCCGACGAGAAGCCGAAGGCGCCCGAGGCGTTAGCCCAAAAGCGCCCGCGCCGCCTCGCGCGCCGCTTGGGTCACCGTATCGCCCGCCAACATGCGCGCGATTTCTTCAACCCGCTCATCGGCGGAGAGCGTCACCACGCTGGACAGGGTCGCACCGTTCTCCACCCGCTTGGACACTTGCCAGTGATGCGCGCCCTTGGCGGCCACCTGCGGGCTATGGGTGACAACCAACACCTGCGCGCGATCGGACAGCGATTTCAGGCGGCGGCCCACGGCGTCTGCCGTCGCCCCGCCAACGCCCCGGTCGATCTCGTCGAAAATCATCGTCATGCCGGGGCTGTCACCCATAAGGCAAACCTTCAGGGCCAGCAGAAACCGGCTCAACTCCCCACCCGAGGCAATACGATTCAAGGGTCCCGCTGGCGCACCGGGGTTGGTGGCCACGGTAAAGGTCACGCTGTCCACGCCCTCTGGGCCGGCCTCGGCCAAAGTCATCTCAGTGGTAAAGACCGCGCGTTCCATCTTCAGCGGCGCAAGCTCGCTGGCCATGGCAAGATCCAGCCGCTTGGCCGCCGCACGGCGCAGGGACGTCAGCGCCGCCGCTTCGCGCAGATAGGCGGCATCGGCCTTGGCCACCGCCTCTTGCAGGCGCGCCAAACCTGCCGCCCCGCCGTCGATCGCCGCAAGCCGCCCGCGCAAGCCTTCGGCAAAACCACCCAAGTCGTCAGGAAGGACGCCATGCTTGCGCGCCAAAGCCCGGATCGCGAAGAGCCGTTCCTCAAGCACTTCCAATTCGGCCGGGTTGAAATCGAGCCCGCGCAGCGCGTCCTCAACCCCGCCCACGGCTTCGCCCAGTTCGATCAAGGCACGGTTCAACGCGCCAAGTGCGCCGTCCAGCCGCCCCTCTGCCCTGTCTGACACGCCCTCAAGCCAGCGCAGCGCATCACGCATCGCGCCCTCGGCCCCGTCTGCCAAAGCGCCATGGGCGCGGGCAATATCGGCGCGGATCCGCTCGGACCCTTGCATCAGGCGGCGACGGGCATCCAGCGTTGCCTCCTCGCCGGGCACGGGGTTCAGCTTGTCCAACTCTGCCACAGCATGTCGCAGGAACTCTTCCTCAACCTGCGCCCGCTCCAGCGCGTTCTGCGCGGTCTGCAACGCTGCCCGCGCCTCGGCCCGCGCACGCCAAGCCGCGCGCATCCCGGCCAGATCCAGCCCGGCAAAGGCATCCAGCAATTGCCGATGCCCGCGTGGGTTCAAAAGGCCCCGGTCATCATGCTGGCCATGCAGTTCCACCAGCGCATCGGACAGATCACGCAAGACCTCGCCCGTCACCCGCCGGTCATTAACCCAAGCCGTCTTGCGCCCATCGACGGTGTTGATGCGGCGCAGGATCACCTCACCCTCCGCAGCCTCGATCCCGGCCTCTGCCAGCATCGCATGGGCGGGATGGTGCGCATCCAGATCAAAGACCGCCAAAACCTCGCCCTGAGCGGCGCCCTGACGGACCAGATCGGCCCGGCCACGCCATCCCAACACAAAGCCCAAGGCATCAAGGAGAATCGACTTGCCCGCGCCGGTTTCACCGGTCAGCACGTTCAACCCCGGCCCAAGGGCCAGTGACAGCCGATCAATGATCAGCACATCGCGAATTTCAAGCGTGCGCAGCATCTGGGCCTCGTCGGTCGGGCAATCTGCCCACCCCCCTTACAACCACTCGCCCTTGATCATCTGGCGATAGATCGTCGAAAGCCAGTTTGTGCCCTTGGCCTCGGGCGCCAAGCCCTGCCCTTTCAACAGCCTGAAGCTATCTTCATAGAAGGGGCTCGATTGATAGTTGTAGCCCAGGATCGCGGCGGCGGTCTGCGCCTCATCCGCAAAGCCAAGCGCAAGATAGGCCTCCACCAAACGATGCAGCGCTTCGGCGGTGTGCGTGGTGGTCTGGAAATCCTGCACCACCACCTTGAAGCGGTTGATGGCAGCCGGATAGTTCTTGCGCTTCAGGTAATAGCGCCCGATTTCCATTTCCTTGCCGGCCAGATGGTCAAAGGCGAGATCGAACTTCATCATCGCCGACTTGGCATATTCGCTCTCGGGATATTGCTCGATCACCACGCGCAGCGACTGCAGCGCCTGGAAGGTAAGACCTTGGTCACGGCCGACCTCGTCAATCTCGTCATAATAGGACAGGGCCATGAGATACTGGGCATAGGCCGCATCCTCATCGCCGGGATAGAAGTCGAGATAGCGCTGAGCAGCCACCCGCGCCTCTTCGTATTCCTTGGATTTGTGCAATACGAAGGCCTGCATGATCAGCCCACGCTTGGCCCATTCGGTGTAGGGATAGAGCCGCTCAACTTCCGCGAAATAGCGCAAGGAATCGCCCGGCTTGCGGGCCGTTTCCAGGATCAGCTCACCCCGTTTGTAGATTTCCTCGGGCGGCAAATCGTCAAGCGGGGCCTCCTTTTTGGTGCTAAGCCCACCCGCGCAAGCGCCAAGCGACCCGGCCAGCAGCGCCACGCACATGCCCCGCCGCACCGCTTTGAATAATTCGCCTGCCATCTTCCGAATATCCTGTGCTCACTCTGTCCGGCACCACCAGATCAAGTCGGTGCGCACCATACACCGCTTGTCGTAGCACAGAAAAATCCGGGGCGCAAAACGGCTTTCGCCCCTCGTTGCATTGATTGTCAGGCCAAAAGCGGCAGATCGCCGCGATGCGCGCCCACACCGGGCAATTTGCCACTGGCAAGGCCCACACAATCTTGCGCGCGCCAAGCGGTGGCATCTGCGAAAAGGGCACGCAAAAGCCGGTTTGTCAGCGCATGACCCGCGCGGATCCCGGTATAGCGGCCCAAGATCGGCCCCCCGGCCAGTGCCAGGTCGCCAAGCGCGTCCAGCATCTTGTGGCGCACCGGCTCATCCGCATGGCGCAGCCCGCCGGGGCTCAGCACCTTGTCGCCTTCGAACACGACAGCGTTTTCAAGCGTGCCGCCCAAGGCCAGCCCGCGTTCGCGCATCACGACCACCTCGGCGTTACGACAGAAGGTGCGGCTGTCTGACAACTCGCGCACAAAGGCGCCATTGGCCATGTTCAACACTTTGTGCTGACGGCCGATTGCCGCCTCGGCAAAGTCGATGTCAAAGGCGATTTCCAGCATGTCCGAGGGTTCGATCCGCGCAACCGCGTCACCTTCACGCACTTCAATCGTCTTAAGCACACGAATCGCGCGCACAGGCGCGCCCTGCGGAACGATCCCGACTTCGAGAAATCCCGCCACGAAGGGCGCAGCAGAGCCGTCAAGGATCGGCACTTCGGGACCGTCAATGTCGATCAATGCGTTGTGGATGGCCGAACCTGCCAGCGCCGCCATGATGTGTTCGATGGTTGACACCGAAACTCCGGCGGCATTGGCCACCAGCGTGCACAGGCGCGAGGGCACCACCGCGTCCCACTGCGCGGGAACCCGCGCATCGCCCGTGGTCACATCGGTGCGACGAAACCAGATCCCATGATCTTCTGCGGCAGGATGCACCGTCATCGTCACCGGCGCGCCCGAATGCAAGCCGACGCCTGCAAAGCTTACCGACTGAACCAACGTGTTTTGCACCTTCGACAACTCCCTGGCACGCGGGGCCTGATGTCACCCCGATGCGTCAAGTTTTACCTAAGGGTGCAGGCCGGATATCTCAATTCACAGTTTGTGACGGTTTATGACAGACCACGCGCCACGCAAGTCATTGATTAAAAAGAAAAAGCCCGGCTCACACCGGGCTTTGTAACAGAGTTTGAAACCGACTCAGTTTGCTTGGCGCCGCAGGAAAGCCGGAATTTCGATGCGGTCATTGTCGGAAGAATGCTCTTGCTCGTCATCATAGGCAGTGACGGGCGGCTGGGCGCGGCCTGCCGAGGCACGCTCTTGCGGCTCGGACTGGCCACCGCCTGCCATGCGGCTGATCAGCCCACCAATCCCGAAACGCGGCCGGCTTTCGGCGGGTTTGGCGGCAGGCGCGGCAGCACGGGGTTGCTGTGCTTGGGCAAACGGCCCACGCGATGCAGGCTGCTGGCCCTTGGACAGGGCGGCTTGCAGACGGGCAATCGCTTCGGGCGACGGCGCACCCGGAGCACGTGCGCTTGGCGCAACAAAGCTTGCAGCATCCCCTTCAATCGCGGCATGGCCATAAGACCGCGGTGCAGCGGGCTGCGGGCGATAGGCCGGCGGCGGGATATCGTTGTCGATCATGTCTTCCGGCTCGGCTTCGAAGGCCGCCGGCTCGTGCGAATGATCGAAAAGCGACGGCTCAGGGGCCGCAGCGGGCTGCGTCATCTGAGGTTGCGCGACGGCAACCGGCGCCATGGTCAGCGGCATCGGCGGTTCGCGCCGAGCTTCGGCCGCGGACGTAGCCGCCGCAGGTGCCGCAAAATTCGGTTGCAGCGGCGCGCCCATCGGGCGGCGCGTCAACGGGGTTTCCAATTTGGCCTGCATCACATCAATGCCGGTCGCCACGACCGAAACGCGGATCGAACCTTCCATGCTGGTGTCCAGCGTCGAGCCCACGATGATATTGGCATCGGGATCGACCTTTTCGCGGATGATATTGGCCGCTTCGTCCAGTTCAAACAGCGTCAGGTCATAGCCGCCGGTGATGTTGATCAGCACGCCCTTGGCGCCATTCAGACTGATTTCATCCAAGAGCGGGTTGGCAATGGCCTTTTCAGCCGCCTGCACGGCACGATCGTCGCCACTGGCCTCGCCAGTGCCCATCATCGCCTTGCCCATCTCGTCCATCACCGAGCGGACATCGGCGAAGTCAAGGTTGATGAGGCCCGGGCGCACCATCAGATCGGTCACGCCTTTGACGCCCTGATACAGCACGTCATCGGCCATTGCGAAGGCTTCGGTAAAGGTGGTGCGTTCGTTGGCCAGGCGGAACAGGTTCTGGTTCGGGATAATGATCAGCGTATCAACAACCTTTTGCAGCGCGGCAATGCCCTCTTCGGCCTGACGCATCCGCTTGTTGCCTTCAAACTGGAAAGGCTTGGTCACAACGCCGACCGTCAGAACGCCCAGCTCACGCGCGGCCTGTGCGATGATCGGAGCCGCGCCCGTGCCGGTACCGCCGCCCATCCCGGCGGTGATAAAGCACATGTGCGCGCCAGCCAGATGATCGACGATTTCCTCGATGGTTTCTTCGGCGGCGGCGGCACCAACCGTC